>NZ_CP030353.1:1742500-2042500 GCF_000876675.2 Novosphingobium sp. P6W
GGCGAATAGATCCCGTCGATGTAGATGGCCACTTCGGGGTCGGCGACTTCGGTATAAGCGCTGTCGTTGCCGATGCCGCGCAGGGTTAGCAACACGGCGGACTGGTCGCCCTGCTGGTTGAACTGGAGCGAGGGCACGAAGCGGGCAAGGTCGGTGACGTCCTTCACCTGGTTCTTGTTCAGCGTATCCTGGCTGAAGGCCGAAACCGCGATCGGGGTCGATTGCAGCGTGGTTTCGCGGCGGGTCGCGGTGACGATGATGTCGCCGTCGGACGCAGCTGGCGGTGCGGCCTGCGGGGTGGCGGCATCCTGTGCGTGCGCTGCGGATACGGAAAATAGGCAAGTCGCAAGCGCTGTGCTCGCGACGAGTGCGTACCTCGTCATGGTCATCCTCCCAGATGCGTCGTGTTGTCGCAGTGCAAAGACCAAATCCTGACATCGTTGTCAATGTGTGATTTGACATCGATGTCAAAAACTGTGTTCTATCCGATCGGTCCTTTTGCAATGCGGCCAAGGGTACTCTAGGTGTCTTCCATGACCGTTTCAAAGCCGTCGATTTTACTGCGTAAGTCCCCGGAGTTCGTGGCGAAACGGCTGTTCTGGCTGTCGATCGGGGTGTTCTTCATCGGCGGTTTTCTCAGCTCGGCGGTCAGCCTGCTGGTGCCGCAGCTCAAGGCGATTCTGACGCTGGACTACAAGGGCGCGCTGCTGATCCAGCTCGCGTTTCACTCCAGTTATCTGTTTTTCGCGCTGCCTGCCGCGCTGGCCGTGGTGCGAGTCGGCTATATGCGCGCGATTGCTTTCGGGCTTTCGGTCATGACCGCCGGTTGCCTGGCGCTGGGAATCGCCCAGGGCGCGCAGCAGTTCGTGTTGGTGCTGGGCGCGCTGCTGCTGCTTTCGGCGGGGCAGACGGTGCTGCAGATCGCTTCCAACACCGTGGTCACCGTGATCGGTCCATCGCGCGGGGCGGCATTCCGGTTGACGCTGCTGCAGGGGTTCAATTCGCTCGGCACGGTGATGGGGCCGCTGCTGAGCGCGCCTTTCCTGCTGGCGGAAGTCGCCCCCGGCGGCGATGCGGCGGTCAGGGCGTCTTTGCCTTTTGTGTTTTCCGGGGCGGCGCTGGCAGCGCTTTTTAAATTTTATCTGGGACACCGCGGATTGCTGCACGATGCCGCTTCCTCGCCGGACGGCTTGCCCGAGCGGTGGAGCCGTCAGATATTCGCCGTGCTGCGCGATCCGCGCCTGTTATGGGGAACTGCCGCCATTTTCGTCTATGTCGGCGCGGAAGTGACGATCGGGACATTGATGACCAACGTATTGATGCTGCCCGAACGCCTGTCGCTTACCCCGGTCAGCGCGGGAAGGATGGTGAGCCTGTACTGGGCCGGGGCGATGGTGGGCCGCTTTGCCGGGGCCTGGCTGATGACACGCATGGGGGAAGCGGCGCTGCTGCTTTATGCCGCGCTGGGTGCGGTCCTACTGACAGGCGCGGCGATCGTCCTGCCCGGGTTGGCAGGATCAGCCGCCTTGATCGCGGTGGGACTGTGCAATGCGATCATGTACCCGACTATCTATGCGATGGCGATGCCGCGCGATGCCCGGCTTGCTCCGCTGGCCTCGATGTGGTTGTGCATGGCGGTGGTGGGCGGCGCTGTCGTTCCCATGCTGACCGGGGTGCTGGCCGATGCGATCGGCCTTCTGCCCGCGCTTCTGCTGCCCGCCCTGTGCTACGTCGCCATCGCGGTCTTCGCGATGTTCTGTACTCACCCGCGAGAGGTGCCGGCATGAGCGTCATCACCATCAAGGATGTTGCGGCCCGGGCCGGTGTTTCGGCCAAGACCGTATCGCGCGTCATCAACGGCGAGGCGCATGTCCGCCCGGAACTGCGGACGCGGGTAGAGCAGGTCGTCGCCGAACTAGATTACCGGCCCAATGCCTTTGCGCGCAGCTTGTCCAGTTCGCGCTCCTACCTGCTTGGCCTGTTCATCGACGATCCGGTTTCGGGTTATGCGGCCGATGTGCAGCACGGCGCGCTGATGCGCTGCCGTGAACGCAGCTATCACCTTGTCGTTGAGCCGGTGGACCTTGGCGGCGCGAACTGGGCGGGTCAGGTGCGCTCCAGCATCGCCGCGCTGCGCCTTGACGGGGCGATCATCGCCCCGCCCATCTGCGACGAAGCAGCGCTGACCGCCCTGTTCGCCGAGGCGGGGCTGCCGATGGTCTTGGTCGCGCCAAGCTCAAAGGCTTTGGCATCGGGCAGTGTGAGCATGGACGATCGCAGCGCAGCGCGCGAGATGGTCGATTACCTCCTGGGGCTGGGGCATCGCCGCATCGCTTTCATCCAGGGGCCAGAGAGCCACCGTTCCTCGGCCCGGCGCGAGGATGGCTTTCGCGAGGCGATGGCGAAGGCCGGTGTCGCGGCGGACGAAAGCACTGTGCTGCGCGGCGATTTCACGTTCCGCGCCGGTTTGGAATTGGGAGAGCGGCTGCTTTCAGGGCCTGAGCGCCCAACTGCCATTTTCGCCGCGAACGACGACATGGCGCTGGGCGCCCTCATCACCGCGATGAAGCTGGGCATCGCCGTGCCCGAAGCGCTGTCGATCTGCGGCTTCGACGATTCAGCATCTTCCCGCGCGGCTTGGCCTCAGCTCACCACGATACGTCAGCCCAAAGCGGAAATGGCTGGCGCGGCGGTGGACATATTGGTGAATCCGCAGTTCAGGAAGCAGGCGGGCGGCGCGCAGTCGCATCTGCTGCTGCCGCATGAACTGATAGTCCGGGGCAGTTCTGCACGCATGACCGAGGCGTAATGCCCATTTGCTTCCCGCGCTCCGCGAACCTGACGGGCAGCGCTGTTCGGACCTTGGCAACAGGCCCTAGGCCAAGGCAGGGCCCGATGTCGGCTTGAGGGGCTGGGCCGCGGGAGTAGGGCTCGAACCGGGCAGAACCGGGTCGACGGTGACGGGCTGGTCACCGGCCACCAAGGCGCGCGCCTCCGCCTTCGTCTCGACGGCGGGAGGCGAGCCGCGCAGCGGCATGCCGGCGGTCTCGCGTACCGTCAGCATCGTGAGAATTCCGATCGCCGCCGCTACCATGAGGTAGTAGGCCGGAACCAGCGGGTCGCCCGTCACATTCACAAGCCATGCCGTGAACAGCGGGGTCGTGCCGCCGAACAGGGATACAGATACGTTGAAGGCGATAGACAGCCCGCTGTAGCGCACCGGCGTATAGAAGAGCGCTGGCAACGTGGAGGGCATCGAACTGGTGAAGCACACCAGCGCCAGGCCAAGCAGCATCAGGCCAAGGAAGATCAGCCAGTTGTTGCCGGTCCCGATCAGCAGCATGCAGGGTACCGCCAGCAGCAATAGCGCGGTGCAGGCGCCGATGATCATCGGCTTGCGGCCCAGGCGGTCGCTGAATATGCCGCCGACGATATTGAGCGGCATCATCACCAGCATGACCAGGATGATAAGCAGCAGCCCCTTGCTCTCGGCGTAACCCATGGTGACGCTGAGATAGCTCGGCATGTACGTGAGCAGCATGTAGTCGGTGACGTTGAAGACCAGGACGAGGCCGACGCATTTCAGCAGCTGGCGCCAGTGCACGCGGAACAGGTTGCCTAGGCCGGGACGATCCATTTCGCGCTTTTCCGCTTCCTCGGAATAGGCCTGGAACGCGGGCGTTTCCTCCAGCTTGAGGCGCATGTAGAGGCCCAGCAGGCCCAGCGGCCCCGCGACCAGGAACGGCAGGCGCCAACCCCAGGAGAGCATGTCCGCGTCGCTTAGCGACATCTGTAGGGCGGTCACCGTGCCGGCGCCGGCGATGTAGCCGCCAAGCGTTCCGAACTCCAGCCAGCTGCCCATTAGGCCGCGCCTCTTGTCCGTCGAATACTCGGCGATGAAGGTCGCTGCGCCGCCATATTCGCCGCCGGTGGAAAAGCCCTGAACCAGCCGCGCGGCCAGCAGCAAGGCCGGAGCGGCCATGCCGATGCTGTTGTAGCTGGGGATCAGCCCGATCGAGAATGTCCCGGCGGCCATCATGATCATGGTGAAGGCCAGCACCTTGTGGCGGCCGTAGCGATCGCCCAGCGGGCCGAAGACGATGCCGCCCAGCGGACGCACCAAGAATGCGGCGGTGAACGTCGCCAGGGTCGCGATCAGCTGCGCGGTGGGGTTACCGGTGGGAAAGAACACCCGTCCCAGCGTGACGGCAATGTAGCCGTAGACGCCGAAGTCGAACCACTCCATCGCATTGCCCAGCGCCGCCGCACCTACTGCACGGTTGAGCGTCGAGCGGTCGACCAGGGTAACGTCTTCGACTTTCATTTCGCGGCGACGTTTGAACCAGCCGAGATGCGCCTGCGGCGCTCGGATAGAGGACATGGGTATCTCCGGTTCCACCATAAGCAGGCGCGAAAAAGGCGCCGCGGCTCTGGGCGGATAAGGCCAATTTTCGGCCTGAAATAAAGGGCGATGCCGAATTCGGCGTCTAACGAATGCGCGCCCCATAAACACAATTTGCAACAAAAGGGGACAACAAGGGACAGGGCGTGCGGTAGCAGCGATGGGGCGCTGCAAGGTATCCAACGCACAACGCCGGCGAATGGTTCCGCGATCCTGGATCAGGCGGCTACCGAGGCGAACCCGTAAGGTGTCCCGGAATTGTCACGACCTACCCCTAACGGCCCTCAGACGCACAAGGAGGGACACGGCCTTGACCTGGCTGAGGGACGTTGATCGCTGGTTTATCGAGGAAGTGCTGCCCCACCGGGTCGCCTTCAGGAAACACGCGGCGCGTCTGGTCGCCGCCGCCGATGCGGAAGATCTCGTGCAGGAAGCCTATGCCCGCGCTATCGAGGCATCCCACCACCGCGAGATCGACAACCCGCGCGCTTTTGTGCTGACTATCATCCGCAACCTCGCATTCGAAAGACACCGCCGGGCGTCGGTGGTGCGATTCGAACATCTGGCCGACATGGAAGCGATGGATTTCGCCGACGGTGCGCCCGATCAGTTCGCGGTGGTATCGGGCCAGCTGGAACTTTCGCGGTTGATGGAACTGATGAAAACCCTCCCGCCACAGGCGCGCACTGTGGTGCAATTGCGTCGTTTCGAAGGCATGTTGCCGAAAGACATAGCGGTGAGGCTGGGTCTATCCGTCTCTACTGTTGAGAAGCATCTTGCCAAGGGGCTGGCCATTCTGGCTTTCGCGTTGCAGGAAGCCCCCGCGCACGCAAAGGGACCAACGATTTCAAGCCTATGGCAACGCCGCCGACAACAAGGGAATTGATGGAGGATGCTGCCGAATGGCTGGCTGCGATGGATGCAGGCACGGCCAGTCGGCAGGACTTCGAGGCTTGGCGTGCCGGCGATCCGCGGCGGGCGGTGGCGTTTGCGCAGGTCGTGGACGCTTGTCAGCAGATCGACCGGCTGCGCGCGGTTCATGAACGCGCGCCCGCTCCGCCGCAGCGGCTGAACCGCCGTACCCTGCTGCGCGCGGGCGCCATCGCCGGCGGCACTGCCGTCGCGGGCGGGTTCCTGGCGGTGAGTGCGGCCGCGCGCGACCATGCCGCCACCGCCGTGGGAGAGCGGCGAACCCTCATCCTCGATGACGGCACCCGCGTTGAAATGAACACTGACACCCGGATCAGCTGGCGCATCAAGGATGGCGCCCGCTCGATCTGGCTGGAGGCTGGTGAGATCGCGCTGGATGTGCGGGCGCCGGCGGGGACGCGGCCCGATCTGCGCCTTTCCGCCAACGGAACCGATTTCAATTTACGCGGCGGATTGTTCAACGCGCGCCTCCAGCCGGAATCGCTGGATCTGCTGGTGCTTTCCGGACAGGCGGAGATGGAAGGCGGCGCGCGCAAAACGGTGAAGGCGGGCACATTCGCCCAGGTCATCGGCCGCAATATTTCGGTCCGCCCCGCCGAGCCTGTCGCGCTGGACCGCGCTCAAAGCTGGAAGAACGGGCAACTCGTGTTCGAAGGCGAGAGCCTTGATTTCGTGGTGGCGGAATTCAACCGCTACCTGACCGACAAGCTGCTGGTGGCCGATCCCAAGCTGTCGCGCATCCGGCTGGGCGGGCGTTTCACCACCACCGATCCCAAAGACCTTCTCGCGGCGCTGCGGGCATCTTTCGGAGTCCGCGCCCAGCGCAGCGAGAGCGGCGCCATCATGCTTACGGCAAGCTGAACAATTTTTTTGCAGTGCAATAGCGGTGGCCCGGCTCCCGCTCATCCCTCCCTTCGAGACACGAATTCCACCCGGAGGGCACAATGGCATTTCATTCGATCGTACTACCCCTGATACTGGCGGCGGCACCGGCTGACGCCGCCGCAGAGCGTACCATGAGCTTCAATATCCCGGCCCAGAACATGGCCACTTCGCTCAACGAATTCGGCCGTCAGGCCGGTGTCCAGATGGTGTTCCCTTACGACGTGGTCGTCGGCCAGCGCTCTGCCCCGCTCAAGGGCCGCTTCACGCGCAGCCAGGCGCTGCGCCGCCTGATCGCCGGGCGCGGCATGGCAATTTCGCTCGAAAGCCGCTCGATCATCTCGCTTGCCGCAGCCCCGGCATCGCCCGTGAGCGACATGTCGGGCGCCAAGGCGCGCAGCGGCGGACAGGACATCGTCGTTACCGCGCAGAAGCGCCAGGAAGACCTGTCCAAGGTGCCGCAGGCGATCACCGTAGTTTCGGGCGAGGAAGTAGAAAAGCGCCGCATCGTCGACTTCGCCAGTATGGTCGATGAAGTGCCCGGCCTTTCGATCAACTACGGCTTCGGCGGTGAGAGCTATGGCCTCCTGAGCATTCGCGGCATCGGCGGCGCGGACGACTACAAGCCCAACGGCTCGCCCTCGGTCGCGCTGCATCTGGACGGCGTCTACCAGAGTTCGAACGCATATCTGGGCATGCCGCTGTTCGACATCGAGCGCATCGAAGTGCTGCGCGGACCGCAGGGCACGCTTTATGGCCGCAATTCCACTGCAGGCGTCGTCAACGCGATCACGCGCGGCGGCAGCGACAGCTTCGATGGCTATGTCGATGCGCGCTATGGCAGCTACGACAGCATGCGCGCCGAAGCCGCGATCAGCGGGCCGGTGGGTGAGAACGTGCGGGTCCGGCTGGCGGTGATGACCGATCAGGGCGGCGGTTTCATGGACGGCAAGGGCGCGGGCGATCTGGCCGGCGCGCGCCTCAGCGTGGGCGGCGTGGTGCAGACGCAGGTTCCGGCGATCACCGATCCCGGCGCACGCAAGGGCTTTGGCGACAAGGACCTGTTCGCGGCGCGCGGCACCGTGGACATAGAATTCGCGCCGGAAACGACGCTGACGCTGAAAGCCTTTGGCAGCCGCGACCGGGGCGATGCCCGCCAGTACGACCGCCTCAGCGCGGCGCAGGACAGCAGCGTCCTGAACGCAGGCGAGGACAGCGATCCCTACAGCTTCTATTCCAGCCAGTATTACGACCAGAGCATCGATATCAAAGGTGTCTCCGCACAGTTCTCACACCTTTTGAACGATTCCACCCGCCTCGACATGGTAGTTGGCGCCCAGTCCAGCCAGCGCGAAGTGGGCGGCAATGGTGACGGTACGCCCTATCCCCAGTACGAATATCTCTTCGACGAGGATCTGAGCCAGGCTTCGTTCGAACTGCGCCTGCGCAATGAACAGCAGGGCCGGTTCAACTGGCTGGTCGGCGGCTTCTTCATGAGCGACAAGATCGACTACACCAGCGAATGGAAGAGCTGGGCGGCGCGCACGATCTACCAGAACATCCACAACCAGCGTCGCCGTAGCGGCGCTCTGTTCGGCCAGGTCGATTATGAAGTGGTGTCCGGCGTGCGCCTGACCGGCGGTCTGCGCTATACCAGCGATCAGGTGGACTCCAAGGGCCGCAACGTCGATCTCAATCCCTGGGGTATCTCCAACTACCAGGCCTTCTTCGCCACCACCCCGAACTTCAGCTGGGACAAGCAGTTCAAGGACGATGACGTTTCGGGCCGGACCGCTGCGCAGTGGTTCATCAACGAGGACCTGAACGTCTTCGCATCGGTGGCGCGCGGCTATCGTTCGGGCGGCTTCGACGGCACCTCGATCCTGACGCCCGACGAGACCGAGCCCTTCCAGTCCGAGACGGTATGGGCCTACGAAGCGGGCGTGCGTTACCTGAAAGGGCCGCTGCGCCTCTCGCTTGACGCATTCGCCAATGACTTCAGCAACCTGCAGGCCACCACGCGCCTTGCCAACGACACCAATGGACGCACCAACGTCGGCAAGGCCCGGACACGCGGCATCGAAGGCGCGCTGAACCTGCGCCTCGTCAACAGCAGCGCGCACCAGCTCGATTTCGATGCCTCTGGCACGTATCTCTATTCGGAGATCACCGAGTTCAAATCAAACCGCATCGCCGACGTCACTTCGACCGTGGGCGATCCGCTGCCGGGCGCGCCCAAGTGGACGGGCCGCGTCGGCCTGGTCCACACTTACAGCTTCGGCGAGGGCTGGTCGCTCAGCAGCCGAGCCAACATCTTCTACCACGGCAAGGAATCCAACCGCCTCAACGCGCTGCCGGGTAACACGGCGCAGGCCTATACCCTGCTCAACGCGCGGATCGAACTGCAGTCGCCGCACGGATGGTCGATCTATGCGACGGGCCGCAACATCACCGACGAGGTCTACTTCCCGGAACTCAACGGAGCTTCGCGCATGGTCGGAGCGCCGGCCACTTATGCGGTGGGTGCACGGTTCAGCTTCTAATTCGCGCACTATCCAGGACAGGCGGCCGGGTGCGGCCGCCTGTCAAAACTTCAACGCAGCAGCCATTGCCGCAGCAGGCGCGTAACCTCTTCGGGGCTTTCGAGCGCCGGGAGGTGGCCGCATTCACGGATGCGGTAAAGACGCGAACCGCGAATACGCCCGTGCATTTCCTCGGCGTGTTCGGCCGGAGTGACCCGGTCGCCGTCGCCGACGACGATCATGGTGTCGGTGTCGATCGCCAGCAGGCTTTCCAGAAAGTCGGGGCGGTTCATGATCGCTTCCTGTTGGCGCAGGAATGCCGCTCCGCCGACACGACCAGCCATCGATCGCAGGTCTTCCGCAACGGCGCCTTCGACATGGCGGGGGTGGATGAGTTCGGTCAGCAGCTTATGGGTTATGCCCAGGAAACGGCCGCGTCGCAGGGATTCGATCCCGGCCTTGCGCTGCGCCGTCCGGGCCGGTGTATCGCCTCTTGCGCTGGTGTCGATCAGGGCCAGTCGTTCCACCCGTTCCGGCGCCTGGCGCATGATTTCCAGCGCGACATAACCGCCCATCGAAAGACCGGCGAGGGAAAAGCGGGCCGGTGCGACCGCCAGCGTCCTGCGCGCCATTGCCTCCACAGAGCGGTCGAGCGTGAGGTTGGCGATCATCGGCGCCGCAATGTCGGACAGGGCCTCCACCTGGTGGCGCCACAATTGCTGATCGCACAGCAGGCCGGGCAGGAATACGACCGGCTCCAGATCCGTATTCTCGGAAACCGCAAACTGCGGCATCCATGGCTGGGTCAAGGCCGGGATCGGATTGTTGTGGGGGGCTTGGTTCAACATCGGAGTCACTCTTCATCATTCTCTTGCCCTAGAAATATGCTGACTCCCGTTCATCTGTCCAATATGTGGCATAGTCGAATGCCATAGCTTTTGGAGATGCCGATGGAACTGCGACATATCCGGTATTTCCTGGCTTTGGCGGAGGAGTTGAACTTCACTCGGGCAGCCCGACGGCTGGGTATCGGGCAGCCCCCGCTTAGTCAGCAGATCAAGGATCTCGAACGGGAAGTAGGCACGGCGCTGTTTCACCGCCTGCCGCACGGCGCGCAGTTGACCGAAGCCGGGGAGGCGTTCTTGCAGAAAGTGAAGGACATGCCGGACCAAGCGGCCCTCGCGGTCAGGTCTGCGCAGCGTGCCGGGGCCGGGCAGACGGGGGCGATCCGGGTGGGTTTTACCGGGTCTGCGGCGTTCAACCCGCGTGTCCCGGCGGTTATCCGAACCTATCGCCGGCGATTTCCCGATGTGGATCTTTCGCTGCAGGAAGCCAATTCGAACGGTCTGGTCTCCTCGCTTCTGGACGAGTCGCTGGACGCGGCATTCCTGAGGCCCGGCGGCGTCAGCGAGGAAGGTCTGCGCTTCTATCAGATCGAGACCGAGCCACTGATCGCAGCGCTGGCTTCAAGCCGGATGCCGCACAGCGATCCGATCGCGCTTGGCGCGCTTCGCGAGGACCCCTTCATCATTACCCCGCGCCCACTGGGACCGACCCTGTTCGACGCGACGATAGCGGCGTGCCGCAATGCCGGTTTCGAACCCGTACTGGGGCAGTCCGCACCGCAGATCGCATCCATGCTTGCGCTGGTGGCAGCAGAACTGGGCGTGGCGCTCGTACCGGACTCGATGCGCGAGGCCGCCATGAAAGGTATCACCTATCACGATATCCTAGGCGGCGGCCCCACGACCAGTCTGGCGATCGCGATCCGCCGCGATGACCGGTCGCCCACCGTCGCGGCCTTCGTGAAGGAAGCGCGGTTCCAGGACGGCGCGGGCCGCGCGGACGACTGATCGGCGGCGGGGCGGCCGTTCGGACCGCCCCGCCGCCGCCCTTATCAGTCCATCAGCTTGCGGGTCAGGTAGGTCAGCCATAAGGCCGTGGTCTTGGCGGACTGGCGGATGTCCGCGCCCGATCCGTGCCCGCCTTCGGTGTTCTCGTAGAAGTAGTAGGGCAGGCCCATTTCCTCCATCCGCGCCGCGAACTTGCGGGCGTGCTGCGGCCCGGTGCGGTCGTCGCGCGTGGTGGTGAAGATGTAGGGCTCGGGGTATTTCACGCCCTTGCGCAGTGCGTGATAGGGTGACTTTTTCAGCCAGAACGCCCGCGCTTCGGGGTCGGCGTAGACATCGCCGTATTCGCCCTGCCAGCTTGTCCCCGCCGCGATCTTGCTGATGCGGATCATGTCGAGCAGCGGCACCTGGATGACCACCGCGTTGTAGAGTTCGGGGAACTCGGTCATCTCGACGCCCATCAGCAGGCCGCCGTTCGAACCGCCGACGATGCCCAGCCTGCGCGGCGAAGTGATCTTGCGGTCGATCATGTCGCGGGCCACGCTGGCAAAATCGTCATAGGCGACCTGCCGCTTCGTCTTCAGCGCGGCCTCATGCCATGCCGGGCCGAACTCGCCGCCGCCACGGATGTTGGCGAGCGCGAAGGCGCCGCCCCGCTCCAGCCACAACTTGCCGATGGTGCCCGAATAGGACGGCGTGGAATTGACCTGGAAGCCGCCGTAAGCGTCAAGCAGCACGGGCGTGGAACCATCCAGCGGTATGTCCCTGCGGTGGACCAGGAAGTAGGGGATCGCCGTTCCGTCGGTGGATTTCGCCTCGCGCTGTTCGACGACTAGGCCCTTGCTGTTGAAACGCGGCGGCAGGCTTTGGACCGGCTGCGCGGTAGCTGCGGCCGCGTCGACGAGGTACAGGCTGCTGGGCGTGGTGAACCCTTCGGCCCAGGCGAAAACGCGGTCCCCGTCTGTCTGCGCCGAACCGAAACGCAGGGCCAGCTTGTCGGGCAGGGGCAGCGTTGCCGTTGTCCATGCGCCGCCGGCGGCCGGCGCCAGCGAGAGCAGGCGGCCATTGACGTTGTCGAGAATGGAAACGAGCAGCCGGCCCTTGGTTGCCGAAACCGCCTCCAGCGCCTCGCGCGGGCCGGGATTCCATGCCAGCTTTGCGGAAAATCCCTCGGGACGCTGCATCACGTCGGTGAGCGGAGCGGTGGCGACCGAGCCGGAGGGCAGATCGCCCCAGGCCTCGTCCAGACGAAATACCACGCGGCCCGCGACGAGCCCGGCGACGGAAACCTTCTGCGGGATCGCCAGTTCGTGGACCTTGCCGTCGGCGGCGATCACGAAGCTGCGCTGATGGAAGAAGTCGATCGCGCGGGTGATGAGCTTCAGCGAATTGCCTTCACCGTCGTGCAGCACGGCGGGAAACATGCCGACATCGCTCTTGTCGCCCCGGAAGACCTCCACCGCTTGCGTGAATGGCTTTCCGCGCGTTACGCGCTTGACCACGTAGGGGTAGCCGGAAGTGGTGACTTCACCCGGCGTCCATTCGGTGGCGACGAGCAGGTGATCGCGGTCTTCCCACGTCACGCCCTGCTTTGCACGCGGGACATTGAAACCCCCTTCGACGAAGGTGCCGGAAGCCAGGTCGAACTCCCGCACTTCGACCGCATCTTCGCCGCCGTTCGACAGGGATACCAGGCAACGCTGCTGTTCTGGCTCCAGGCAGTCTGCGCCCTTGTAGACCCAGCTCTTGCCCTCGGCCTTGCCCAGCGCGTCGATGTCGAGAACGGTCTTCCAGGCCGGCTTGCCGCCGCGATACTCTTCCAGCGAGGTCTTGCGCCAGATGCCGCGCAGATGCTCCTCGTCCTGCCAGAAGTTATAGATCTGGCCATTCAAGAAGCTGGGCGAGGGGATGCGGTCCTTCGCGCCGAGAATGGCCAGCGCGTCGTTGAAGAAGGGCTGGTAGTGAGGATCGGATTCCAGGCGCTGTTCGGTAGTGGCGTTATGGGATTTCACCCAGTCCATCACGCGTGGGCCGTTTGCGTCCTCCAGCCAGATCCAGGGGTCGGCGGGATCGCGCGGATCGGCGGGGGCGGGTGTGGCAGCAAAGGACATGGATGTGGAACTCAACAGGGCGAGAGTGGTGGCAAGCGCGATGCGCAGCGTCTTCTTCAAGGACGATTTCCTCGTTAATTGATTGCCTTGAAGGTAGTGGGTGGCGCGGATGACGCAAGCCGCCGTGTCTTTTTGCAAGGCCGCCGAAGCTGCAAATCCGAGGAGACGGGGCAGAAGCGGCATCGCAGCCGTCGTCTTCGGTTGACACCGTCCTTGCGTTCGATAGCGCTGAAACCCATGAAAATATGGTTCAATCAGTCGTTTTCCATGCGTAACGTCGTCAGCCGGATCGTCAGCGAGCGACCTTCTGTCAGTCTTTTCGTCAGCGCCGTCGATAGCCGTTCTCCCGTGCGTGATGTGGCGCCGGTGTTCTGGGAAGAACCGGCGCGCGGAACGGTCGATTATGCCGCCTGGGTTCTCAACACCGCCATGGAGCGCGGCGTCGATGCCATGGTGCCCCAGCGCGGCAAGCGCGGCGTGGCCCGGATGCGGGACCAGTTCGCGGCGAACGGCATCGCTGTGCATGTTGCGGCGGATGCCGATACGCTGGAATTACTGGACGACAAGGCGGCCTTCGCCGTTTCGATGGCCGGCGACCCCTACTTGTGCCCGACCTTCGCGGTGACGTGCGCGCAGGGTTTTGAGGACGCTGTGCACGCGCTGACGGCAAACGGCGCCAGCGCGTGCGTGAAGCCTTCGCGCGGGGTCTACGGCGCAGGGTACTGGACGCTGGACGCGCAAGGCCCGTTGACGCATCTTGCCGATCCTGACGCACGCCGGATATCGCCGCGTGCCTACGCTGCCGCGCTTGTCGAAGCGGAGCAGCGCGGCGAGGAATTCTCGCTGCTGGTGATGGAGCACCTTTCGGGGCTCGAGTGTTCGGTCGACATGGTGTGCGAACGCGGGACGGTGCTGCTGGCGGCGGTACGCACGAAGCTGGATGCCAATCGCCAGCGAATACAGACCCGCCACTCGCTGATCGCGCACGCCGCCCAGCTCGTCCAGCAGCACGGTCTGCACGGCGCGATCAACGTGCAGTACAAACAGGACCGCCGCGGCGACTGGCGTATCCTCGAGATCAACTCACGCGCGGCGGGCGGCGCCTCCTATTGCGACGAGGTCGGTATTCCGTTCTGCACGACGTGGATCGATGTCGTTACCGGCAATGCCCGTCCTTTCGAGGCCGAGGTGGATGTGGAGATCATCGCCGTCACCCGCGCTGTCCCCGCCATGTCGGCCTTGGCAGCCTAGAACGGATCGGCGAGGACCAGCCAGGCATAGGGCACCGGATCGCTAGGCGGCGGTGAGGCGCGCCAGCGGCGATGATCGGTGTGGCGGCTGGGAGCCAGGTCGCCGCTCTCAGGCACGATGCCGCGCCGGGAAAGCACGGCGACGAGTTCCTCGATGACGCCCTGCCGGTCGCGCACGAAGCGCGAGGCGAAGCAGCGCCATACCGTCCATCCGGCACGTTCCAACATGCGCTGGCGTGCCATGTCGTCGGGCCATTGTTCCGGCCCGTGATAGCGGTCGCCGTCGCATTCGATGGCGAGGCGGCGGTCCTCGGCGCCTTCTACCACCAGATCGATGTGCTTCGTGCCTACCGGCACCTGAGTGTCGATCCGGTAACCGCGTTCGACCAGAAGATCGTACATCTCGTGCTCGAACGGGGATTCGCAGCGGGCACGGCGATCTTCCGACAGGGTGCTGTCGCCGGCGAAGGGGGCGTGGAAATGCTCGATCAGGCTGCGGCGCAGCTTGTCGGCGGGGCGCAGGTCTTCCAGTTCCACCGAGCGTACCAGCACCATCCGGTCGCGCGCGCGGGAAGCGGCGACATTGAAGCGCTGTTCGTAGGCCATGCCCGAAAGGCCCGAACTGCCGCGTTCGGCGACCATCGAGATGAACATGATGTCACGCTCGTCTCCTTGGAAGGCGGCCGGTTCGCCCACGCGGATGTCGTGCCGCAGCATCACTTCCGAACCGAGCACATGTTCGATGGCGGTCATGATCGCCGCTGCCTGTTCCTGGCCCAGCAGCGTGGTGACGCCGATCGAGCGCGTCGCCATTGCGGGGTCGTCGGCGATGCGGCCGATGGCATCGACGATGCAGTCCACTTCCGGCGGATTGATCTTGCCCTTGCGGTATCCGTCCTCGACCAGAATATCGACCAGCGGCGGGTCAAGCCGTTCGGAGGCTGAAGGCAATCGCAGCGGCACCAGCTGATGGCCGTAAAACTGTGCCTTGGAATATTCGATGATCGGCGCGACGCAGCGAAAGTGCTCCTTGAGCAGGATAGCGCCGCCCGCGAAGACGACCGTGCCCAGATCGTAGAGCGACTTTTCCTCGCGCAGCGCGGCCCGGTAGTCGTCAAGCTGGCCGCCGAGGTGACGCTCGGCCAGCAGATTCATGCGCGCTTCCTCGCGGAAACCGGCATCGGGGCTGACCTGGCGGTCGTCGCCGACGATGAGCACTTGCTTGGCGCGCAATAGGGCCGGTAGCGCGGCGAGCGTGGACTGCGATGCCTCGTCGATGACGACGAGGTCGAACAGGCCGAGTTCGGCGGGGAGCGATTCAGAAACCCGGTAATGCGGCATGATCCAGCACGGAAGCGCATTCTTCGCGCGGTCGGCCGCGGCGCGGGCATCCTTGCGGTAACGCCCGGCACGGACCCCGGTGCCCCGCCCGATCTTGCGCATGGCCTGCGCATAAGCGGCGAGTGCGGCGCGCACCTGATCGCTGGCCTTCTCGGCGAGGCGGCACCATGTGCGCGCTTCGATCGCTTCTTCATAGGCCCGGCGAAGCTGCTCCTCATGCTCGCCGCGCTCGGCACCCAGCGATTTCAGCCGGTCGTGCCGGTCGATGCGCGCCAGCCAGGTCGATAGCCGGCGCAGGTTCCAACGCTCCCGCCAGTCGCCGGGGGTCAGTGGGTCCTCGATACCGCTGACGGGTTCGGTACGCAGGCGACCGGCCCATTGCGGCGCACCGTTTTCCTCGATCACCGCAGTGAGATGGCGGATTTCGGCGAAATGCGGAGCAAGCGAGCGCAGCAACGCCGCCTCGCCAAGCGCAGCGGACCAGCGCTCCGTGAGGAGGCTTTCCTGCGCCATGGGGTGGCCTAGAGATGTAGCCACCACCGCGCGAAGTTCGTCGCCGACTGCGCCTTGGATGCCCGCGACAATTGCGGCTACCCGTCCACGCTCGCCCTCGGCTGCGGTCAGCCTCGCGCGCCGCAGGTGACGGTCGAGCAGCGTTGCCAGCCCATCAAGTTGGGTCGCGTCCCCGGCAATGCGCTGCTGCCGTCCGGGAATGAGCCGCCGCGCGGCGTCCTGAACGGCGCGCTCCCGGTCGGCGATGCGGCGCAGCATGGCGACGTGCTGCAATTGGCGCTTCATGCTCTGCGCCGCACCGAGATCATCGGTGGGGAGCGGCTTGATGCCTGCCGGTGCGCTGACATGGTTCCACGCTGCCGAAAGGCGCTGGGCTTCTCCCTCGGCAAGAATATGCCGCTCGACATCGGCCCAGTCGGCCAGGCTTGACGGTGCCCGGCCCGACAGGCGTACCGCTGCGACCTGTGCCTTCAATTGGCGGGCAAACAGGCTCTGGAGAAGCCCCAGTTCCTCACCGCGCGCCAGCTTGTTCGCGGCTTCACGGAAAGGCGCGTCGGTGAGGGCGCCATCGGGCAGGATCACCGGGCGGGTGAGGAAATAGCGCGCTTCCTCGGCCAAGGCTGCGATCCCGTCATCCAGCCCGGCCAGGGCGACGAGGGCCGCGTCGTCATGGTCTGCCCGCCAGCGGGCAAGGACCGCACCGGACCAGCCGAATGGAGCAGTTTCCAGATCGCGCAGCGCATCGGCAAGGGCGCCGCTTTCAGCCCGCAGCGCAGACGCGGCTTCCAGAGAAGCCTCTGCGGCCAGAGCATCGGGGCCGCGCGTTTCCTGTTCGATCGTGGCGGCTTCGACAAGGTCGCGGTGTAACGTCGCCAGTGCCTCGCAATCAGGCAGGGTGTCTGCGGGCGGGGCCGTTTCAAGCGCATGAAGATGCGCGGCGACCGCCTTGCGGGCGCTGCGCAGGCGGGCGATCATGCCTTCGTCGAACTCAGGCTCGTGCGAGGCGACGGCGTCTACCGAGTCGGGCAGCCAGTCGGAAAGATCGCCTGCCGCGACCAGCCTGCGGGCAGCGTCGGCCGGTTCGACGCGGGCGCCGTCGATCACGGCGGCGGTCATCGAACCCCGGCCGATATCATCGACCTGACGGTCGATCGCGGCGAGGCCGCGGTGCAAAGCCTCGATGCGGGCGTCGAGCGCCGCGATCTGCCGCCCGACCTCGGCGGGGCGGGTACGGTGAAGACGGTCGGCGATGATGTCGACCGATTCCTGGAACTGCTTCAGGCCATCGCGGTCGCTTTCCACCAGACTGACCGCGAGCGGGCGCACGGCCGCCGGCAGCTTTTCGCGCAGCACCTTGAGCGGGGGCGCCTTCTGCGAGGTGACCAGCACGCGCTTGCCCTGCGCGAGGTAATGGCTGATGATATTGGCGATGGTGTGGGTCTTGCCGGTGCCGGGCGGCCCCTGCACGACCACGCCGGGCCGCGTCGCCAGTCGCTGGATCACTTCCACCTGCTCACGGTTGAACGGCTTGGGAAAGAACAGGTCCTCGCCCGAACCGTCCGACGAGGTCACGCCGGGGATCGTCGAGACACCGCGATAGGCGGGATATTCCGGCGCCGTCGCCGCATCGGCCGGCGATTCCAGCAGCGCGCGCACGGCTGGAGGAAGCTGCGCAGGGTCTTCGATCGCCTCGATGGCCGAGCGGAAACGGTGCAGGTCATCCATCAACTGAGTTGCCCGGCGCGTTCGCTGGAGCAGGACCCAGCGATCGTCCACCTGCAGCGTATCGCCGCTGGGCGCACGTCGCTCACCCAGTTCGGGGAGGTAATGGCCGTCAGGATCGAGCAGCGCCACCGCGCGCCGCAGGATCGGCGCGAAGCTCTCCGGCTGGAACGGGCTGAGCCCGTCCCCTTCTAGTGCGTCGAGGTAGCGTTGCGCGCCCTTGCGCCATTCGTCCACCGAGGGCGCTTCAAGCGCATCCAGCGGGCCGGTTTCGATGCTTGCGGGGGATTCGCTGCGAGGGCGGATCTCGACCGCGTGGGTCTGCTCGTTGAGCGTGTGTTCGACAGGCACGGCCAAGAGCGGATGGTGCAGCTTCGCTTCGCGATGCGTCCACTTGGCGATGCCGATGCCCCAGACCAGTTCGACCGGTTGTTCCGATCCGCCATCGAGCAGTTGGCGCAGGGAGAACAGGCTGTTGTAGAGGTCTATTGCATGGCGGCGCGGCCGTTCCTCCAGCACCCAGGGAGACCAGATTTCGCGGATGTACCCGGCGAGCAGCGCCTCCAGATCGGTGCGGTCCGGCAAGTCCGCAAGGCCCAGGCTGGCGACCTGATCGGCGTCGTGGAAAGAGCCACCCGCATCGACGAGGGCCGGTGCGGCATTGGGAATCTCGGTGCGCAGCTTTGGGGTTATGGTGACGTCGTCGGCGAGGTCAATCCAGGCGCGGAGCCGAGTGTCTCCTGGAGGGGGAGGTGGGCGGCGTACCAGCCGCTCTACGCTGAGCCAGACGTGATCGTCTTCACCGTGCACGTTGACGAGCACGCCGGGTAGCTTGATAACATCATCGCCGAAACGCCGGAATCCGCGATAATCGGACATATCGAGCACCGTCGGCAGGCGATCGCGCTCAGTCGCTTCGACATAGTCGAGCAAAGCCAGCAGTCGGTCAATCTCGACCATCATCGGTTTAGTGGATCCGCGTAAAAAAAGAGGAGTCGGCGCGAGGGCGTGTCAAAAAAGTGCCACGGTCGAACCGCTAAGGAAGCGAGAGGAATAACCGGTGAATGCCTGATTTGGAAAGCGTAAACACGCCGCGCGGCTATTGCGGACGTTGTCGTAATCGTCATAGTCAGGGGTGAATTCTACATATCGGTTCGGAAACGGGAGCGTTGCGTGGTTAGTCTGCAAAAAGGCCAGTCGGTTCGTCTTGAAAAGTCTGGCGGAGGCTCGCTGACCCGCGTTTCGATGGGTCTTGGCTGGGACGTGCGCAAGGGCAAAGGCTTCTTCGCGAAGCTGACCGGCGGTGGCGGCGGGGAGGTCGATCTCGACGCATCGTGCCTGCTGTTCGATGCCCAGCGCAATCTGCTCGATCAGGTCTGGTTCCGCCAGCTCGCCAGCCGCGACGGCAGCATCGTTCACAGCGGCGATAACCGTACCGGCGCCGGGGACGGCGACGACGAGACGATCAACGTCGATCTCACGCGGCTGCCGGCCAACGTCCAGACACTGCTGTTCACCGTGAACAGTTTCCTGGGCGATAGCTTCGATCGCATTGAGAATGCCTATTGCCGCGTCGTCGATTCCACCAACAGCAAGGAACTTGCGCGCTACGACCTGACCGGGTCGGGCACGCACACCGGCCAGATCATGGCCAAGGTGGTGCGCGTTGGCGACGGCTGGGAAATGAAAGCGCTGGGCGAACGAACCACCGGCCGCACCTTCCAAGACATGATGGGCCAGATCATCGGCGCGCTGTAACGCGCGCCGACGAACTTGAAAACGCCTGAACCAAGGCATCGGGGCAAGCATGACTGATCTCCAACAGGGCGGAAACGCGCCCGTTCCGGCCGACCGGCTGACGGTGTCCTTCGCATGGACGCCGGCTGCCGGGCGCGAGGTCGATGCGGATGCCTCGGCTTATCTGCTGACGGCTTCGGGCAAGGTTCGCGGTGACGCGGACATGGTGTTCTACAACCAGCCCCAAGGCGGGGAGGGCGGCGTGCGCTTCGTAACCGGGCCGGGGCAAGGCACGTTCGAGGTCGATCTTGCCCGCCTGCCATCTGAGATCGAGCGGGTTGTCTTCTGCGTGACCATCCATGAAGCGCAGGCCAAGGGTCAGACCCTGGCCCTGCTGGAAGGCGCAAAGATCGACGTGGCGTCTTCAGGCGGCGCGTCTGCCCTGCGCTTCGTGCCCAGCCTTGCCGGCGCGGCAGAGGCGGCGATGACTTTCGGCGAACTGTATCTTCGCAATGGGCAGTGGAAGTTTCGTGCCGTAGGGCAGGGCTTCACCGGCGGCTTGGCGCCGCTGGCGCGGTCCTTCGGGATCGACGTGGCCGAGGATGCGCCGGCTGCCGCCCCGCCACCACCGCCCCCTCCGGCCCCAAAGCCGGTGAGCCTGAGCAAGGTGACCCTGG
This sequence comes from Novosphingobium sp. P6W, assembly GCF_000876675.2. Taxonomy (GTDB): domain Bacteria; phylum Pseudomonadota; class Alphaproteobacteria; order Sphingomonadales; family Sphingomonadaceae; genus Novosphingobium. Next base: position 1,762,438 of record NZ_CP030353.1, read on the forward strand.
AAAAGGCCGGCCAGACAGTCAGCCTCGAAAAGCGCGGGTCGAGCTTTGGCGAGATCACGGTCAACCTCAACTGGTCGCGGGGACGCAAGGGCTTCTTCGGCGGTGGTTCGGCGATCGACCTGGACCTGGGCTGCCTTTTCGAACTTTCTGACGGGCGCAAGGGCGTAGTGCAGGCGCTGGGCAATGCCTTCGGGTCCTTTGCGCAGGAACCTTTCATCGCCCTGTCCGGCGACGATCGCACCGGCGACGTCTCGCAGGGCGAGACTATGCGGATCAACGGTGCCCGCTGGGCCGATATCCGCCGCATCGCGATCTTCGCCAATATTTATGACGGCGTGCCAAATTGGCAACAGACCGACGGCGTGGTACTGGTTACCATGCCCGACCAGCCGCCGATCGAGGTCCGCATGACCGAGGGTCAGAACGATCGGCGTCTGTGCGGGATCGTGCTGATCGAGAACGACGCCGGCCGCCTGAAGGTGACGCGCATCGTCGATTACGTTCGCGACCAGAAGGTGCTGGACGAAAGTCTCGGCTGGGGCCTGCGCTGGGTCGCCGGTCGCAAGGATTGAGGCCGTACGCGGCGAACGGGGGTTAAAGTGTTTAAGTATTACAAGGGTTCGCTGCTGTTCACGGCGCTGTGCATGGCGCTTGCCGCATGGCTGGGCTGGGATATCACCGGCACGCTCGGCGGGACGCTGGGCATTTTGTGGATCGTCGCGGTGCTCGGCGTGCTGGAAGTCTCGCTGTCGTTCGACAATGCGGTGGTCAACGCCACCGTGCTGCGCGACATGGACGCGGTGTGGCGTCGGCGCTTCCTGACCTGGGGCATTCTCATCGCCGTGTTCGGCATGCGCATCGTCTTCCCGCTGGCGATCGTCGCCATCGCCGCGAAGATGGGCCCGATCGACGCGGTGGTTCTCGCTGCGACCAATCCGGTGCGCTATGAACATATCATCACCGCTGCGCATGTGGGCATCTCGGGCTTCGGCGGCGCCTTCCTGGCGATGGTCGGGCTGAGCTTCTTCCTCGACGAAGAGAAGGACCTGCACTGGATCGGCCTGATCGAGCGGCCGTTCTCCGAACTTTCACGCATTTCCGGCCTTGCTATCGGCCTGGTGCTATTGGCGCTTTACGGCATTTCGCGCCTGATCGATCCGGCCGAGGCCATGACCTTCATCACGTCGGGCATCTTCGGCCTGGTGACCTACATCGCCGTCCAGTCGGTCGGCGCATTGTTGGAGCAGGAGGAGCATGTCAGCCATTCCGGACAGGACGCTGCCGTGGCCGTAGCCAAGTCGGGCCTGGCCGGTTTCCTCTATCTCGAAGTGCTGGACGCCTCGTTCTCGTTCGATGGGGTGATCGGTGCCTTCGCATTGTCGAACAACCTGTTCATTATCGCGCTGGGCCTGGGTATCGGGGCGATGTTCGTTCGTTCGATGACGGTGATGCTGGTCGACAAGGGCACGCTGGCCGAATACCGCTATCTCGAACACGGCGCTTTCTATGCCATCGTGGCGCTGGCCGCGATCATGCTGCTGTCGGTCCGTTTCGAGATCCCGGAGACGATCACCGGCCTTATCGGCGCGGCCCTGATCGGACTGGCCTTCTACGATTCGCTGCGCAGTAATCGCAAGGACGCGAAGCTGGTCTAGGCCGGCGGCACATACTGCATCATAACCCGTAAAGCAGGAGAGCATCATGTCGGTAAGTCTGTCCAAGGGCGGCAACGTCAGCCTGTCCAAGGAAGAACCCAACCTGTCGAAGATCCTCATCGGACTCGGCTGGGACACCCGCACCACCGACGGCGCGGATTTCGACCTCGACGCCAGCGCCTTCCTGCTGAACGATGCAGGCAAGGTGCGCGGCGACAGCGACTTCATCTTCTATAACAACCTGCGCTCGCCTGAAGGCTCGGTGGAGCATACCGGCGACAACCGCACCGGCGAGGGTGATGGCGACGACGAAGCGTTGACGGTCGAACTGGGCCGTGTTCCGGCAGAAGTGCAGAAACTCGCGATTGCGGTTACCATCCACGACGGTGAGGGGCGCAGGCAGAGCTTCGGCATGGTGTCGAATGCCTTCATCCGCGTCGTCAACGCCGTGACCGGCCGTGAAATCTCGCGCTACGACTTGGCTGAGGACGCATCCACCGAAACCGCGATGGTTTTCGGCGAGGTCTATCGCCACAATGGCGAGTGGAAGTTCCGCGCGGTCGGACAGGGCTACAAGGGCGGCCTTGCGCCGCTCGCACGTAACTACGGTGTCAGTGTCGGCTGAAGCCGGCGGATTAGGAGAATCAAGATGGCAGTTTCGCTTTCCAAGGGCGGCAACGTCAGCCTCAGCAAGGAAGCTCCGGGCCTCAAGGGCGTCCGGGTCGGGCTGGGCTGGGACACGCGCGTCACCGATGGGACCGATTTCGACCTAGACGCCAGCGTATTTCTGCTGAACGACGCGGGCAAGGTTCGTTCCGACGCCGATTTCGTGTTCTACAACAACAAGAACGGCGCGAATGGTTCGGTCGTCCATCAGGGCGATAACCTGACCGGGCAGGGCGACGGCGACGACGAAGTCGTGGCGGTGACGCTGGATCAGGTTCCGGCCGAGATCCTGCGCCTCAGCTTCGCCGTGACGATCCACGATGCCGATGCGCGCCGCCAGAACTTCGGCATGATCTCGAACGCCTTCATCCGCGTGCTGAACGCCGATGGCGGCACCGAAATCGCCCGCTACGACTTGTCCGAAGACGCCTCGACCGAGACGGCGATGATCTTTGGCGACCTCTATCGCCACAATGGCGAGTGGAAGTTCAAGGCTATTGGTCAGGGCTTTGCAGGTGGTCTGGGGCCGTTGGCCTCGTCCTTCGGCGTGAATATCTGACACCCCATGACCGCGCCCGCTCATGCGTGATCTGATCGCGGGCGAACGGGCGCCCATTGCCGGTAAGCGAACGTTTTCGCTTGTCGGTGACGGGCAGGGCGGCGAACTGCCGACCCTGGCGCTGATCGCGCTGGGGGCGGACCGCCGCGCAGCGCCTGCCTTCCCGCCCATCGACGGTCTGACGCGCGAGATGCGCGCGGCGGCGCGGTTCGAGGACACGCACCGGCTGGTGCTTGATCTTGATGGCGTTGCGGGTGAGGTCGAAAGGCTGCTGCTGGTCGCCTTCGACCGGGGTAACCAGCCGATCGGGCGCACCCTTACGATCGAAACCGGCGACTTGCGCTTCGCCGCGGAGCTTGGCGGGCGCAGCGATGCGGCGGTGATCCTGGTCGAATGCTATCGCCATCAGGGTGCATGGCGGATGGCGGCCAACGGGCAAGGCTTCGCCATGGGCCTGAGCGCGATTGCGGGCGCGCATGGCATCGATCACGGCTGGGTGATGCGGTTGATCCCGCGTCTGCGGCAGGGCGTAAGTAATGGCGAGGGCGACGCTGGCGCGCGGCAGGGTTCGGGTGGATCAGGTACGTCCAGCGGCAGCGGTGTGGCGATTGAGCGCAACCACATCCTGACGAATGCCCACGTCGTAGAAGACGCGCGCGTGGTGACGGTCCATGCCGGCGGGCGGCCATTGCCAGCGCAGGTCGTGTTCGCCGATCCGCGCAACGACCTTGCCCTGCTTCGCGTCGAGGCGGGGCTTCCCGGCATCGCCCAGTTCCGCTCTGAAATTGGCCTGCACCTGGGTGAGGACATCGTTGCGCTGGGCTTTCCCCTTCAGGGCCTGCTCGGCACCGGGCCGCAGGCCAGCGCGGGCAACATCGCCGCGCTGTGCGGCATCGGCAACGACAGTACCGTATTCCAGTTCACCGCGCCGATCGCCAGCGGCAACAGCGGCGGGCCGATCCTCGACATGGCCGGCCATCTGGTCGGGCTGGTCAGTTCTTCTCTCAACCTGGACCGAATTCGCCAGTCCGGCGGCAGCGCCGAAAACATCAACTTTGGCATCAAGGGGGCCATCATCCTCAGCTTTATGGATTCCTTCGGCATCGAACCGCCGATGGCACAATATTCCCCCACTGGCCCAAGCCAGATCGGCCGCGCCGCCGTAGTGCGGCAGGCGCGTGACACGATTGCCCGGATAACCTGCGAATGCTGACCCTTTCCGCCACTACCCGCTCGATCGTCCTGCCGACCGGGCAGATCGACATCACTGTGGACGAGGCTGCCTGGCCTCTCGACGACTTGTGCGACTTTGCCGCGCGCGAAAACCCGAAGCGCGGTTTCCTTGTCGTTTCGCGCGTGCTCGGCCGGCACCTGCCCGTGTCGCCGCAAGTGATGCGCCGCAGCGTGCGCGATCTTGCCGCGCGTATCCCGGCGGACTTGCCGGGCCCGGTTCTGGTGCTGGGACTGGCGGAGACTGCCGTGTGCCTGGGCCAGACGGTGCATGAGGAACTGCGCTTGCAGACCGGCCGGGACGACATTCATTTCCTGCATTCGACGCGCCAGCGACTGGGGGACCAGTCGCTGGACACGGCGCTGCTCTGCCGCTTCGAGGAACCGCATAGCCATGCTTCTGCGCACCTGATCTATCGCAGCGATCTGCCAGCGCCGCGTTCGCTGGTCATCGTCGACGATGAAATTTCGACCGGCACGACCACCTGCAACCTCGCTCATGCGCTGGTTGCCGCCTGTCCCAGCGTCGAGGGGATCGTGGTTGCTGTGCTGACCGACTGGTCCGTGGGCCGCGGCTGGCAGGAGCGAATGCCGCGCCCGACCAAGGTCGCTGCATTGCTGAGTGGCCGTCTTGAATGGACCCAGGGCGAAACAATTGCCGCGACCGCCGCATTCGACATGGCCGCAGCCTCGCTTGGCCTGTTGGCAACGCACCGCAATTTCGGACGGCTGGGGCTGGACGCCTCGGTCGCGCCGCTGCCGTTGACGCCGCTGCCGCCCTTGACCGGACCCTTGCGCATCGTCGGCACTGGAGAATTCACTTACCTTCCGTTTCGTCTTGCGGAGCGCATGGAGGCAGAGGGGCACGATGTAGTCGTCCAGGCGACAAGCCGCAGTCCGGCGCGGGTTGGCGCGGCGATGAAGACCAAGCTGTGCTTTTCAGACAACTATGGAACCGGTGTGCCCAACTACCTTTACAATGCCGATCTGGCGGACGGGCGCACCACCTGGATTGCGCATGAAACCGGCGCAGACACGATCGATCCCGCCTTGGTCGCGGCGCTGGGTGCAAGCGTGATCGGGTGGAACGCCTGATGCGGGCTATCGCTCTGGTCGATCTCGACGACACGCTGTTCCAGACCCTGCGCAAATGCCCGCCCGACGTGCCGCATGATCGGCTGACGCCGCTTGGCTTCACCCGCGACGGCGACCCGCTGAGCTATGCAACGCCGCGCCAGATGCGCTTCATCGACTGGTTGGCCGAGACGACGCATATGGTCCCGGTCACTGCGCGCAGCCTCGATGCGCTGCGCCGGGCGCGGATACCCTTCGCGGCGGCGGTCTGCGCGCATGGCGGCGTGGTGCTGGACGAGGCCGGCGAAGTGGATGCGCAGTGGGGAGCAGGTATCGCTGCCCATGCCGCTCGCCATGCTGAAGAACTCGCGGTGCTGGCGCAGGCCATCTCCGCCGAGGCCGAGACGCGGGGTGTGGCCATCAACGCCCGCGTTCTGACCGAAGGCGATGTGCCGCTCTACACCCTGGCCAAGCATGCCGATGCGGATCACGAGGCCATGTACGCCGTCGTCGATGCGGCAATACCGTCGCTGCCGGAGGGGTGGACCGATCACCGCAACGGCAACAACGTGGCGCTTATGCCGCCCTATCTGGGCAAGCACCATGCGGTGGCGCACATCCTGCCGTCCTTGCGCGCGCGTTTCCCCGTGGCGACGGTGATCGGCATCGGCGACAGCATCACCGATGCGCCGTTCATGGGCTTATGCGACTTCGCGATGATGCCGACGCGCTCGCAGCTTGCAGGGGACATGTTCGGTGGCCGCTGACCTGCAGCAGGTGGCCGCGTCCGGCTTTTCGGGCAGCTACGATCCGGCCGACGTCACCTTCCTGCTCAAGCCGGTGACGATGGTGCCGACCGCCGTTGCCGACAAGGAAGCGGCGATCCAGTCCGGTCGACGCCATTATTCGGAGATGATCGCACCGGAGCCGCTGCCGGATGCCGAATACCTCGCGCTGTACCATGCCGCTCTGGCGCGAAACGGTGCGCGGCTGGCGCAGGACGTGGCAAACCTTGCCGCCTGCTTGGCCGAGCGCCGGCCCGGCCGCGAGATCGTGCTGGTGTCGCTGGCGCGGGCAGGCACTCCGATCGGCGTTCTTTTGGCGCGGACTCTGCGGGCCTGGGGGCACAGCGCCGTTCACTATTCGGTCAGCATCATCCGCGATCGCGGCATCGACCAGACCGCGCTAACCCATATCGCCGCCCGGCACGATCCGCGAGACGCGGTGTTCGTCGACGGATGGACGGGCAAGGGCGCCATCGCGGGCGAACTGCGGGCCTCGCTGGCGGCAAATGCACTGGGCTTCGTGCCCGAACTGGCGGTGATCGCGGACCCTGCTGGCCAGGCCGATATCGCCGCGACGGACGACGACTATCTTATCGCCTCCGGGCTGCTCAACGGGATCGTGTCGGGGCTGGTGAGCCGCTCGATCCTCAATCCGCAGTACGTGGGCAAGGGAGATTTTCATGCCTGTGTCACGTATCCCCACTATGCCCATGCCGATGTGTCGCGGGCTTTCGTAGATAGCATTGCCCCGCGCGCAGCGGCGGCGACGCCTTTGTCGATTACGGGCCATGCCGTTCGGCGCGGCGGGCTGATGGCTGGGTGCGAGGCCATGCTGGAATCCCTGCTGGCGGGCTGCGTGGAAGGAGACCGCAACCGGATCAAGCCGGGCATAGCCGAGGCCACAAGGGCACTGCTGCGACGAGTACCCGAGCGGCTTCTGGTTCGCGATCCCGGTGATGGAGACGTCGCGCATCTGCTCCACCTTGCCGCCCGCCACGGTATTCCGGTGGAGCGGCTGGACAAGCAATCACAATATCGCGCCGTGGCGATCATCCGCGGCCTGGGAAACGAGTCATGAGCGTTACGGGTTCGATTTCCGCAATTTCGCTGGGCGCAACGCTCTACATGCCGTGTCTGCGCGACGATCTTTTCTCGGCGCTGATCGGGGTGCGGCGCATACCCGGGCTACGCTCGGCGGTGCTGTGCCTTGAGGATTCGGTCCTCGAACGCGATCTCCAACTGGCGCTGACGCATCTGGCGGCGCTGCTGCGCACGCTGGCCGCGCGTGAGCCGAGCCCGGCCGATCCCCTGATCTTCATCCGTCCCCGCTCCGCCGCGATGCTGGACCATATCCTGTGCATGCCCGGGGTCGAGCAGATCGACGGCTTCGTGATCCCCAAGGCCCATGCCGACACGATGCCCGCCTATCTGGCCCTGCCGCTGCACGACCGCCACCGGCTCATGCCCACGCTGGAGACACGCGAGGCCTGCGATGCTCAGGCGATGCGCCGCTTCCGCGATCAGTTGCTGGCGGTGCAGGACCGTATTCTGGCGCTGCGGATCGGCGGCAACGACTTGCTCCAGGCGATGGGTCTGCGCCGTGCATCCCATCGTACCGCTTATGACGGACCGCTCGGCAATATCATTGCCAACCTCGTCGCCGGGTTCGCGCCTTGGGGGTTTGCGCTCAGCGCGCCGGTGATGGAGCGTTTCGCCGATACCGCCCTGCTGCGCGAGGAAGTGGCCTTGGACATCGAACACGGGCTGTTGACCAAAACGGCTATCCATCCCGCCCAGATCGGCGTGATCCAGTCTGCCTTGGCGGTGCCCGCGGATCAGGCCGAGGAAGCACGGATGATGCTTGCCGAAGACAGTCCGGCGGTCTTCGCACGCGAGGGCGTGATGTGCGAGCCCGCTACGCATCGCGGCTGGGCGGGCCGGTTGCTCGAACGCGCGGAGCTGTTCGGGATCGCTGATCCCCTGCCGCTGCGTGCCTGAAATTGACGGCCTGAGAATGGCGCCTGCGAAAGGAGCGGACGATGAGTGAATATCGCACGAAGATTGACGAACAGGGCAGTTCCGGCGTCCGGTTCGAACTGTATCAGTTCACTCGCAAAAGCCATGCGCTCGGGCCGTCCATCCACCTTCCCATGGCGGCGGCCAGCCAGGCTGCCCCGATGGCGCACGTCGTACTTCCCCACGCCGCGACGGCGCGGCAGGTGAGGATTATCCTGGAAGGCGGCGGCGCACTGCTTGAACCCGGCGCTTTGCAATACGCGCATGGCAAGCTGCAGGTCGACGTGCAGAAGAATGCCGGTGCCGGCAATTTTCTCCAGCGCGCGATAACCTCGGCTGGTACGGGCGAAAGCGCCTTCGCTACGCGCTATTCCGGGCAGGGCGAGGTCTGGACGGAAGCTACCACCAAGCACTTCATCCTTGCCGCGATGGACGGGCCGCAGGATTCGCTGATCCTTGACGACGGCGCCTTCTACGCCTGCGACGCCAATATCGCGCTTTCCACCCATGTCCACCGTTCGGTCCAGGGTATCCTGTCGGGCAATGGCCTGATGCAGCCCAAGCTGACCGGCTCCGGCGCTTTCGTTGTGGAAGCCCCGGTGCCGGTCGACGAGATCGAGGTCATCGAACTAGATGGGCAGAACGAACTGATTGTCGATGGCGACTTGATGTTGATGTATTCGGCTACATTGCACGTCGAACTGCGCCCATTGGTGCGCGGCCTGCGCAACGCCATGCGGACAGGCGAAGGCCTCGTCTATTCGTTCAGGGGACGCGGGACTGTGTGGTTGACCCCTACAATGAGGCTGGGCTGACCCTAGCGCAGCGGATCGTCGTCGCCGTAGCGGTGCTCGATGAACCGCAGGTTGTCGGCGAAGCTGTCGAGGTCTTCCTGCGCCAGCGAGCGTGAAAGGGTTTCCAGCCGGGAAATCATCCGCTCGAACCCCTGATTGAGGTTGTAGCTGGCGGACTTGCCGGTCTGGCGAAAGATTTCGGCGCGGTGCGAAGCCGGGATCTCCGCATAGCTCGTGACCAGTTGCGGCAGGTGGCTGTCGCGCATCTGGCGCACCTCGGTGAGTGCGGAAACCATCAGGCTGTCGTCGTGCGTGCGTGCCTCGATGTCTGCGATCAGCGATAGCAGGCGCGCAACCAGCGGGCGCGAGGCGTCAGGCAGCCGGGAATCCTCGGCCGATATCGTGGGCTTCTGCGCCTCTCGCGGTGCCGGGGGCGGCGCTGGCGGTGTTCCTCCGCCGAGCCAACCCGCCAATCGTTCCAGGAAACCGGCCACATTCACATCCTATTCGAGCATCAAGCGTAAGCCTAGACCAAGCCGGCCGGGCTGCGCTAGGTTTCTTGGCGAGGAGTTTGAGGATCGCGCGTCGTGGCCTGCGCGGCGTCGATGGCCCGGCGGACCTGCGCGGCGGCATCCTGCAGCGCCCGTTCGACGTCACGGGCCGAGTTGGAGGCCGTGCCGGCAGCTTCCACTGTGCTTTCCAGCGCCTGCGCCTGCCGGGCGAGGTCCTGGCTGCCGCCGACGGCTTGCCGGGCCGCCATCGCGGTGCGCAACGCTGCGACGCTGGTGTCGCGGGCACGCTCGATGGCCTGCGCCAGCACGGTCTGCCCGTCCGTCACCAGTTTCAGGGCAAGGATGCCCTGACGTGTTACGGCGATCTGCGTAAGCAGGTCCTGTTCCCGTGCAAGCAGCCGTTCGGGGACGGTTTCGCGCAGAAACTGCGCTTGCGCCGGCTTGGACAGTGCAAGTTCGCGGGCTGCGGATTCCGAAGCCAGCCCACATGCTCGGACCAGTTGCAGCGCATCGTCGAGTGCATCGTCGGCGAGTTGCAGCTTTGCCCTGTCGCCCTCGATGCCGATCAAGGTGCGGGCGATTGCGTCCCGCTCCCGTTCGAGGCTGGCGACGAGGGTATTCAGGTTGGCCGGGTCCGGCGTCTCGTGCTCCACGCGCGCGGAGAACCACAGGCGCTTGCGGGGCGGCGGGGTTTCGAACGTTTCGGCGAGCGCCTGAAGTTCCAGGAGGACACCCTGCGCCGAGGTTGTGGACGACGTATTGCGCTCCAGCCTTCCGCTGGCCTGGGATGCCTCGCGGATGGACTGCCGGCCCAGTGCATCGATGGCGGCAAGAACGTCGTTTTCGCTGCGGACCAGCCATTGCCGAAGCAAAAGCCGGGCTTCGGCGCGGGCATCGGGGCGTCGTCTCGACTCAGAGGTCACCAATCACACTTCCTCGAACCGATCCTGATTTCATCCTTAGATATGAAGGGCTGAAATTTCCATACCGCGTTGGGGGTGCTGACGTTCACGGGCAGGGCGGCGGGTAGGCAGCGGCACCAGCTTATCGAGAAAGTTGAACAGTTGCATCGATCTTATCGGTCTGCACCGGAACATTCGCCGGGGGTAAGACGGTTTCAAGAGGACGATCCCTCATCCAGACGTACTGCGAAAGGCTTGCTCCCATGACCGTTCACTCATCAGAAATCGAAGGCGTAGATCTCGTCATTCTTCCCCCGGTCCGCGACCTGGGCGACGGTTTCCAGGTCCGCCGCGCGCTGCCCAGCGCGCAGCGCCGGATGGTCGGGCCGTTCATCTTCTTCGACCAGATGGGCGAGGCGGTGTTCCGTAGCGGCGAGGGCCTCGACGTGCGTCCCCATCCGCATATCGGCCTTTCGACCCTGACTTACCTGATCGAAGGCGAGATCCTGCACCGCGATTCGCTCGGCTCGCTTCAGGCGATACGTCCCGGCGAAGTGAACTGGATGACGGCGGGCAGCGGCATCGTCCATTCCGAGCGGACCTCCGCCGAAAACCGGGCGAAGGGCGGCAAGCTGTTCGGCCTGCAGACATGGATTGCCCTCCCCCGCGAGGCCGAGGAGATCGACCCCGCCTTCACGCACCACAAGGCGCAGGAAATGCCTGTCACCGAAGATGCGGGAACGAGCCTGACCCTGCTTGCGGGTAGCAGCGAGGGCATGGTTTCGCCGCTCAAGACCCATTCCGACATGGTCTATGCCGACATCGTGATGCAGCACGGCGCGCGCTACCGGGTGAAGGCGGAACATATCGAACGCGCGGTCTACGTCGTCTCCGGCTCGGTCGAGGTGGAGGGCCAGACCGGCGCCTTCGCGGCCGGGCAGCTCGTGGTGTTCAAGCCCGATGCGGAAGTGGTGCTGCGCGCCGATGGGGCCACGCGCCTGATGCTGCTGGGCGGCGAGCCGCTTCCTGAAAAGCGCCATATCTTCTGGAACTTCGTATCCTCCTCGGCCGATCGCATCGAACAGGCCAAGGAAGACTGGAAGGCCCAGCGTTTCGCCGCCGTGCCTGAAGAGCGCGAATTCATCCCCCTCCCGGCCTGAGGAGCAAGCCTGTGGCACATGGAACCGCGCATATCGGCGAAACGCCCTGGCGCACCGAGATCGTCGTCGGCGGGCACGCCATCACTGCCGACGAACCGGCAGCGCTTGGCGGGCAAGGGGCGGGCCCCGCACCTTACGACCTGTTGCTTGCCAGCCTTGGCGCGTGCACCGCGATCACGCTGAAGATGTACGCCGCGCGCAAGGGCTGGCCGTTGCAATCTCTGGGCGTCGACTTGCAGCTATCGCGCGGCAAGGACGGGATGAGCATCGTGCGCAAGCTGGCGATCGCCGGTCTGGACGATGAGCAGAAGGCCCGGCTTGCCGATATTGCCGAACGCACGCCGGTGACTCTGACGCTGAAAGCGGGTCTGCCCATCGAGACGCATCTGGCGTAAACTGTGCTCAGCGCTTGGCCTTTTCCCCGGCAAGCCGCGACATCAGCAGTGCGGCTCGCTTGGTCTGGCGCGGAAAGCTGGAGAGATCGACGCGCTCCTCCGGCGTGTGATCGCCGCTGCTGGCAGGGCCCAGGCCTGCCAGTCCGTCGACATACTGCGCCACGAAGCTGATGTCTCCGGCGCCGCGCTTCAGGGGATCGAGAGCGGGCATCTTCACCAGGCCGAGATCGGCGTTGATCTTGTTGAGCCTGTCCAGCAGGGCTTCGTTGCCGGGGGTAGGCGCCATTGGTGGATAGCCGTCCTTGAACACGATCCGGGCGTCGGTTTGCGGCAGATGCCGGGCGACGATCGCTGTCATCTTTGCTCTCACCCGGTCGACCTGCTCCGGCGTCAGTGCGCGAAAGTCGCCTTTGGCGATGGCGATGGGCGGGATGATGTTGGTCTTGCCGCTTGCCTTTATCTCCGCCTCGTCGGGGCTGAGCGCGGCCGTGGCCCCGCCGCCGATGATGCCGATGTTGAAGGTGAGGTTCGGCTCGGGCAGTTCCTCGCGGAAGCTATTGATGATCCGCGCCAGTTCATAGATGGCGCCGTACCCTGTGTCGGCCGAGAAGATGCCGCTGGAATGCGCCGTCCGGCCGCTGGCGGTGATGGTATAGTCGCCCGCCGAACGCCGCGCGACCGAGCCATTGTCCAGCCCGTCCGCGATCACCAGCCCCTCGAAATCGAGCGCCACGTCGGCCCGCTTACCTGCTGCGATGAGGTCTGCCCGCGCGATGGCGGTCGGCTCGCCCGCAGCTTCCTCATCACCGGTCAGTACGACCTCGATGTTGGCCCCGCGCAGGGTTCCGGCCGCCTGCATCGCCCGCAGTGCTGCCAGCATCACGACGATCCCGCCCTTGTCGTCCGCCGCGCCGGGGCCGTGCAGCTTGTCGCCCTCGCGCTTCGCCGTCTGGAAGGGTGAACCGGGTTCGAACACCGTGTCGAGGTGGCCGATGAGCAGCATGCGGGTGGTCCCCGGCTTGCCCTTGTGCATCGCGATTAGGTGGCCGGCCCGGTTGACCGCGTCCATCGGCACCCATTTTACCGTAAAGCCGAGGCTTTCGAATGCCGGCGCCACCATGTCGCGGACCTTGCGCACGCCCTCTACATTGCGGGTGCCGCTGTTCTGCGCGACCAGTTTTTCGAGCAGCGCCAGATCGCGGGCCTGCCCTTCGTCGGACGCGGTGACGATGGTCTGTTCCGGCGCGGAAAGGGCGGCAAACGCCGGCACCGGAAACAGGAGGAGTGTCAGGGCGGCGAGAGGAGCGCGGTTCATCTCCCCACGATAGCCGGGCTGCAAGGCGGCGCAAGGGCCGCGCTGGCTTCAGAACGCGTAGTGGGCGACGTAACCGAGGTGGTCGGATAATGCGGCGCCGCCATTGGCGCTGCCGAAGGGGACTTCCAGCGACTGGAGCCGCAGTTTGCCGCCGGTGCCCGCGCGAAAGTACTGCTTGTCCTTGGCGCGGGCCAGGATTGCGGCACGGTCGGCCGCGATGGGTTCGTTTATGCTGCCAAGGTCGGTGATGCGGGTAGCTTCGCTGGCGTCGGCGACGATGCCGCCCAGTGCTGCCTGCGTGGCGATGCGCGTCCGGTCGTGGCCGATATTGAAATCACCGCCGAAGACGAGGTCGGCGCTTCTCGGCACCTGGGTGCGGATGAACCCGCGGGCCGCCGCTACCTGCATCGCATAGGCGGCGTCGGCGCGAGTGATGGCGACGCCGGACGCCTTGCGAGCGTTCAGGTGCGTGTCGGCAATTGCCACGGGATGGTCCTTGCCGGGCACTTTGATCCAGGCCAGCAGCACGCCCTTGGCGGCAAGACAATCAAACCCGGCGCACATGTCGGCGGGGAAGGCCATCCTGCGGGTCTGGACGATGGGGTAGTCGGACAGGATCACCAGCCCGCTGTCCACCCATTTGCCCAGCCCTTCGCCCTTGAGCCAGGAGGCTTGCGCGGTGAACGCTTCGTCAAGGGCCGGCGCATCCTTTGCCGCATCGGCCGTCTGCGGGCCTATCACCGCATAGGGATAGCCGGCCGCAGCAGCGATGGCTTTTGCCTGCGGGATGAAGGCTTCCTGCAGCAGCACGACTTTCGGCTGGCGTCCCGCGCGGCGCAGGGCGCCCAGACGCTCGCCGATTTCAGCCAGTCTGGCTGAGCGTCCATAAGCGAGGGGGAAGGGCAGGCCCTCGACGTTGTAGGTCATGACCGAAAGGCCGTTTGCCGCAGCGACATGGGGGACGGGGGCGAGAGCCGGGGCAGGGGGCAGGACGGCTGCCGGCGAAGGCAGCGACGGGTTGAGCGTGGCGACCATGGCCGCCGTTGCAAAGGCCAGCATCTGCAAGCGCTTCATGCGCGATACTCCTGAGGGTTCAGGCGGTAGACGCCGCGCATTGCGGTAACCCGCATGGCTAAATTCGATGAGTGGTTATCAGTCCGCGATGGAGTCCCAGTGCCGTCCCCGATTGTCCGGGCTGCAACGGAAGGGAAACGGCGCGGATGCGCGGAACCAGAACCCTAAGCCTTTTTTGTGCACTGGCGGCCGCTGCGCCCACTCCGGCCGAGGCGCGGACCGAATGCCTGCGCGGTGCAGGCAGTGCCTCGCTCTTGCCCGGGGATGTGGAATGGACCAGCCACGACCGCTCGGCGGTAGACCGGGCAAAGGCCGTCACGCTTGTCTCGGGAGGCATCGATGCGGGTTGGAGCCTCGATTTCCTCGCCCTGCGTTCGCCGCGCATCGAAGGCGCCGATTGCTGTGCGGCCACTGGTCATTTCAGCGGTAATCAGGCGGGCGTTCAGGCTTGGCATGCGCTGGGAGACGATGATGTGATGCGGATTGGCGCCCATGTCGGCAAGGCGAGCCGGCGCGGCTTCTCGGCCAGCGTGTTTCCTGCCAAGTCCAATGCCGGCTACGCCGATGCCGGACTGACCTGGGAGCATGGCGACAGGTGGGCCGTTTCGGCCGGCTGGTATCGGCAGGGCGGATGGGGCGGACGGCGCATGGACCTCGACGTGATGCGCATGGGTAACGGCGAGCCGGCAGCGGCCAGCGGTATGCGCGTGGCCATCAGGCTGGCAGGCGGGGGCGGAGGCGAGACTGCGCGCTCGCCGCTGACGCTGGAGGCGCGCGAGGGCAGCAGGGCGGTTGGCGCGGGCGCAGGTATGCGTCATGCCAGCGACATCGGCCTCACCCTGACTTCGATATTTTGAGGTGGCCATGACACCTTCGGCACGATCTCGTAAGGAACTGTCCCATCTGGGAAAGGAGTCGGCCATTGCGGATGGAGGACGGGCGATGACGTCGCAAGGGTGCGAAGTACCCGCCGATGCCGGCCTGCGCCAGTTGTGCCTTGCGCTTCGGCCAGAACTGCGGCGCTTCCTGCTGGCGCGCCGGGTGGGGGAAGCAGACGCTGACGACCTGCTTCAGGACCTATTCCTGCGGGTGGAGACGAGCGTGACCGGCCCTGTGCGTTTTCCCAGGGCCTATCTCTACCAGATGCTCAACACCATGGCGCACTCAAGGCGCTGCGTGCCATGGAAGTGCGTACCCCGGCCCTGTTCCTGACCGCCATGAACGGCGTGGAGGACCGCGTCGAGGGGCTGGAGGCCGGGGCGGACGACTATCTCGCCAAGCCCTTCGCGGCGAGCGAGCTGCTGGCGCGGATCAATGCCCTCGCGCGGCGGCCGCCTATCGCCGGGACGAAGACCGTGCTGCGCGCCGGCGACCTGGAACTCGACCGTATTAGGCGTACGGTTGCGCGCGGGGGTGTCCGTATCGACATTCAGGCACCGGAACTGAAACTGCTCGAGTATCTCATGCTCCACGCAGGCGAAGTGGTCACCCGCGCCATGCTGCTGGAGAATGTCTGGTCGTTCCATTTCGACCCGAAGACCAATGTGATAGAAAGCCACATGAGCCGCCTTCGCGCCAAAGTCGATCGCGGTTTCGGGCGTGAGTTGATCCAGACGGAACGCGGCGCGGGATATCGTATCGATGGCGACTGAGCAGCGCGCCTCGGGGCCGATGCGCAGCGCAGCTTTTCGCTTTGCGCTGCTGCTGGCGGCGGTCTTCGCTATCGGCGCGGCCGCCTTGCTGGTGATCGTCCAGCACCAGATCGGACGCTATGCTGCGGAGGCGACAAACGGCGGCCTCAAGGCGGAATCCGCCGTGCTGGCGGGCGAATATGCCCAGCTTGGACGGCAGGGCCTGATTGATGCAATGGTGCGCCATGCCGGCGTCAGCCGCGATGCCCAATACCGCTATCTTCTGCTCGGCGGCGACGGCGCGCACCTGTTCGGCGATCTGCCCCGAACGGTCGCCCGAAACGGCTGGAGCAGCGTGGACGTTACCGAACCCGCTCGCGAGCCGGGAGGCCCGACCCGCGAAACCTTCACGACCTTGGGCAAGCCGCTACCCGGCGGGCTGACCCTCGTCGTGGGTACGGACAATTATGACGTCCAGCGGATGCGTGCGCGGCTTAGCCGGTTCACCCTGCTCAGCGGCCTTGGCATTGCGCTATTCGCGCTGCTGGGCGGATACCTGACCGGGCGGCTGTTCCTGCGCCGCCTGGACCAGGTCAACCGCGCGGTCGACCGTATCGTCGAGGGGGACCGGGCCGAGCGCCTGCCGACGATCGGGTTCGGCCCGGAGTTCGACGAACTTTCGCATAACCTCAACCGCATGCTGGACCGCAATGCGGCGGCGATGGAGGCATTGCGGCAGGTTTCGACCGACATCGCCCATGACCTGCGCACCCCGCTCAGCCGCCTGCACCAGCGCCTCGAACAGATGCAGGACAGTCCTGTGGTAGAGCCGGCGATGATCGACGATGCGCTGGCGCAGACGGCGGGCATCCTCAGCACTTTTCAGGCACTGCTGAGGATCGGCTCGCTGGAGGGCGGAATAGGACGAAAACGCTTCACCCGCGTCGATCTTAGCGAACTGATGGACCGCATCCATCAGGCCTATGCGCCCGTTGCCGAGGATGCCGGGCAAAGCTACCTTGCGGACCATGCACAGGGCGTTGTGGTGGAAGGCGACGGCGAACTGCTCGCGCAGCTTTTCACCAATCTCGTCGAGAATGCGATTGTCCACACGCCTGCCGGATCGACCATCACCTCCCGGCTGTTCATCGCTGGCGGCGTGCCCGTCGCCGAACTGTGCGACACTGGTCCCGGCATCCCGCCGGGCGAGCGGGCCAACGTCTTTCGGCGCTTCTATCGGCTGGACGCAAGCCGCAATACCGAAGGTTCGGGCCTTGGCCTGGCTCTGGTCGCCGCGATTGCGGCCCTGCACGGGGCTGAGTGCAGCATACTGGATCGCGAGGCAGGGCTGGCCGTTCGGATCGCCTTTCCAGCCAATGAGCAGGTTCCGCAGACAAAGGGGCATTCGCAAGCCGCAACGAATTGATGCCAGAACGATCAGGGTTCGGTGCTAGAGGCTTGCTATCGCGAGACTTCGACCTCGAGCTTCTTGCGGCTGAGGGATATCACGTGCCCCCGCTTGATGCAGGAACACTATCATGGCGAAATCTCAAAAACGCAGCACACGCGAAGTTCGCAAACCCAAGGCATCCAAGGCCAAGCCATCGGCGCCCGTTGGCGTTGCCGCAAGCTCCCCTGTCATGGCCGTCACCCGCAAGCCCGTCGACAAGCTCTGAGCGCGCTGGCGGAATGCGGCTGAGAGGCCGGTCCGCCGCCTCAAAGCCGGATGCGGTTGCCCGGAACATGGCGGAAGGCGCGTTCGCGGCAGGTTAGCAAGATCACCTGCATGCGCTGCGAGGCTTCGACGATCAGCTCGATCATGGCGTCCAGGCGCGTGTCGTCGGCATAGACCAGCGGATCGTCGAGGATCAGCGAAACCGGGCGGCCTTCCTCCAGCAACATGTCGGCGAAGGCAAGGCGGGTGAGGATGGCGAGCTGCTCCTGCGTGCCGCGTGAAAGCTGTTCGCAGGCTTCGTCCGTGCCGCCGCGCCGGATTGCCGCCAGGCCCAGGTCCTCGCCGAAAGCGGGTTCGCCGCCGGGCAGGATGCGCCCGACATAGCGCGCGGCACGTGCCGCCACGGGGCCGGTGATCGTGCGCGCCGTTTCGGTCTGCGCTTCGCCAAGAGTGTCACGCAGGAGGCGCAGGGTTTCGGCTTCTTCCTCGATGCGGACCAGAGCGGCGCGGGCGGCAAGGTCTTCCTCGCGCGCGGCGGCGGCGTGTTCGGCAAGGCCCTTGCCGCCTTCGCTTTCCACTTTGGCTTCAAGCGCGGCGATGCGGCTGGTCAATTCGCCTCGGCTGTCCTCCGCGGCCTTGCGGCGCGCGGCGAGCATGTCGATCCGGCGGCGCAGGGCGTCTTCGTCGAAGGCCTGCGCGTTGATGCGGGCCTTCTCCAGTTCCACCGATGCAGTCGCCCCCGCTTCGCGCGCAGCGGGAAGCGCGCTGTCGAGCGCGGCGAAATCGGGATGGGCCGCGAGACGAGCCAGTTCATCGGTAATGCCGGCAAGGTCGTTGAGGGCGGTTTGCTCATCGATGGCCAGCGGGGTTTCGGCTTTTTCCGCCGCGCGCAGGTCGTCGTCGGCCTGTTTCAGGAAGGCTTCGGCGCGGGCGTATGCGGTTTCGCACGTCTCGGCCATCTGTTCGAGGTCTGCAACGGGGCGGGTCTCGGCATTTTCGTCCGCGTCCGTCAGGGGATGCGCGGCAACGAAGACCTTGAGCGCATCGGCTCCCGCAAGCAGGCCCAGATCGCGGTCGACGGGGGCGGCAGCGGCTATGCGCGCGGCAAGCGTTTCGGCGCCGCGCTGTGCTTCGCGTGCGGCCTCGTTGCGGGCGTGGCCTTGGGCAAGGCTTTCGAGCTGCCACTGTGCCAGCAGCGCAGCCTGCCGCGCGGCCGCTTTGTCCAGCGCGGCCTGCGCCCCGGCCAGCGCCTGCGAGGGGCGCAGCACGAGTTCGCCGCCGCCCGGCAAGCCGATGCGCGTCTCGCGCGTCAGCGTCCATTCGCCGGGTGTCATCGGCGCACCGTCGCGGGTGAGAGCGGCGGCGGGGCCGACCAGCTCTACGCGGGTGCCGTCCGCCTCCAGCAGCGTGCGGTGACGGATCGCCTCGCGCTCGCCGGCTTCGAGGTCGGCGAGGACTTCGGTGGGCACGCGGTGCGCGGCGCTGCCCTCCAGCGCCTTTCGCTCGGCTTCCAGCGCGAGGATGCCGGCGTGACGTTCGTGCGCGGCGGCAACCGCCTCGCGGATCTGCCGGGCCGCGTTGAGGGTGCGCGCCTCGGCCAGAGCGGTGCGGGCATCGCTGCGTGCGGTGCGCGCTGCCATCAGCGCTTCGCTGGCCTGAGCCGCCTTGCCGCGTGCCTCGCCAAGCCGTTGCGACAGGGCCCCGCGCTCGGCCTGGGCCTTGTCGCGCCGCGTCTGTGCACCGGTTTGCCGGTTCAGCGCCTGATTGCCTCGGGCCGCGAGGTCTTCCAAGGCTGCGAGCCGCCCGGCCGTGCCGATCGCTTCGGCCTGCCGCGTGGCCAGCTGCTGGGCGGCGCTGCGGGCGGTATCGAGCCTGCCAAGCAGGGCAGCGCGTTCCTCGGCGTCGTGATCGTCTTCGAGTTCGCGGCGCAAGGTGGTGAGCTGGGCGCGTACTTTTGCAAGATCATCGAAGGCCGCTTCCAGTGCGGCCTCTTTCTGCTGTGCTTCGCCCAGCGCGGCAGCGGCGGCAGCGGCGCGCTGCTGCGCTGCCGTGTAGCGTCCGGTCGGACGCCCGGTGGCGGTGAGGTATTCGCGGAACTGGCCCTCGATCCGTCCGCGCACGCGTTCGAAGGCGGCGCTGCCCAGTATCGTCCCCGCCTCGCCCTGCAGCGTCGCGCCGATCAGGTCGCGCACGCGCTCGCCCGGCGGGGTTACCGAAAGGCCGTCCATCTGCGAGACCCAGAGCATGCCAAGCGCGCCGGCCATCCCGGTATCGAACCCACGCCCCTGTTCAAAGCCGAGCAGGCGCTGCAGCGCGTCTTCCGCTTCGGACCCCTGACTGCGCCCACGCGGACCGGACAATTCGGCCATAGCGCGGCTGATGAAGCGCTTCTTCAACGCATAAGCTGCGCCGCCGACCTCGAAATCAAGGGTGATTTCAGGGCCCACTTCGTCGCCGTGAGGCTGGAACGAGGTGATGAGCTGCGTCTTCGAATTGTGTTTGAGGAACAGTCCGGCGCGCACGGCCTCAAGCAGCGTGGACTTGCCGGTTTCGTTCGGCTCGATGACAACATTGAGGCCGTCCGTCAGCCCGGCGATCTCATGCGGAGCGCGGAACTTGCGGAAGTTTTCCAGCGCGATGCGGCGCAGCAGCAGGCTCATGCCGCATTCTCCCCGGTAAGCGTTTCTTCCCGCAGGGCTTCGACGAAAAGGCGCTCCAGCGCGCGGCGGGCGCGCTGCGCATCGGGGCCGCCTGCCTCGACCCGCTCGCGCAGCATGGCCCCGGCGCGGCCCAGCATGCCCTCGGTCGAGAGCGCAGCGAGATCCTCTTCCGACGGGCGGGCGACGACATCGCTGTCGCGCACGTCGAGATGGCGCAGTTGATGCATGAGATCGTCCTCGATCCGGCGCAGCATCGCCACGCGGTCGGTCAAGGGCACGATACCGGCCAGCGACAGCTGGAGCAGGGTGGCGGCAGGTTCACAGCCTGCCAGCAGATCGCCGCACAAAGCGGAAAAGCCTACCGCATCGGCCACCGTCCAGTCGCGTGTCAGCCACTGGAAGCGCCCGGTGCGCAAGGGCGTGACCACCGGCGCCGCGCCCGGCTGGGCATCGACGACGAGGCAGTGCCCGGGTTCGTCGCGGCCGAAACGGTCGGTCTCGGGCGTGCCGGAATACCATGTACGCGGGTCCACGGTGAGCGTGCCGTGCCAGTCGCCCAAGGCCAGATAATCGAGGTTGGAGCGGCGGGCGCGGTCCGGTGCGATCAGGTTCTTCGCCTCGCCCTGCGTGCCGAAATCGCGGATCGAGCCGTGGCCTACGCCAATGCGCAATCTGGCGCCGGGGGTTTCCATGCGCTGGAACGCCTCGGTCGGATCGTCGAGGGTATGGCGATGGATGAGGGGGGCGGGCAGCAGCCAGGCGCCGTCCTCGATCTCGTGAGGGCGGGCTTCGGCCAGCACGGTGACGTTGGCCGCGCCGCGCCGCCGCACGCGGTCCCACAGACCGCCATTACGAGCGAAATCGTGGTTGCCGGGGAGCAGCCACCAGCGGCAGCCATGGCGCGCCATGCGCGTCACTGCCTGGACGATGGTGCGATCGTCAGGTCCTTCGGTGTCGAACACGTCCCCTGCGACAAGGACGTGGCCCACGCCTTGCTCGGCAGCGGCCCGGCCAATCGCGTCGATGGCGTCGAAGCGCGCCTCGGTAAGCGCGGCGCGGGTGTCCGCATCGAAGCGGCCAAAGGGTTTGCCGAGCTGCCAGTCGGCGGTGTGGATGAAGCGCATGGGGAGGGCCTTAGCAGGGGATGAGGACAGGTGCAGGCCTTATCCACATCCCCGATGCGTCAGGAACGGTCGCAGGCAGATCCCATGCAGTGTGACAGGCGGCCTTAGAAGCTCTCTTCGAAGAAATTCACCATGGCCTGCCAACTGCGGCGGTTGGTGGCGGGCTGGAATCCGAAGGTCTTTTCCGGATTGAGCGATTTGCTCTCCGCCGTGAAGGCGTGGCCGGTGTCGCCATAAGCGATGAGCTGCCAGTCCGCGCCCGCTTCGGTCAGTTCGGCGGCGAGGGCCACGGTCGCTTCAGGCGGGCAGAGCGGATCGTTCCAGCCGTGGCAGACCAGCAGCTTGGCAGTCATAGGGGCATTGGCAAATTCGGGCGCATCGTAGACGCCGTGGTTTACCACACCCGCCAGATCGACACCGGCCCGCGCGAGGTCGAGGACGCATTTGCCCCCGGCGCAGAAACCCAGCGCTGCCACGCGGCCGGGCTTGACGCCGGGCAGCTTGAACAGTTCGGCGTGATGCGCCAGCAACTGGTCACGCATCAGCGCACGGTCGGCAGTCAGTTCCTGCAGCAGTTTGCTGGCCGATTCCATATCGGTGCCGCGCTTGCCCTGACCGTAGAAGTCGACGACGAGAACCTTGAAACCCAGCGCCGCTACCAGTTCCGCCTTGGCGAAATCCCATTCCTTGGTGCCCATGAAATTGGGGAGGAACAGCAGGCCGGGCTGCTCGCCCGCAGCGGGATCGTACACCGCCATCGCCTCGTAAGTTCCGCCGGGTGCCTCGTACACGCGCACATGCCGTTCGATGGTCATCGTCGACCTCCCTTTCGTGAGTGAAACCAAAGGCGCGTCGTACCATCTTATCGCCGCACGTCACCCCCGCTTGCCGAGAAAGCATCGAGTTCGCCGGGCCCGATCAGGCACATGTCGCCGGGTTGGGTGTGCTTGAGGACGGTGTAGGCGAGGCCCGCCTGCGCGGTGGCGACGATGTCCGCGCCTTCGAGCCACTTGTGCAGCACGCCTGCAGCAAAAGCGTCGCCAGTGCCGATGCGGTCGACGATGGCGGTGACGTCCACTTCGGCGGTCTGGTGCGCGGCGTCGCGTGCGTCGATGCGGGCGGCGATGCGGTGGTGGCCCGAGTTCACGATGTGGCGCGCGGTGGAGGCGATCAGTTGCAGCTTGGGAAAGGCCTCGAAAGCAGCCAGTGCGGCTTCGCGGCGGCGCTCGGACCCATCGCCGGAAAACGGCTTGCCCAGCAGTAGCGAGATGTCGCGGTGGTTGCCGATCATGACGGTTGCCGATTGCATGAGGTCGGTCAGGATACTGCGCGGATCGCTGTCCCACGCGTCCCACAATAGCGCGCGGTAATTGCCGTCGAAGCAGATCGGCACGCCTGCAGCATTGGCTGCAGCAACGGCAGCCTGCGCCAGCGCAACACCGCCCTCGCCGAGCGCCGGGGTGATCCCCGACAGGTGCAGCAACCGGCTTCCCTTGAGAGCGGACGCGAAGTCGAAGTCGTTTGCGCAGGAGGATGCGAAAAGACTTCCCGCGCGATCATAAGTGATCGACGAGGGGCGCAGCCCCGCCCCGCTCTCAAGGAAATAGAGGCCCATGCGGCCCGGTGCACGGGCGACGTGGGCGGTATCGATTCCCGAGCCGGCCAGCGCCGCGCGGGCTTTGTCACCCAGCGGGCTGGAGGGCAGGCGCGTCACCATCCTCACGCTATGCCCGAGAGAGGCGAGACCTGCCGCGACGTTCGCCTCAGCGCCGCCTACGACCATGTCGAGACTATCGCATTGAACGGTAAGGCGGGCGGCGGGGGTGGCAAAGCGCAGCAATACTTCGCCGAAGCAGGTGACGTGGCCGGTAATGGGAAAACTCCTGTAGATTGCGAGGTCAACCGATCTTGGCGCTCATCAAAAAGCGTTCGCGGCTTTCCTGCGCCTTGCGCCTGAGTTCGGAAATGGCATGTTCCTCGGTAGCGTCAAGCATCGAGCCGAGCAGGCGCTGAAAGTGTTGACGCATGGCAAGCCGAGCGCCCTGGGGGTCGTGGCGGCGCAGTGCCTCAACCACCGCGGCGTGTTCATCCTGGCGCGTCATGCCGTCGTGATGGCAGACGCTTTCGTGGGTGTGGCGCACTTCCGGCAGTTCGGTGCGCAGCCGCCAAAGTGTGCGGATGACATGGGTGATCGCGCCGTTTCCCGAGGCTGAAGCGATGACCATGTGGAATTCGCGGTCGATCTCGGTGGATTTCTCGTCGTCTGTCTCCGTCGCCATCGCGGCGAGCAGTTCGTCCAGCCGCGCCAGTGTCTGATCCGAGATGACGGGCGCGGCCAACGCTGCGGCTTCGGATTCGAACAATGAGCGCGCCTCGGTCAGTTCCAGGGCGCTGACCTTGGGCAAGGTATCGTCGCTACGGTCGTTCCGGTCCGCGACGTAGACGCCCGAGCCAGTCTTGATCTTGATGACACCCACGGCCTGAAGCGCGATTTCAGCCTCGCGAATGGTCACGCGGCTGACGTTGAAGCGCTCCGCCAGTTCGCGTTCGCCGGGAAGGCGTGTTCCGGGAGGGAACACCCCTTCGTCGATGAGTGCGACGATCTGGTCGGCAATGCCCTGAAACAACCTGTCAGCCATGGTTCTTCTCTCTCGTTACACGTCCGCCTATAGCTTCCATGCCAAATCGAAGCAATTGCCTGACCAATTCGCCAGCCGCATGTTCACAGCTTGACGCGTACCCCTGCGAAGTAGCGCGATCCGTAGTAGTGATACTGGCGGATGCTGCCCTGCACCGGCATGTCGGTAATCTTCGGTTCGTCGAAGATGTTCACCGCCTGAAGCTGCACCTGCACGCGCTTGTTAATGTCGAACGAAGCGCGCAGGTCCACAGTGTCGTTGCCGCGCACATAGCGCAGCTGGGAGTTGCCGCCCACGAAGTCTTGATAGTAACTCGAACGGTAGTTGTAGATCGCCTGAAGGTTCAGCCCGCCCAGCGAATAGTAAAGCTGAGCCGAGACGACATGCTTGGAATAGCCCGAAAGGTTCGCAGCGGGGATCATCCCCGGCGTGGTCACGCCCGTTTCCGGGTCGAGCACCGCGCCAAGGCGGATGTCCTCGTTCTTGAAGATGGAATTGGCGTAATTGTAGCTGACCTTGCCGCCCAGTCCGTCGAACGGGGCGGGTAGCCACGAGAAGCGGTTCGCAAGCGTCACTTCCAGCCCGTAGACGCGGCTCTTGCGGGTGCTGTTCTGGGTCTGGACGACCGGTATGGAATAGTCCTGACCGCCGATCGAAAAGTTCTCGTCCAGCACGACCGGAATGAAGCCGCCGGAGAATTGCTTGTAGTAAACCGTCGCCGAGAACAGCGAGTCTTTGTTGAGGTAGTATTCCAGCGCGGCGTCGGCATTCCACGACATCAGCGGTTTCAAACGCGGCGATCCGTTTGCGGTGATGAGGCTGATGGCATCGGCCACGGAACTGAAGTTGGTGCCGTCCTCCAACTGGATCGTGCGGCCCGCGCCGAGCGCGCTGGGGGCAGGGCGCGACATCGCGCGGTAGCCGGCGACCCGCAGCAGCACGTCCGGTCTCAGTTCGAAGATGGCGTTGAGGCTGGGCAGGAACCGCGTGCTCTTGCTCTTGATCGTCACGGTATCGAACACGCCGCTGTCGACCAGGCGGATGGAACCGTCGCCATTGGTCACGACCTCAAGGTCGCTGCGCAGGCCCTTCGATGTCACGCGGGTCTGCACCGCGCGCACGCCGAAGTTGCCGCGGATCGGCATGCTGCCCAGATCGCCCTCGTAATTGGCCATGAGGTAGGCGGCGAAGGTCTTTTCCGTCACGTCGCGGTTGGCGACAGAGCGGACGTCGGCGTTGCGGCCGGGGTCTTCGGTGCCGAGATAGCCCTGGAACTGGCAGACCGGATCGAACGTCGCCCAGCTGGAAAGCTGGCCGCCAGGGGCATTGGAAAGGTAGTCGCGCTGCGGGAAGATGGTGCGGCAGCCAAGGTTTACGTCGCGGTCGACGTTGCGGTCGTCCTGCGTGATCTCGACGCGGTCGTCGTAGTCCGAATAAGTCAGTTTGGACCAGCGCACGCCTGCAGCGATACCGCGCAGGAAGCCGTCCATCTCATACGTCGCATCGAGGCGGCCGGCGATGATCTCGTTGCGGCGCTGCAGTTCATCGCGGCGCAGGCGGGCATCGTCGCTGAACAGGCTGTGGTCGTTCACGTCGAAACGCGGGTCGATGGTAAGGGTGGGGGCGTAGCTGCCCGGCGCCACGTCATAGATATAGCCGACGCGCTGGTTGTTGATCGCGGTGCGGTTGCCGTAGATATCCAGCGGATCGGTACGCAGGCGAACGGAGCGTTCGACGTCGGTACGCACGGTGCGCGAATAGGATGCGTCGGCCTTGACGGTCAGACGGTCGGTGGCCTGCCATTCCACATTCATGCCGCCGCCGAGATATTCCTCCTGCCGTTCGAGCAGGGTGCCTACCGCTTCCAGCGAGGTCTTGCCTTCGACATGGGTGAGGACGCCGTTCTCGTCGTACTCCATGTTGGTCAGGCCGTAGCGCAGTTCCGACAGGTTCAGGTCGCGGCGATCTTCGGAATAGTTGCGCTTGGAATACTGGACGTCGAGGTTGATATCCAGCGTCGGGCTGGGCTTCCACTGGATGGCACCGAAGACGGCGTCGCGCTTGTCGCTTTCGCTGATCTGGCGGAACGTCGCGGCATTGGGGACCAGCGCAAAGGGCGTGCCGGCGGCGGCCTGCCGGCGGCTGACTTCCGAGCAGTTGCCGGCCGGCACGGATACGGCGGGGTTGCACGCGACCCACGTGGAACTGGCGGCGTACGTTTCCTCCGGGTTGTTGGTCTTGTTGCGCTGGAAGCCGACGGCCACGCCGATCTCGCCAAGTGAACCCGCATCAAACTGGTCGACATAGCTGGCGGTGCCGCGCCAGCCCAGACCATCCGAACCGACGACGCGGTCCTGATAAGGGCTGAAGGAGCCTTTCATTTCCAGCTGCACGCGGCGCTTCTTGAATTCCAGTGGGCGGATGGTGGCCAGTTCGATCGTGCCTGCAACGCCGCCTTCGACAAGGTCGGCCTGCTGGGTCTTGTAGATCTTGATGCCGTTGACCAGTTCGGACGGGAACTGGTTGAAGTTGACAGCACGGTCGCCGCTGCCGTTCGAGGCGTCACGGCCATTGAAGGTGGTGTTGCTGAGGAACGAGCCGAGGCCGCGCAGCGAGATTTCCGAAGCGCCGCCCTTTTCGCGGTGCGAGGTCGCGCCGGTGATGGTCTGGATCGCCTCACCTACCGAAAGCGCGGGCAGGTCGCCCACTTCGCTGGACGAAAGCGAATCCACGATCGCGGTTTCGCGGCGCTTTTCGTTGATCGAGGTTTGCAGCGTTTCGCGGAAGCCGGTGACGATGATGTCGGGGGCGGTGGCGCCGCCGATGGTCTGTGCCTGCTGGTCTTCCTGAGGCGCGGCATCTTGCGCGAAGGCCGGACAGCCGGTGAAGGCGATCCCGGCTAGTAGCGAACAACGAATGGCGCGGCGCTGCGAGGCCCACTTCGTAGACAGCATCATGATTCCTCTTCCCTCTTGGGTATTTTTATTATTGCTGACCAGATTTCAGATTCGTGTCAACCTGTTGTGTGGTCCAATATGCAAATAATCGTCATGCAAAATTGGTATGAACAGATAAGGCGAGCGAACGGTCAGTTTTCCGGGCTGCCTAATTTCGGTGCTATTGATTTGGACAAAGGCCCGCGCGGTTCCCAGCCGACTGCTTGGCTGCGGAACCTGCGCTCAGTCTGGACCGAGAAATGGACCCTGAACCAAGTTCGGGGTGACGGAGCGGGGCGGATCGTGCCTTTCAGTGTTAAAGGCGTTTTTGCCGCCTCGGCGCCTTCACGGTGCTATCTGGCTGCGCAGGCCCGGCACCGCTGTTGCAAGCCCTTGCGCGACGAGTGCGGCGAACAGGTCGGCGCCCTTGTCTCCGACATGGGTGTAGTCGAATTTTCGCTGGAACTGCGCGCGTGGACCGTCGGTCGTAGTCGGTACGTCGGGGAGGCGCGCTTCTGCTGCCGGGCGCGGCTTGAGGGTGGTTCCGGTACGCGCCGCAGCGCGTTCGGCGTCGTTGGGCGGCGTCTGGGCCAGGGCCATGGACGCCTCTGGTCCCATGGCCTGAACCGCCGCTGCGCTCGCTGCATTGAGGTCTACCAGCGGGACTTTCATCGCAGTCGCTATTTCGCGGACTTTGGCGGACCACGGCTCCAGCGTATTGTTGAGCCTGCCCTTCACGAATTCGCGGCGGGTCAGCGGGGTGAGCAGCACAGGCACGGCGCCCGCTGCGCGCACTTCCTTCACCATGCGGCCAAGGTTGGCGGGGAACTCGGCCCCCATTTCAGTCCAGCGTTCGGCGATCGTGGACTGGTCGTTATGCGCGAACTGGATCAGGACGTAAGTGCGCCGATAGCCCGGCACTTTCGCTTCGGCGAGGGCGATGTCCCATGAGCCTTCCTGTCGGTAGCTGCGGGTCGATCGGCCGCCGCGCCCCAGGTTGAGGCAGGCGACCGAAGACTTCACATGATGCGCGCAGAACAGGGATGCCCAGCCGCTGGTCGGCGCCATCGTGGAATCGCCCACGAGGACGATCTTGTCCGCCGCCAGCTTTTCCGCGTCAGCTCTGACCGTGCGGTTTTTGCTGCTGTCGGGGTTGGCAGCGGCCTCCTGGGCCTGAGCGGTGGGGGCGAGCAGGGCCAGCATTGCCGCTGCCCCCGCGATCATCCATGCCTGTCGCGACATCATGGTATTCCTCAGGAAAAGGCCAGGCCGCCGTTGATGTCGAGGTTGACGCCGGTCAGGAACGCGGCCTCTTCCGAGAGCAGGAACGAAACGGTGGTTGCCACTTCATCCGGGTGGCCTTCGCGGCGCAGCGGGGTGTTGCCGGCGGTCGCGGCGCGGCCCTCGGGCTTGGAGAAGATGTCGTGGAAGCTGGTGCCGATCAGGCCGGGGCACACGGCGTTCACGCGGATGCCCTGCGGCCCCAGTTCCTTGGCCCAGCTGCGTGTCAGCGTCATCAGTGCGCCTTTCGAGGTGGCATAGATGCTGGCGCCCGGACCGCCGCCGTCACGCCCGGCGAGCGAGGCGATATTGACGATGGCGCTGCCCTTGGCGAGGTACGGCAGCGCGGCTTTGGTAACAAGGAACGCGGACTTGAGGTTCAGGTCCATAACGTGGTCGAAGAACGCCTCGTCCATCTCAGCCAGGGTCTTGCGGGCGACCATGCCGCCGGCAAGGTTCACCACGAAGTCGATCCGGTCGCCAAATGCGGCCGCGGTGGCGGCGATCAGGCCGGTCACGTCTGCGGCGATGCTGACATCGGCCTGATGGATGATCGCGGTGCCGCCTTCGGCTTCGATCTCGGCCAGGGTCTTTTCGGCTTCCTCGCGGTTGCTGCGGTAGTTGATGACGACCTTGGCGCCTTCGCGCGCAAGCTGGAGGGATACCGACTTGCCGATGTCGCGGCCGCCGCCGGTGACGATGGCGATCTTGTCCTTGAAACGCATGATGTTAGGCCTCGTTATTGAGATGGGAGGGGGAGGTGAGAGGGGCGATCCGGCCGCCAAGCAGCCAGACGCAAAGGAGCGATACCGGCACCAGCGCGGCGGCCAGTGCGAAGATCGGGGCGTAGCTTTCCTGCGTCATCGACGGCACCAGCCAGGTGGTGACGAGGGTGCCGGCCACCGCCGCCGTGCCGCCAAGGCCCGCCAGCGAGCCGACCGTGCCGCCGCCGAAATAGTCGGCCGGCAGGGTCTGGATGTTGTTGATGGCCATCTGGAAACCGAACAGGATCACCGCGATCAGCAGCACGGCATAAAGCGGCGTTGCGGCATGCATGGTCAGCAGCAGCGGGGGCAACATGATGACGCAGCCCAGCGTGATCGCGGTTTTGCGGGCGAAATTTACGGTGCGTCCACGGGCGATGAGCATGCCCGAAAGCCAGCCGCCGGTCAGGCTGCCCGCCATCGCGCCCACGAAAGGAACCCAGGCGAACATGCCGATCTGCTGGACGTCGAAGCCAAAGGTTTCGGCCAGATAGATCGGCAGCCACGAGACGAACAGCCACCACACCGGATCGAGGAAGAAGCGGCTGAGGATGATCGCCCAGCTTTCGCGGTGGCGCAGCATCTCGGTCCAGCCGGGGGCGTAGGCGGGTGCTTTGGGTGCGGCGCTATTGTCGGCGGTGCCCATGATATGATCGCGCTCGGCCTGGGTCAGCCACGGGTGGCCGTCCGGGTCGGCGCGGTAGAAGAACAGCCAGGGCAGCAGCCAGAGGAAGCCCAGCACGCCGATCAGCAGGAACGTGGTGCGCCATCCAAAGCCGGTGAACAGCAGCGCCACCAGCGGCGCCGAGACGATCGCGCCCAGCGAGGCTCCGGCATTGAAGATGCCCTGCGCCAGCGCGCGTTCCTTTTGCGGGAACCACAGCGCATTGGCCTTGGCCGCGCCCGGCCAGTTGCCCGCCTCGCTGACGCCCAGCGTCACGCGCAGCAGCGACAGCAGGCCCAGCGAGCGGACCACTGAATGCAACCCGATGGACAGCGACCAGAACAGGATCGACACGGCAAAACCCATGCGGGTGCCGATCACGTCGAAGATCTTGCCGAACACCGATTGCCCGAAGGCGTAAGCGATCATGAAGATCGTCACCAACAGGGCATAGTCGGACTTGTCCGCGCCGATCTCCTTGGAGACGGCGGGCCACATGACGGCCAGCGCGTTGCGGTCGATGTAGTTGATGACGGTGGCCAGCCCGATCAGGGTGATGACCAACCAGCGCATGTTCTTCACTTGGCCTTCTCCACATCGAAGCGGCCGAGCGGGCCTTTGAAGCTTTGCGCCTTCCCATCGATTTGCAGGGAATGGCTGCGGGCGGAGTCGGTATCGTCGGCCAGCCCCAGCACCACGCGGCGCCCGTCTCGCAGGGTCAGGGTGACCACGTCGACGTCGCCTTGACGCGCATGGGTGAAGCCGCGCACGGCGCTTTCGCTGCCGGTGGTGGTCTCGGCCGAGGCGTCGTAGCGGCCGTGCGGTTCCAGCAGGCTGACGAAGGCGGCATCGGTGGCTCCGTCCAGCCGCTGGATCACGAAAGGTTCCCGCCGCAGGTTGAAGCGGGGGTCGTTGGCGCCGCTTTCGCCCAGGATCATGGTGACGCCGGGGGTGGCGACGCGGTAGCTGTAAAAGCGGCCATCCTCGATCCAGGCCAGGACGCCGTTGTCCGCGCCGGGCTTGCCGGCGGCATCGACCCAAAGGTGCTGATAACCGTCCGTCTTGCCCAGTACGGGGCGCGTGGTCACGTTCGATTGCAGGGGGAATCCGGTGTTGATGATGTGCCCGGCGAAGTGCAGCGGCAGGTCGTAGCGGGCAGGCTTGCCGCCCTTCACCTTGAGCAGATCGACCACCAGCGGGCTTTTCAGGCCCCTGATATCAAGCTGCACCAGCGCGCGGCGGAAGGTGACGCCGGCATAGGCGCCGTCCATCTCCGCGATGGAGCCGCGGGTTGGGCCTTCGCCCGAGAAATAGAGCTGGCGCGGGGCGAGGGTGTCGGCCAGCTTGGCATCGCCGCCGAAGTGGCTGGCCTCGTTCACCACCAGCGTGTTGTGGGCGACAGTCTGCTTGGCCCAGCTCTCGTTTTCAGGGAGGTAGCGGCCGCCGTCCTTGGCCTCGATATTGAGGAAACGCGCGGCGCCATAGTCGGTCACGATGGCCTGACCGTTGTCGTAGAGCAGCCAGTTCAGCTTGTCGAAATGGCCGTGGCCCATGCCCTGCGCGGTATTCTTGGCGACCAGCACCTGATCCTTGTCGCCCGGCCCGGCGCGCAGGATGGCAAGGCCGCCCTTGTCGCCGTCCGGCCCGTCGCGCAGCTTCATCGAGGCGAAGGGAAATGGCCTGGCCTTGCCCGCCGCGACATCGCGCGCGACTTCGAGGCCCTGCGGCGTCAGCACCGTGCGTTTCTGCCACTGCGCGATGGAAAGCAGCGCGGGATCGTGGGTCACGCCGTAACCGATGGCGACGGCCTGATACAGTTCCTCGGTGCGCAGGCTCTTGTCCGGCATGGCGTCGTTGAGCGGGAAGAAATAGCCGTCGTAGGTCAGCTGGATAGTGGTGCGGATGGCCTTGGGCACGATGCCGTCGCGGTAGGCGAAGATGCGCCGCTGCGGCTCGTTAGCCTCAATGGCGGCTGCGAAAATGACGAAGGGCTGGAGGGCGTAGCGCTGGTAATACGGCCCTTCCGCATAGTAACCGTCGGGCGAGAACAGCAGATCCAGCTGGCGCAGGAACCCGGATTTGCCGCTCTTGTCCAGGCCCTTGAGCGCCTTCTCGACAAGGTCGGGATCGCGCAGGACGTAGCCGGTCATGCCCACCCCGGCATTGGCCCATGTCGCGTGGTTGTGGATGCGGTCGAAGACCTTGGGCGATCCGGTGGAGAGGAACTGCGCCATCTTGCGGAACACGTTGTCGTCGATCGTCTGGCGTTCCTGCGGGGTCAGCGCATCGCGCACCGCATCGTAGCCCTGAATGCCGTAGACCAGCCAGACGCTGTCGTTGAGGCTCTGCCAGAACAGGCGTCCGGCTGCCTGGTTTGACGCCGCCGGATGCGGGCCAAGCGTGGGGTACAGCTTGGCGTAGGCCAGCAGCATGTCGCGCGCGAAGTCGGCGTAGCGGCGCTCTCCCGTCATGCGGTAGAGCTGGCCGGCGCCGTAAAGCGCCGTGTAGTTGCGCTTGTGCTGTTCATGGCTCGCGCCGCCGCCGGCATCCTTGGGCACGGGCACGCTGATGCCGGCCTTCATCGCGGCATCGACGTTCTTGCTTACCCGGGCGAGTTCCTCGCCGAACAGCGGATAGGCTTGAGCCTTCGCGCCGATGCCGGAAAGGCTGCTCGCATCCATCAATACGGGATGAGCATCGTCCGGTGCGGCCTGCACGGTCATGGGAAGCGTAAGCGGCGACATGGCGATGGCTGCCACGCCGATGAGGAAAGAGCGGGCAATCATGAGGCGTCTCCGCTGCGGGTGTTGTCCGACACCTGAATTTTCGGGGTGCCTTGCGGGTAGAGTTTCTTGATGAGCGGCTCCGGAGTTTCGACCAGTCGGTTGCCCAGAACGCGGGTGTCCGGTGACCCCACGCTGTGCGCCAGAGTGATGGCGCCGCCCCGGCGGAAGGTATTGCCTTCGATCAGGGTGGACTGCACGCCGGACAGGGTCAGCAGCACGGGGCCACTTTGCGCGACAGTATTGCCGGTGATCGTCACTTCCGGGCCGAAGGTGCTTTCGTCGGTCCCGCCGCGCAGGATATCGGCCAGGGCGCCGATGCGCTCGAAGTGAGAATTGACGATGCGGATATGCTCAGCCGCATAGAGGCCCTTGCCGCCGGTTTCGGCGCTGGCGGCAAGGACCTTGCCGGAAAGGCCGGTCACGGTGATGCCTTTGAGGTCGATGTGGTCGGCGAAAGTGGCGGGGGCGGTGGCGATCAGGTCGAAGCCGGGCGCTGCGTCCATGCCTGCGAAGGCGGTGCCGTCCATTTCCACCGCGTAGTTGGCGATAGTGGATACCTGCGCGGCGCGCACGGCGGCGTTGCCGGGTTGGCGCGGCGCCTTGTCTCCCCGGATGGTCAGCCCTTCCAGGCGCAACCGTCCGCCGTCCGCCAGTGCGAAAAGGGTGGTCGATGAAAAGACGATCTGGGCGCCTGCCGGCCCGGTGATCGTCAGCGGTACGGCGATGTGCAAGGGGGCGTTGACGGTGTAATTCCCCGCCTTGAGCCGCAAAACGTCACCCGGGGCGGCCTGCGCGGCGGCAGTGGCAAGGCCGTCCGCCGCTACGGTAACAATGCGACCCGTGCCGAAAGCGGTCTGGTCGGCCGGTTTCGCATACCAGTCTGGTCCGACTTCCGTTAGGGCGACCGGCTTCAGATCGCGCGGAGCCCCCACTTGCGCCAGTTTCGGCTCGGAGGGGTAAAGCAGGCCGTTTGCCGCCCGCGTAAGAGCAACACCGCCCTTGCGAACACCCGCCGACAGAGCGGCAGGCACGGCAGCATTGGTCACATTGCCGGAGAATGCAATGCCGCGCGTGGCGGCGTCGATCTGGAAGAGCGTGTCCGCGTTGGCACCCGTCATCAGGTTGGCGCGAAGCTCGCTCTGCACCGGGGCCGCCGTGCGTTCGGCATCGGCGCCTGCGCCCAGCGTAATCCGGCCTGCGTTCAGGATTGAATTGTGCGCGATCACTGCCTGCGACACAGGGTGGTAGCGGTTGATCGCGGAGCCGGGCACGCCGTTCATCACCGCGAGCGCGCTGGTGAAATCGGTTCCGGCCAACCCCTCCATGTAGTTGTCACGCACGGTCTGGCGCATGTTGATCACCCGCACGCCGCCGGTGTGGGGCTTGCCGTGTCCCATGAAGAGATTGCGTTCGACCAGATTGCCGTTGCCATGGCGCAGCACGATCGACCCTTGCGAGCGCAGGATCAGGTTGCCGCGAATGATGTTACCGCCAGACTTGACCGAGACGATCTCGACCTCACCGTCGCAGCGGTCGAACACGTTGTTCTCAACCAGGCTGGCGGAATCAGAGAGAGACTCGTCGCTAGTGCCGATGCGGATCGTCTCGCCGCCGTTCGAGCCCAGTGGCGGGCGGGGACCGAAATAGTTGTGATCGATGCTGTGGCGGTTCGCCTCACCCTGGCCCTTTGGGCGGATGACGGCGAGCGTGACGCCGGCATTGCCCTTGCCCGCGAACCAGCTGTGATCGACGCGGTTGTCATGGCCGTAAAGCGAGACCCACCGGTCTTCCTTGCGGCGGTCCGTCTGGTTGAAATGGTCGATGACCACTTCCGTCAGCCGGGAATGCACGGCGACATTGCGCGAATCCCGCCGGAAGCTGATGACTTCCGCGCCCGGCGCGTGGCCGCCGCGAAAGACTAGTCCGGACACCACGAGATAGCTTCCCGCAAGCCTCAAACTGGAAGCGCCTGAGAGGACGACTTTGCCCTTGGTCTGAGCGGTGAGGGTGATGGGGAGTTTTTCGGTGCCGGTTCCTTCAAACAGGACCGGGAAGTCCTTCCATTCGCCATCGGCAAGACGGAGGATATCACCCGGACCGGCTTTCGCCATCGCCGCGCGATATTCCGCCTGATCGTGCACGAGAAATTCAGCGGCGAGCACCGGAAAGGGCGTGGCCGTGAGAAGCACGATGCTCCAGGCGAATCGAATCGAACGGCCTTTCACGCAAAAATCCCCTTCCGTCACTATTCCTGCCGGCTAGCTCCCGGTCTTGATGATTGGACTATACCGATCACTATTTTATGGCAACACCATATCTAGAAATTGGACTGTTTAATTGGTATTTGCATATTGCCTGTGCAGTCGCGGAGCTGCGATAGGCGCGCTGGGCATAGGGCTACCACTGCAGGAAAGCTGTAAGCAATCGCAGGGGGTGGATGATGAAGTTCAGTTGGTCGGGTGAGGTGTGCGGCGCCTGATCTCGCAACGTGCGGCGCTCATTGCCATGCCGTTTGATGGGGCAATGAGGGCAAAAGAAAAGCCGGCCACAAGGGCCGGCTTTGAAAGTTTTGGGAGAGGATGCCTGAAAGGCGAGTTCCTTTTGACTGATGCTGCGGTGCGGCACAAGTGCACGTTTTGCACTACAGAATTCGTTTTCTACAACACTAAAACGCAACCGCGTTTCCTGCCGGCTGGCCTTTCGCTATTTCGGCCCGTAAAGCTCGGCGAGGTGGGCCGTGCTCGATTTGCCGAGCAGTTTGCCTTCATTCGCCACCCAGTTCGCCGCTGCGTCGCGGCCCTTGGCGTGCAGGTGAATGAGCAGTTTCCACACCGGGATCATCTTCGAGCGTGGGTGCATGGCGGCAAGCGTCGGCTCGTCGTGGATCTCGTGGATGCGCAGCCGCTTGACCTTCGCCAGCAGGCCGTTGCCGAATTGAAGGCGCCTGCCGACCGCGCTCTGCAACAGCACCAGGCCGCGCAGGTCCTTAACGAGCGTCTGGCTGAAATTCAGCTCGGTGAGCCGGTTGGAGATGTCGCCCGATGTGCGCGGCGTCATGTCCCGCGATGCCGGGTTTATCGTCACCAGCAGCAGGTCGTCGCTGGGGCTTTCCTGAACCAGTGAGAGGATCGGCGGGTTGGCGCTGTAGC
Source organism: Novosphingobium sp. P6W (assembly GCF_000876675.2). GTDB lineage: Bacteria > Pseudomonadota > Alphaproteobacteria > Sphingomonadales > Sphingomonadaceae > Novosphingobium. Next base: position 1,797,884 of record NZ_CP030353.1, read on the forward strand.
CGCCGTCCCAATAGGCGGCGCCGTCGATGGTGACAGGCGGGAACATCAAGGGCAGGCAGGCTGAGGCGAGGAGGACATCGACGGACATTTCCTCATTGCGGAAGATGCGCGCGCCGCCGGTCCGCACGTCTGTTGCCGATATGAACAGCCGCGGGGACTTGTCGGAACGAAGGGCATCGAAGTCGATATGCTGTTCGAGAAGGTCGCGTAGCAGTTTCTGCGCCGCGCTGCCCAGTTCCGGGGTGTTGGGCAGGGTGAAAGTGCCAAAGGCGTTGGACCACCAGCTTGCGACAGCCTCGAACGACAGCGGGAAAGCTTCGATCATGGGGATAAGAGGCCCGGCATCTCGGCTGGAACGGCTGAGCGCTTTCCAGAAGGCCCATAGCGCCCGGCTGGCGCCCTGCCGTCCGCCGGTGGCAAGGCCGCTTGCCATGACGGCAGCGTTGATGGCGCCCGCGCTGGCCCCGCTCAACGCCGTGATCCAGATACCCTCTTCTTCGAGCAGCCGTTCCACCACGCCCCATGTAAAGGCGCCGTGGGCACCGCCGCCCTGCAGGGCGAGGTCCAGCTTGTGAAGGCGCGGTGCAGGCATCGGCGGTCGCTCGCTTTTCTTGCTGCAACGCAGCATAGATGGTTACGGCGACCGAGACAATCTTGGTCGGCACCATTGTCGCAGCACCGACGCAGACGGGCGATAGCCAGGGCGCCCGGGAAACATGTGTTTTCGCCTGCAGCCGGGAACTTGCGCAGTGCCAGGGACATACTCCCTGACGTATTGGGAAGGTCGGTATGATGCGGATTGGCATAGTCGTTTTCGGAGCCCTTGCCTTGATGCCAACGGCGGCGAGCGCGCAGGAGCGTGAATTCTGCTCCGATCGCCCGGGGATAGGTACGCCGGCCTGCACGGTTTCGCCGGGGCAGGTCTACGTGGAAGCCGGTATCGGCGACTGGACGCTTGAGCGCAGCGCCGGGGAACGTGATGATACTTTCCTCACCGGCGACTTTCTTGTGCGTTACGGCGTGGCGGACCATGCCGAAGTCCAGATCGGCTGGACTGCGCTGGGATTTTCCCGCGAGCGTGCGGCGGGCACCATAGACCATCGCAGCGCCGCAGGCGATGTGACGCTGGCCATGCGCCGCAACCTGGCGAACCCCGACGGCTCCGGCTTTTCAGTGGCGGTGATGCCGTTCGTGACACTGCCCGTCGGACGAGAGCCGATCGGTGCGGGGGACTGGAGCGCCGGGGCTCTCGTGCCGCTTTCCTACGAACTGTCCGACAAGGTGAACTTGGCCGCCACTACCGAGATCGACGCCGCCGTGGATGAAGACGGCAGCGGCCGCCATCTCGCTTTCAGCGAAGTGGTCGGCGCATCGCTGCAACTGGCTAAGACTTTGACTGCGACGGCGGAGTATCAGGTCATGGCAGACCACGATCCGCAAGGTCACAAGGTGCAGCACCTTTCGGGCCTGTCATTGGGCTGGCAGCCGGAGAAGAAGCTGCAGTTCGATGTGGGCGCCAATGCCGGGCTGGACCATGACGCACCGGAGGTGGAAGTGTATTTTGGCGTGTCTCGCCGCTTCTGACGGTGCTGCGAGCGGCGAAAGGCCATTCGCAGCACTGTCGGAAATGCGCCGGATCAGTCCAGCATGGTCGCCCGCAGCTTGGCGATGTCCTGATCGGTGAAGCCCAGCGCCTGCTTCAGGTAGCCTTCCGAGCCGCCGTATTGCTGGTCGATGTAGGCGAAGAACTGCACGAGGTGTGATGCGCCGGTCGGTGTGAACAGCGGTTCGGCCTTGTGCGGCTTGTCCTTGCCGTCCTTGAAATAGTACTGGACGATGAAGTTGTTGGGATAATCCTTGGGATCTACCTTGGGCATCTCCCACTCCGTGCGGCGCAGCGCGGTGGAGAGGTGATAGTCCTTGACGATGGTGTCGCGGTCCACGCCCAATACATCGTAGAGCAGCCCGGTAGCCATGCCGGTGCGGTCCTGCCCGGCGGAACAGTGGTAAACCACCGCGCCTTCGTTGGCGATCAGGCGGCGAAAGATGGACCGGAACTGGGGGACCAGCATCTTCTCCATGCCCTTGTAGACGTTCTCGCCGTCACCCTTGCCGTACTGCGCCATGAGCGGCTTCATCGAATAATCGTTGGCGATGAACAATGCGCCGGTGCGGTCGTCAAGCAGGTCGGGTGCCACTTCCCGTTCTTCCAGCGAGCGCAGGTCGACGATGTTGCCGATGCCAAGCTGGCCCAGCAGCTTATAGTCCGCCTCGGTCAGCAGCGGCATCGCGCCGGAACGGAAAGCCTTGTCCCACTTCACGGTCTTGCCGCTTTTGGTGACATAGCCGCCGATATCACGAAAGTTACTGCCCTGCTGAAGCGGCAGTACGCGCTCGGCGACGACGGTGCGATGCGCGCCCTTGCCTTCGAGGATGACGTAGCGGCGCTCCGTCACCGGGATCGGCAGTGTGAGCTTGCCGTCCTTGCTGGCGGCGGCAAAGCGCGTGTCGCCCTTGTCGAGCTGGGTATCGGCGCTGATCCATACCGTGACGGGCGCGGTATCCTCGCGGGTCAGTTCGACGGTCTTGTCGTCGATCCGGGTCAGCACGGCGAGTTCCCGTGCCGAGGCCGGTGAGGCCCCGAGCACGAGGGCGGCGGCGATGAGCGCGTTGCAGGTGGTCTTTTTCATTTTCAGGTCCTCCCAATCAGTAGCTGAAGCGGACGCCGAACAGGTAGCGCGCACCGATCTGCTCGACTTCCGTCGGGGTTGCGGTGGTGCCCTGGTAGGCGATGTATTTTTCGTTCGTCAGGTTGGCCAGGTCGGCGAAAAGGGTGAAGTTCTCGGTCAGCGCATAGCGTAGCGAAACGTCGACATTCTCGTAGCCCTTGCGGTATTCGCCGCTGCCCAGGCCGCCCAGCGTATCCAGCCAGTCCGAACGCCACTGGTAGCTGACCCGAGCCGAAACGCCGTACTTCTCATAGAAGACCGAGGCATTGGCGATGGTGTCCGACATGCCCTGGAAGGCGATGTTGTTCTCGGTCGGGGTGTCGAACTGGCCGTCGAGCAGGGTCAGGTTACCCTGGAAGCCCAAGCCGTCCAGCGCGCCGGGCAGGAAGTCGAATTGCTTGAGCACGTTGAACTCGACGCCGTAGAGCTTGCCGCTCTTGCCGTTGTAGGTGCCCGAGAGCAGGTAGTTCGAACGGTCGATGCCGCCGAAGTTGTAGAAGTCGGAACCGACCGCAGCCTGCGTCTGGTACAGCACATTGTCGACCCAGCGGCTGAAGCCGGCGACCGAAATCATGCCGTTGCCGGGCAGGTAGTATTCGATGCTGGCATCCGCACCCCAGGTGTATTCCGGCTTGAGGAAGGGGTTACCGCCGCCGACCGTGCCGGGGTTGTTGCTGTCGTTGATCGAGGCGCCGACGCGGATCGCGCCGTAAGCTGGGCGGGATACGCCGCGCTGGCCGGCAAGGCGCAGAACGAGATTGTCGGTCGCGTCGAACTTCAGGTTGAGGCTGGGGAAGAAGTCGGTCTTGCTGGTGCGGCGATCAAGCCCGGTATATGCGCCGCCGGCCAGCACCGAGCCGGAATTGCCCAGCACGTAATTCTCGACGCGCACGCCGCCTACTGCCGTCAGCTTGCCGGTTTCGACCCGCGCCATGGCGTAGCCGGCCAGCGTCTGTTCGCGCTGGAAATAGCGGTCGGTGGCCGGCACATCGAGGTCCGGATTGTAACGGCCCGCGCTTTGCAGGCGCCCCAACAGGCTGTCGATGTCGCGGCGCATCGCGACGTTGTCTACGTAGTTGAGCTGGACGCCGAGCGGGAAACCGGTGTCCCAGGCCTTGTCGGTGACGTAGCTGTTGACGTTAAACGGCTGGCCCACGGCGGCCCCATTGGCGAGCATTGCCATGTTCGAGATCGACAGCGCGTTGCCGCTGATGTCACGGTCTACATAAAGGCCGCCGGCGGACAGGGTGAGGTCGCCCATCTGCTTCGAGAGGTCCAGCTTGACGGTGTAGCTGTCGGAAATCGTCTTCTGGCGGCCGAGCAGGACGTAGGCGCCGGCGTTGTTAAGGCTGGCTTGGTTGAAGGTGCCCGCGACGTCGACGATGGGAAAGCGCGGATCGCTGTTGTCATACGTCAGATTGAGGTTGTTAGCGCCGCTGGTCGAGGCCTGAACGAGCGGCAGAAACGTGCTGTTCTCGGTGCGGGCATAGTTGAACTTGAACGAGGAATTGAAGCCGTCGTCGCCCTCGTAATCGCCGCCGATGGTGGCGATGTAGTTGCGGTTGCGGTATTCGCCGAAATTGAAGCTGCCGCGCAGCGGCACGCTGGTCAGGGTGCCGCTGTCCTGCGTGCGGGTGCCGCCAGTCGCGCGGTCGAGGCGGAATTCATACTGGTTGCGCTGCTCGTTGTCGTTGAATTCCGAGAAGATCGCCTTGGCGTAGATGCGCTTGCCTGCTTCCGGCTGATATTCCACGCCGGCGAAAAGGCCGTTGTTCCAGCGCTCGATTTCATACTGGCGAACGTCGAACTCGGTCGGCCCGTTGGCGTCGTAGGCGCCCACTTCGCGGTTGTCGGTCAACTGCTTGCGGCGGTAGTGCGAACCGCCGACGACGAACCCGAAAGTGTCGTTCGACCACGAAAGGCGCAGCGAGCCCTGGCGCTGTTCGCCCTTGCCCAGGTCCATGAAGCCGTAACCCGCATCGCCCGAGACGTGCAGGCCCTTCTGCTCCATCGGCGAATAGGTCTTAAGGTCGATCGTGGCGACGACCGCGTCGGCCTGGAGGTTCGAGGTGAGCGACTTGTTGACCACCATCTGCGAGAGCAGCACGGCCGGGATCGCGTCGAAGCGGAAAGCGCGGGTATCACCGCCTTCGTCGACGCCGACCATGGGCACGCCGTCGATGCTCACCGAGGTCCAGCGGTTCGGTGCGCCGCGCACTTGGATGTAACGCTCCTGGCCCTGATCGCGCTGCACAGCGACGGCCGGCAGGCGCGAAAGCGCGGCGGCGGCGTTCTGGTCCGGGAAGCGGCCCACCGCGTCGGAAGCGGCGATGTCGGACAGGTTGTCGGCGCGGCGCTTGGCCGAAATCGAATCCTGCTGGGCCGAGACGATGGACCCGGTGACGACGATATCTTCGCCAATGTTCTCTTCCTCGTCGGCATGGGCGACGGCGGTATTGGCGAAGGCGGCGGCGAAAACGCCTGCAAGCGCGGTAGAGCGCAGGAAAGTGGACATATGCAACTTCACGATGATTTCCCCCGATTGGATGAGGGGCCGCTAGAACGATTGTATGTAGCTATGGTGACACTATGGGGGGATTCGAATATGGGCAAGAGGCGCGCAGTATTGCTCGATTGTATCGCGGTGGTCTGGTAGGCCTTGCGGAGTGATCGGGTACGCCGCCATTCATGAAATCTCGGGAAAGCGTAATGCCTTCGTCATATGATCGACTTGTCGCCACAGTTCAGGGGCAGTGGGAGGAACAGGGTGGAGCGGCGATTTCGGCCCGCCGGATCAGCGTTGCGGCCGGCGTTCCGGTTTCTTCCATCTATCATCACTTTGAATCTCTGGAACACTTGTTGGTAGCGGCGCAGCAGGCGCAGCTGGTCCGGGCGAGGGCCTGGTGCAAGGGAATGCTGGCCCAGGCCGAGGGGCTGCCGGGCTGTCCTGAGGCATTCGCTGGCTTCTTCGCCGAAGCGATCGACGACTGGGCGATCCGTCAGCGCGACCTTGCGTTCGCCTGGCGTGAATGCCGGCTGCTGGCCGGGGACAACACCCTGTTCGATGCGGCCGGCCGTGAGTGGGATCAGCTTTGGGCCGAATTCTGGCAGGAGGCGAGCGAGCGATTCGCTTTGGGTCAGTGCGCCGGAATCGCGGACCGCATGTTCGAGAACGAGAGCTTCCTGCATATGCTCCGTTGGCGCCGGCTGGTCGATCGTGCCGGGCTGGACGAGATGGCGCGCACGCTGGGCGCGCTGTTTTGCCGCAAGCCGTTGCCGCCCACGCCCTGGCGCGAATTTGCGCGTGAGGAGGCGATCCGCTCCATGCCCACGCTGCCTCAGCGCGATCCCATGGCGGCGCAGATCGTCACGGCAGCGGCTGAATTGATCGGGACCAGCGGCGTTGCCAGCCTGACCCACCGCATGGTTGCCGAGCGTGCCGGGCTGACGCTGGGCATGGTCTCACACAAGTTCAAGACCAAGTCGGTGCTGATGGAAGCGGCGTTCGAGGGGCTTTATAGCGCCAATCTTGAACGGATGCAGGCGGGCCCCGGCGGGGCGGCGATCTACGGTGCGCAGGACGTGGTAAGCGGTATCGTCCACCTGCTGCGCACCGGCGCCAGCGCGCGCGGGAGCAACGAGCTGTTCGTTGCGGTCGCGCGCGATGCCTCGCTGCGCCAGTTCGGCCTCCAGCTGCGCTACCTGCGAGGGCGCACGTCGCGCAGCATGTTACAAGGGCTGCTAGGGCCGGATAGACCCGTGGGAATTGTGGAAGCGGCGCTGTTCTCGGGCTTCACGGCCTCGCTCATCAGGAGCTTCGCCGATGCGGGGGCGAAACTGCCCGAGGATGCAATTCGCGGTGAGTTGGAGTCCGTGATCGCCTTGCTGGAGGGCTGAACCGGACGCGGTGCCGTCAGGGAATCCAGCGGGGCCGGGTTTTCGCGGTCACTTCTTGAACCGGGCGGTCGAGGTTGGCGCCGTGTTTCGGGTCCTTCGCCGTATCGGAGTCTACGAAACCGTAGAAGATACCGCGCGAAAGCGAGGCGCCGCGCTGTTCGACATCGCCGATCACTTGCGCTGTGCCGGACAGGACGATGCCTTTTTCGTACTCGCCGATGGCCAGCATCGAGGTGCGCGCGGCGGCGTTGTCTCGCAGGACGGTGTCACCGCGCAGGACGGTCAGGCCCGCCGCTACGGCATTGTCCTGTACTTGCGCCCGGTCGAGAACGACGGCGTGATCTTCGATCCGCGCGTTGCCGGTGACCGTGCCCGAGATCACCCGCGCATAGGGGCCGACATAGGCGCTGGCTGCCACCTGCGCGTTCGGCCCGACCCAGCCGCCGCCGTTCGCGTGGCGGTGGCCGCCGGGGATCGCTGCGGGCGCGCCGGGCTGGTAGCGTTCCGGCATGGCGCCCTCGAACTGGGCCATCCACGCGTAGCGGTAGATCGAGTACCAGGGCTGGTCCCAGCGGATCTGCTGCATCTGCGACGGCGCGGCCATGACCATCAGGAATAGCCCGGTGTCGCCCGGCTTGACGTCGATCGAGGCTTCGGCTTTGGCCCCGCGTTGCAACGGGGCATAGCGGCTCGTCCCGTCCGCGCCCACGGCCACGAGGCCCCAGCGCCAGTCCGATGACGGCGGCGGGATCGTGGCAGGTTCGTCGGCGAGGCCGGGCAGGGAGGCGGCAGCGCTGGCTTGCTGCACCATGCCCCGGAACGTCACGGTCACTCGGCTGCTGCCCGCGTCGGGGTACAGCTTGACCATGTTGTAACCCCAGCGCTGCGGCGCCCACATGTCTGGCACGGCGAAGCGGCGATTGGCCAGGTCTATGGGGTCCAGCACCGTGGCGGAGAGGATGCCGGCGTCGGTGGTCTGGTCGTAAGTGCCGTAGTTCTTGCGGAAGACACCGCCTTGGTCCGAGCCGTCGGGGTTGGTGTAATCCCAGTTGGCATTGTGCAGCGCCCAGTCGCCGAAGGCGTCGTTGAGCTGCGACTGATCCCAGCCCATGTTCTGCTTCAGGACGCTGATCGGATCGGCGGTCAGATGCGCGGGGTCGCTGGTGCCGGGGGCCTTGCGCCAGATGTCGTTGATCGCCTCGAAACCGTGCTTGTCCTTGATGTATTCCAGGAACTGCCAGTTGCAGTAGCGCGATCGCGTCGAGCCGTAATAGAGGTGCGGGTACTGCTTGAGCAGGACCGAGCAATGGGTGTTCTCGCGAAATTCCGGCAGCTGGACGGTCATCCAGTTGGCATGGCTTTCGAACAGCCAGCCGGTAAAGGGCGAGTCCATCAAGTGTCCGGTCGCGGCTTGCAGGGCGTGGGTCAGTTCATGCGCCAGCCCGAAGCGGTCCCTTAGCGCGCCCGGGCCGATCCACATGCCCATGTGACCGAGTTGGTCGGTGCCGCCGGTCAGCCCGTAATCGACGCCGATGTAGGCATTCACCTTGAACTTCGTGGCCGAGCCGCAGTGCGGTTCGGGGAAGTGCAGGGTTCCGATGAAATAGTCCCACACGTATTCGAGGTGTTTCACCGCGCCTTGTGCATCGCCTTGGGTGACGGTGCCCGGTTTCCAGTGCAGCGCGAAGTGGGCGCTCTGCATCTGCAAAGGTAGGGCGGAGTTGACCGCGTCGGATGGGTCGGTGTCCGCCACCCCCCACGGTCCGGCCGTGCAGGCCTGACCGGAAGGGGCGGCGGGGGCCTCAGGCACCGGCGCGGCGATCGCTGCGAGGGGGAGGACGGCGCCGGCAAGGATAAGCGCCAGCGTCGATGCCTGAAGCAGGGTCTTCATGTCAGCGCGGGTTCAGCGTGACGGTGGTGACGCCGCTGCCCAGCGGGATCGCATAACCGCCCCGGTCGGCCGTGCCGGTTTCGGTGGTGTAGGCGCGGGCGCCCTCGGTAGTGGTCTCGAACAGCAGGCGCGCGGTGGGTGCGGTATCGCTGGCGGGGTCGAGGGTGAGCACGACCTTGCCGGTCTTCGTATCGTACTGCGCGCTCTGGATGCGGCCCGCCTCCAGCGTGATCCACAGGCCTGCGGGCGCCACGAACAGGCGGCGGCGGGCGCCGTCCTTCGGGGCGATGCTTACCTGCGAACCCTTGGCCTTGAGGTCTCCGCCAAAGCCCAGCCAGCCCAGCTGCGCATCGTTGACCATGTAGCTGGCCGATGTGATCGCGTGGCCGTAGAAGCCCATGCCATAGTCGCCGGTGATGACGTCCCACTTCATCATGTCGGGCCAGGAATGGAACGCGGCCGAGCCGAAGCCCTCCTGGTCGATGTTGGTCACGCCGCCCATCATGCCGGCGTAAGCGACGCGCAGCAGGTGCAGGTCGGCGGGGTTCTGGCGATAGGCATCGAACAGCGGAACCGCGTTCAGGGCTGAGCCGTAGTGGTGGATCTGCCGCTCGATGCGCGAGACTTTGCCGCCGTAAAGGAAGTCCCAGTAGCGGCGGGCATTGCCGTTGTAGCCCCAACTGGGGATCGTGGGATCATAGCCTAGGATCACTTCGCGGGTCACGTCCGCCTGCGGCTGATAGTTGAAATAGCGCATCCAGGCATAGACTTCGGGCTGGCCGGTGGAATCCCATGCCATCTCGCTGCCGAAGGGGAATTTCAGGGTGCGCCAATGGTCGGCGCGGCCTTTCATCAGGCCTTCCATCTCGGTTGCTTCGGTGGTCAGGCCCTCGCGCTTGAGATCCTTGAGGACGTCGAGGAAGATGTCGCCCTCCATCTGCCCGAACTGCGCATAATAGGGCGCATCGCGCATCATCGCGACCGAGGTGCGATAGGCCCACTCAAGGTAGAACTTCCAGTCGTGCTGCTTGACCAGACCCTGGTTGTCGCGGGCAAGGCGGTAGAGCACCCAATGCCCGATCGCGACGTGGGGGTAGTTGTAGGACCGGCCCAGATCGTCCGAATCCTTCTTCGACCACGCGGTCCAGTTCTTCCAGTTGATATTGGGGTCGTAGTAGTTCGGGAATTCCTTGGGATCGTAATAGAACAAGCTCTTCTTGACCGCGCCAGCCTGAGGGCCGTCGGCGACCTGGAGGTGGCCGATGACGGTCTCGTTGACGAGCCGTTCCAGCTTGGCGACTTCCTCGGCATTCGGATTGTCGAGCTGCTTGATCGCCGCTGCCACCCATGATCCGGCGCCGCCTTCGTCGCTCATGCCCGAAACCCAGACACGGCCGTCCTGCGTGAGGATCTTGTTGTCTTCGCGGTCATACGAGAGGATCGCGGGCGAGCGGTGGAACGGGTCGTCCTTACCCTCGAGCCACTGCCTGGTGGTGGTGAAGTTGCCGATATCGGCCATGACCTGATCGAGCGGCTTGGTGATGTAATAGCTCACCGTCTGCTTCTGGCCATCGGCATAAGTAACGGTCAGGCGCGCCTGGCCCCAGCCGCTGGCCTTCACCTGATAGCGCGCCCAGCCCTTGCCTGCTTTCTCGGCGGCCACGGTCAGCGCGCCGAGCGGGAAAGACTCGATGCTGGCGACCTTGCTCGGCGTCTTGAGGAAGAGGCTGGCGGTCTGGTCGGTGGGGACCACATAGCCAGGAATGCCGACCGCGACGGGGCGCTTGTTGGCGACCAGCGTGTCCTCGATCGCGCGCACGCTGGGGGCGGTCACGAAGCGCAGGCCGATGGTGCGGCTTTCGCCGGGGGCCAGGGTGATGCTGGTCGCCTCGTTCCACTGCTGGCCGGCCTTGGCCCATTCCTTCTCAGCAAAGCCCTTGCTGGCGACGGTCCAGTCGTAGAAACCCTCGGAAACCTGGGTGCGCGGGCTGCGGTCGGTGAAGATATCGTCCTTGGGCGCGGCGCGCTTTTCCAGAACCGGGCGATAGGCTTCGAGCGGGGTGCCCTTTTCAGGCAGCACCAGCAGGGCCGGGCCTTGGCCGTTCAGGCGGGTGACCTGAAGGTAGCCCGCATCACGGCCAATATAGGGGTCGACGAAGCTGGCCTGCGCGTGGGCCTGATCCAGATCGCGGTCGAGGATGATGTTGTCGAACACCATCGGCATGCCAAGGCCGCCAATCTCTACAGCGGCGCTCGACGTGTTCACCAGCGTGAAGCGCATCGCCAGCACGCCTTGATCGTTGACCCAGCGGCGCTCGACGCGCAGCGGCATCGCGCCGCCCATCGACGCGGTGATATCGGCGGCGGCAAGCACGTCGCCGCCCCCCGGCAGCGCAGTGATCTGCCGGCGCGCATGGGCGGAGGAGAAGTCCTGCCAATCAGACCCGGCGGTCTTCAGGCGGATGTGGATGTCGCCGATGTGGACATAGCCATCGCCCGCACGCTCTGCCTCGCGCGATGCGGGTACGAAATCGAAAGCGGCATCGCCGGTGGGGGAAAGGTGGGCGAGCGTCTGGGTGTCGGCGCGCAGGGCGAGGTCGAAGGTCGGCGTCGTCATGCCGGTGGTCTGGATCGGCGGGAACACCGGCTTGGGCTTTTCGGCGCCCTCTTCGGCCTGGGCTGCAGCCATCGGCAGCATGGCCGGAACAGCGGCCAGTATCAGCGCGGCGAAGGGCAGGGGCTTCAGGAGACGTTTCATTTCAGATCCTCGCACGCAAGATGTCACTGAGCCGCGGGGGCGGCAGGCTTGGCCGGGGTAACCGGGCCAAGCGGGGGCGGGGTTTCGCCCAGAAGGTATTGGGTGAAGTAGTCGCGCTGCTTCTTGAAGAAGAACGGCTGGTTCACCCGGTGAGTAGTATTGGGCAGAACGACGAGATCGACATCGCGCCCGGCATCCATCAGCGCCTTGGCAAGGCGGAAGCTCTCGGTCACGGGCACGTTGTCGTCGATATCGCCGTGGATCAGCAGCAGGTGGCCCTTGAGCTGGCCCGCCACCGACATGTTGGAATTCCGCTCCCAGGTCGCTTCGTCCGGGTTGCCCATCGAGACTTCGGGCCACCAGGTCTTGTCCAGCCTCAGGTCGTGGTTGCCCGAGGACGATACGCCGACCTTGAAGAAGTCCGGCCGCCGCAGCACGAAGCGCGCGGTGTCATAGCCGCCCGCAGAACCGCCGAACACGCCGACGCGGTTCACGTCCATATAGGGATACTTCGCGGCCATCTGGCGGATCAGGGCGATGTGATCGTCAAGGCCCACTTCGCCAAGATTCTGGAAAGCGGGAAGGCGAAAAGCCTGTCCGCGCCGCGATGTGCCGGTGCCGTCGATCATGACCACGATGGCGCCGATCTGGGCAAGGCTGTTGCCGCTCACGCGCCGGGCGTCGGACCAGGTGGCGGGCACGTCGGTGGTCGTCGGGCCGGTGTAGACATTGTCTATGACTGGATAGGCGCGCTTTGGGTCGAAGTTCGCGGGGCGCAGGATCAGGCCGTAGATCGGCGTCTTTCCGTCGGCTGCCACGCCCTTGAACGGTTCGGGCGCCGTGAAGCCCCTGGCCATCAGGCGGCTGTCATCGGCCTTCGCCAGCTCCTTGACGATCCTGCCGGTCCGGCCATCGCGCAGCACCGCACGGGTTGGCGATGTGGGGCTGGACATCTGATCGACGATCCACTTGCCATCGGGCGATACCTTGGCGTCGTGGTCGAGCGGCTCGGGCGTCAGCTCGGTCAGGGCGCCGCCTTTGGCCGGCACGCGGTACAGGGCCCGCCAGTAAGGGTTGCGCTGCGCCTCGCGGCCTACGCCGGTCACCACGAGCGCGGACTTGTCCTCGTCCACATGATCGACGCTGAGGACTTCCCACGCGCCCTGCGTCAGCGCGGTGCCGCCGTCCGGCGCATCGGGGCTGACGAGGTACAATTGCGCCCAGCCGGTCCGCTCGGAGATCGACAGTTCGCCGCCAAGCTCGGGTGAAGGCATCATCATGCTGGAGGTCACCGTGACCACCGGCTTGACCGCCTCATGCGCGACTATGCGGGCAGCGCCGGTTGCCGGATCGGCAGTGTAGACGGCCTGCTGCTTGTAGCCGCGCTCGGTCCAGAGCATCCGGGGCTGGCCGTCGACCCAGCCTATATCGGGCGCGGCCGGATACAGCAGGGATTCCGCCGGCATCTGGATCGGCACCAGCTTCGCCTTGCGCGCCTTCATCGCCGCGCGCATGTCGATGACGAAGCGGGTAGCTTGCGGCAATTTCTCCGCCCCTGCCAGCGGATAGACATAGGAGAAGCTGCGCGGGTAGAAGCTGCCCGGCGGGTTCTGCTGGGTGATCGAAAGCTTTTTGACCTCGCGCGTGTCGAGCCGCCAGCTGAGCAGGTAGCGACCATCGGGCGACCACTGGGCGGAAACCGGCATGGCCGGTTCCTCGGTGCCTTCACGCAGGATGTCGGAAAGTTCGGGGATTGAGCGGCCATAGGGCTGCTCGCGCGTGCCGTCGGTAGTCAGCGGCACTTCCCGTCCGCTGTCGATATCGACCGCTATCAGGTTGAAATCACGCGCGACGATCTTGGTCTTGCCATCGGGAGAAATCAGATCGTATTCGCGGTGTTCGGCTTCCTCGATCTGCACGGCCTTGCCGGCGGCGTCGACGCTCCACAGGGCGCCCTCAAAGGCTTTGAACTTCACCTCGTCCTTGGCCGGATCGTAATCGACCTCGGTGATCCGCGCCTCGTCGATCGTCACGGCCTTGCCCTTTGCGGCGGACAGCGCGGCGGTGAGTTCGGCGGTCGTCGTCACTTGCCGCGTCTGGCGCGTGGCGAGGTCGAGCAACTGGTAGCGTTGGTCGAGCCGGTTGCCGGTGCGATAGAACAGCCCGCCCTCGACGAAGCGCGGGGCGATGTCGGCATCGTCGATAAGGTCGCCAAGCGCATTGCCGAGGAAGGCATCGGCCGCAGCATAGCGCTGGGCAATGCTAGGCTGCGCAGGCGCGGCCACAGTGCGTGCGGTCGCGGCGTGAGCGGCGGGTGCCATTGCCATGCCGGTGCCAAGACTGGCCCACGCGAAGGCGAAGAGGCTGACGGAACGGGACATGCGGGAAAGTGGTGCGCTCACAGCTGACGGCCCGTCGATTATTTCAGGGGAACGCCTTTGTCATGACCGCGGCTTGTGAAAGCGTCAAGGAAAATATACGATATATGATCTGCGCTTTTCGAGTTCCGTCACGCCATATGCGTGTTACAGAACCGGACGGATGAAGAAAGAGAGCACGATGGCCGATTTGGGATTGGGCGAAGCGATCGAAGGGCTCCCGCTGCCGAGTGGCCGGTTGCACCATGTCGTCGCCCAGCGGCTGGCGACCCAGATCGTCAGCGGCGACACGCCTTGCGGGCATGTCTTTCCGGCCGAGGTCGAACATGCCGAAATGCTCGGCGTCTCCCGCTCGGTGTTGCGCGAGGCATTTCGCGTGCTCACGGCCAAGGGCCTGGTCAGCAGCCGGCCGAAGGCGGGCACGCGGATCAACGAGCGGCGAAAGTGGAACCTGCTCGATCCGGATGTGCTGGGCTGGCAGATCCAGTGCGGCGCCAGCGATGAATTCCTGCGTGACCTGTTCGAGCTGCGTATGGTGGTAGAGCCGCAGGCTGCCGAGATGGCCGCGATGCGCCGCGACGAAGGGCAGTTGGTCGACATGGCCAATGCGCTGGATGCGATGGAGCGCTTCACGCTTTCCACCCCCAAGGGCCGCGCTGCGGATATCCGGTTCCACGAACTGGTGATGGAGGCGACGCGCAACGAGATGCTGTTGGCGCTGTCCAACTCGATCTCCACTGCCATCGCCTCGACCACGGCGATCAAGCAGAGCCGCCACGGATCGCCCCGCGATGCGATGCCGGAGCACCAAGCCCTCTACACCCAGATCGCCGACCGCAACCCACGGCAGGCGCGCAAGGCGATGATTACGCTGATCGAGCTGGCGCATTCGGACACAAAGATCGCCCTCAAGCGGTGAACTGCCCTGCACCCAAGCGGGGTTGACTTCGTCCGTCCGGCTTCTATCAATAACGTATACGATATTCGATAGGAGTTTTGAGGGCATGAAGGCCAGTCGGCGCGAATGGATGGCGGGTGTTGCGGCACTGGCGCTTTGCTCTGTTCCCTTGAAGGGTTTTGCCGCGATCGTCGCGCCCAAGGTGCCGCTCAAGGCGAAGCCCCTGCCGCTGACCGACGTGCGCCTGCGCCCCTCGGCTTTTGCGACAGCGGTGGAAGTCAATATCGACTACCTGATGTCCCTCAGCCCTGACCGCTTCCTGCACAATTTCCGCAAATATGCCGGACTGGAGCCAAAGGCGCCGATCTATGGCGGCTGGGAATCTGACACCATCGCCGGCCACACCCTTGGCCACTACATGACGGCGCTGGTGCTGGGCTGGCAGCAGACCGGCAATCCGGAATGCCGCCGCCGGGCGGATTACATCGTCGAGGAACTGGCCCTGTGCCAGTCCAGGCGGAGCGATGGCTACATCGGCGCGCTGGGCCGCAAGACCAAGGACGGCACGATCGTCGATGGCGAGGCGATCTTCCCCGAAGTCATGCGCGGCGAGATCAAGTCCGGCGGGTTCGACCTCAACGGCTCGTGGTCGCCCCTCTACACGGTGCACAAGTATTTCGCCGGCTTGCTCGATGTTCACGCAGCCTGGGGCAATGCCAGGGCGCTCGAAGTGGTGATCGGCCTTGGCGGGTACTTCGAGAAGGTCTTCGCCGCGCTCGACGACAAGCAGATGCAGGAACTGCTGGGCTGCGAATACGGCGGCCTGAACGAGAGCTATGCCGAACTCTACGCCCGCACCGGCGATCTGCGCTGGCTGAAAGTCGCCGAAAGCATCTTCGACCGCCGCGTTCTGGCTCCGCTGGAAGCGCAGGAGGACAAGCTCTCCAATTTCCACGCCAATACCCAGGTGCCCAAGCTGATCGGCCTTGGCCGCATTCACGAACTGACCGGCAAGGAAGCGCCGGGCAAAGCTGCACGCTTCTTCTGGGAGCGCGTGACCGGGCATCACAGCTACGTGATCGGCGGCAATGCCGACCGCGAATACTTCTTCGAGCCGGACACGGTGGCCCTGCATCTCACGGAATCGACCTGCGAGCACTGCAACACTTACAACATGCTCAAGCTGACGCGTCAGCTTTACGGCTGGCAGCCCGACGGCGCCCTGTTCGACTATTACGAACGCGCGCATCTCAACCACGTCCTATCCGCGCAGAACCCGGCGACGGGCGGCTTCACCTACATGACGCCGATGATGAGCGGCGCCGCGCGCGGGTATTCGCAGCCGAATGAGGATTCGTTCTGGTGCTGCGTCGGCTCGGGCATGGAAAGCCATGCCAAGCACGGAGATTCCATATACTGGGAGGGTGACGATACCTTGTTCGTCAACCTCTACATCCCCTCCAGCGTGCAGTGGCAGGCCAAGGGCGTCGCCGCGACGATCGACACGGAATATCCGTTCAAGTCCGATATCCGCTTCACCCTCGATGCGGTGAAGCAGGGCAAGTTCGCGCTGGCACTGCGCATTCCGGCATGGTCGGGCGGCAAGGCGGCGATCACCGTCAACGGCGCGCCGGTGCCTTCCACGCCGACCAACGGCTATGCCTTCATCGAGCGCCGGTGGAAGAAGGGCGATGTCGTCGCGCTGCACCTGCCGCTGGACCTGCGTCTGGAATCCGCACCCGGTGCGCAGGATGTGGTGGCCGTCGTGCGCGGCCCGCTGGTCCTCGCCGCCGACCTTGGCCCTTCCGAAACGGAGTGGACGGGCGCCGAGCCGGCAATGGTCGGCGACAGCCCGCTTGCCGCTTTCGCGCCGATGGTTTCCGATCGCCCGCGCTTTCAGACCACGGGCATCATTCGTCCGGGCAACCTGACCTTCGTGCCGTTCTACAGCCAGTACGACCGGCGCAGCGCGGTATACTTCAAGCGGTTCACCGAGGCTGGGTGGAAGACCGAGGAAGCCGCCTTCCTCGCCGAACAGGCCCGCCAGAAGGACCTTGCGGCACGCTCCATCGACTTCATGCACCTGGGCGAAATGCAGCCTGAGCGTGACCACGCCCTGACATCGGAACTGTCGTACCCCGCATCGTACCGGGGCCGTAATGGCCGCGACGCTCGCTCGGGCGGGTTCTTCGAGTTCACGATGAAGGTGAAGCCCGGCCCGTTGCTGCTTCAGGCCAGTTACTGGGGCGATGAACGGTCGCGCGTCTTCGATATCCTTGTCGACAACGTGAAGGTCGCCACACAGCGCCTCGAAAACGATCGTCCGGGCAAGTTCTTCGACGTCGACTACCCGCTGCCCGAGGCTCTGACCAAGGGCAAGAGCAGCGTGAAAGTGCGCTTCGTGCCTGCCGATCGCAGTTCGGCCGGTCCGGTCTTCGGCGTGCGCCTGTTCACCGCGAAATGAGCATGGCAGGCGACGTTGCCCTGACGTTGGCCGAGGCCGACGAACTGGCGCGCACCGTGCTGGAGGCATGGGGGCTGGCGCCGGACCATGCCGCCGCCGTGGCTGAAACGATGGTCTCGGGCGAGCGTGACGGCTGCACCTCGCATGGGCTGTATCGGCTGCTGGTGGCGGCGAACTCGGTCGAGCGCGGGGTCGTGGTGCCCGATGCGGTGCCGCAAGTCAGCGAGCCGGCGGCCGCGCTTGTGCGCGTTGACGGGAAGGGCGGCTTTGCGCAGTTGCCCTTCCGGCAGGGCATGCCGCTGCTGGTCGAGAAAGCGCGCCAATACGGCATCGCCGCCATGGCGCTGAACAACGTGGTCCACTTTGCCGCGCTCTGGCCCGAGGTCGAGGCTCTGGCGGAGCAGGGGCTGGTCGTGCTGGCCTTTACGCCCAGCCACGCGTGGGTCGCGCCTGAGGGCGGCACTGTGCCGGTGTTCGGCACCAACCCGATCGCTTTCGGCTGGCCGCGCCCCGGACGCGCGCCTTTCGTGTTCGATTTTGCTACCAGCGCGGTCGCGCGCGGGGAGATCGAGCTGCACCGCCGCGCGGGCAAGTCGATCCCGCTCGACTGGGGCTATGACGCGGACGGCAATCCTTCCGCCGATGCGAAGGCGGTGCTGGACGGCGCGATGCGCACGTTCGGCGCGCACAAGGGATCGGCGCTGGCGGCGATGGTCGAACTGGTCGCCGGGCCGCTGATAGGCGACATGACGAGCGCGGAATCGCTTGCCGCCGACGAGGGACGCGGCGGATCACCGTTGGGCGGCGAACTGATCGTCGCGATCGACCCCGCCGGATTCCTCGGTACTGGGCTGGACGCGCACCTGAGCCGGGCCGAAGCGATGTTCGCAGCGATCGAGGGGCAGGGCGCACGCCTTCCCGGGTCGCGCCGCCTCGTCGCCCGCGCGCGATCCGAGGTAGAGGGGCTGCGGATACCCGCGAAGCTCCATCAGGATATTATCGAGGTTCTCGAAAGGGGAAATGACGTGAACAAAACGGTTGCCCGCGCGATGTTGCTGGCCGGCGCTGCCCTTGCCGGCACGCCCACCGTGACCGCCGCTGCCCCCGCCGCGCAGGTCGCGGAGCAGGCCAGGGAAACCGGCGCGGACAAGGCGTTCGAGGCGACTTACACCGCCGAATACGAATGGCGCCAGAAGCAGGTTGGCCCTTGCGAGGATACCCCCAAGAATAGCAAGATCGTTCTCCCGGACCTCAGCTCGAAAGCGCAGGCCGAACGCCTCGCGTGCTGGGAAAAGGTCGAGAAACAGCTTGGTGCGATCCGGCAGGATCGGCTCTCCTCCGAAAACCGGGTCAACTTCGCCGTCTACAAGGGGCAGGTCGATGCGCTGCTGGCATCGCAGCGCTATCGTGATTTCGAAAAGCCGTTCAACGCCGACACCAGCTTCTGGGGCGATCTGGGCGACTGGGCGCGTAATCCTCTGAAGGACAAGGCAGCGGCCGACGACTACCTCGAAATGCTGCGCGAAATCCCGCGCTATTACGACCAGCAGATCGAGAACATGCGCGCCGGTCTCGCCCGTGGTTTCTCCGCGCCGCACGTCACGCTGGCCGGGCGCGACAAGGGTATCGAACTTGTGGCGCAGGCAAAGACGCCCGACGCCTCGCCCTTCTACGAGCCGTTCAAGGCGCTGCCCTCCACCATCCCCGCTGCCGAGCAGGAAAAGCTGCGCAGCGAAGCACGCAAGCTGATTACGCAGGGCGTCGTCCCCGCGCACGTCAAGCTGCTGGCCTTCATGCGCGGCGAGTACGAAACGGGCGCGCGCAGGACCCTCGCCGCTTATGCTTTGCCTGACGGCGAGGCCTACTACCGCTCGAAGATCCGCGAATTCGTGACGCTCGACAAAAGCCCCGAGGACATCCACCAGATCGGCCTGTCCGAGATGGCCCGCATCCGCACACAGATGGCCGAAGTGATGCAGGAGGTGGAGTTCAAGGGCGACCTCAAGGCCTTCCTGCACTTCCTGCGCACCGATCCGCAGTTCTATCCCACGACGCCGAACGAGCTGCTTTACCGCGCCGCGTGGATCGCCAAGACTTTCGACGGCAAGGCCTCGCAGTTCTTCGGGCGGATGCCGCGCAGCCGCTTCGCGATCAAGCCGGTGCCTGACGATATTGCGCCATTCTACACCGGCGGGCGCGGCGGTCCGGGCATCTATCTGGTCAATACCTATGACCTGCCTTCACGCCCGTTCTACTCGCAGATCGCGCTGACCCTGCACGAAAGCGCGCCGGGCCACGCCATGCAGATGCCGCTGGCGGCAGAGAACGCGGACCTTCCGGCCTTCCGCCGCGACAGCTACCTGCCCGCTTACGGCGAGGGCTGGGCGCTCTACTGCGAAGCGCTGGGCGAAGACATGGGCATGTACGAAACGCCTTACGACCGCTTCGGAATGCTGAGCTATCAGGCCTGGCGCGCCTCGCGCCTTGTGGTCGACACCGGCATTCACGCGATGGGCTGGTCGCGTGAGCAGGCCCAGGGCTATCTACGCGATAACACGGCCCTGTCCGACCACGAGATCGAGACCGAAGTCGATCGCTACATCTCCTGGCCGGGTCAGGCCTTGTCCTACTATATGGGCCAGCTGGCCTTCGTCGACGCGCGCCGCAAGGCCGAGAAGGCGCTGGGGCCGAAGTTCAACATCCGCGCCTTCCACGATGCCGTGCTCGAACTGGGCGGAGTGCCGCTGCCGGTTCTCGATACCCGCGTCGACCAGCTTATCAAGGATGGCGGCAAAGGACCGTACCCCGATGAGGAATGAACCGATGATGCGCGTCCTCGCCGCCGTGCTGGCGACCACTGCGCTGGCCGCTCCGGCGGCGGCGCAGGCGGCGCGGGAACTCACGATACCGGGCAATCCGATCCTTGCGGATGGCGATTATTACTCGACCGACCCGGCACCTTTCGTGGCGGATGGGCAGCTATGGATACTCGCGGGCCGCGATCAGGCGCCGCCGGACGTCAACGACTTCATCATGGGCGAATGGCAGATCCTGAAGACGGCCGATCCCGCCTCGGGCAAGTGGATGCACTATCCCGCCATAGCCAAGCCGGAGAACGTCTTCGCGTGGGCCGAGGAAGCGCGTGCCTATGCTGGCCAGATCATCCAGGGGCCGGACAAACGCTATTACCTCTATGCCCCGGTGCTGGAGAAGAGCAGCGACGCACAGGACCGCTTTGCGATCGGCGTGGCCGTGTCGGACAATCCGGTCGGCCCTTGGCGCGATGCCCATCCGGCGGGCCCGATCATTTCGCAGCGGGTGCCGGTCAGCAACAATATCCAGAACATCGATCCCACCGTGCTTATCGACGATGACGGCAAGGTCTATATTTACTGGGGCACCTTCGGCCAGTTGCGCGCCATGGAGCTGGCGCGTGACATGATTACGCCCAAAGGCCCGGAGCAGAAGATCGAGGGGTTGGAAGGCTTCTTCGAAGCGCCGTGGATCATGAAGCGCAAGGGCACCTATTACATGCTCTACGCCGGCAACAAGGCTGGCCCCACGTCCGACTGCACTCCGGCGGTCTATCACGCCTGCATCGCCTATGGCAGCGCGCCCACGCCGATGGGGCCGTGGACCTATCGCGGCGTGGCGCTGAAGCCGGTGTCGTCGACCACGTCGCACCCCGGCGCGGTGGAGTTCAACGGCCAGTGGTACATGGCCTATCATACCGCCGACGCGGCAGGCGGCGGTCACTTCCGGCGCAGCGTCGCGCTGGATAAAATGGAGTGGGACGACAGCGTCAGCCCCGCGCGCATCCGCACCGTGGTGCCGACCCTGCGCCCGCAGCCAGCACCCATGCCCAGCCGCAACATCGCCCGCTCGGCCTGGGCTACCGTCTCGAACGATCCGGTGCCGGTGCAGTTCTGGATCAAATCGCTGAACGACGGGATCACCAAATCCGCGCCCCTGCCGCCCGATATGTGGGGCAGCTGGACGGTGAACAACCCGCCGCGCCAGTGGATCGAGTACCGCTGGGACAAGCCGGTGACGCTCAACGGATCGCGCATCTGGTTCTGGAACGACCAGCCTGCCGGCTCGGGTCTCGGCGTCGCCCCGCCTGCCGCCTGGCACCTTGAGTATTGGCAAAATGGCTGGAAGCCGGTGCGCGGCGCCAGCGGTTACAGCGTCGCCGCCGGGGCCTATCAGGACGTGTCGTTCCACGCCATCACCACCCGCTGCCTGCGCGCGGTGATGGACGCATCGACGGACGGCAAGACTCACGCCGCGCTTGCGGTACAGGAATGGGAAGCGCTGGCGCCGCAATCAGCGCCGATCAGCGTACGTGGAGCCAAGGTCGCGCCCCCACCCTGCAAATAAGCGCGGGAGAGGCGCTGAAACTACAAGCCTGAACGGGGCGCGGGTGACGAACCTGCGCCCCGAAGTGGTTGTCTTTCCGGATATATCTTCATTCAGACATTTGTCGGACATAAAATTCACCAAACCGCCACAATCGGCTTGACTCGGTTTAGATATCATAGGAAGTATACGATATAAGTTTAAGGTGTCAGATCAAAGGCGCCGGGGTATTCAAACAGGGGGTTTGTGATGACATCTTTAAAAGCCTTGAAGCTTTCGACGGCGCTCTCTTCCATCATGATAATCGCCATTGGCGCGCCTGCCATGGCACAGACGGCCGATGTCGACGTTGAAGAAGCGTCCCGTGCCGATATCGTCGTCACCGGCGTGCGGGGCAGCGTCGAGGCTGCTGTCACCAAGAAGAAGAACTCCAAGCAGATCGTCGATTCGATCGTGGCCGAAGATGTCGGAAAATTGCCCGACAATAACGTTCCCGAAGCGCTTGCCCGCGTGACTGGCGTGCAGATCGACCGCGCGCGCGGCCAAGGGCAGGACGTTACGATCCGCGGCCTCTCCGGCGTGCAGACCACCGTCAATGGCAACAACACTAACCTCGGTGACGGCCGCTCGCTTAACCTGTCGGACATCCCTGCTGAATTGCTGAAGCAGGTCGATGTCTACAAGACGCGCTCCGCCGACCAGGTGGAAGGCAGCATCGCCGGCTCCGTGAACGTCGAACTGCGCCGTCCGTTCGACATGAAAAAGGGCTGGACGATCGCAGGCAGTGCACGCGGAGCCTATGATGACATCTCCGAGAAGGTCAGCCCCTACGGCAGCCTCTTGGTCGCCAACCGCTTCGAAACCGGGATCGGCGAGATCGGCTTCCTCATCAACGCGTCGATGACCAAGACGAACTACCGCGAGAACTTTATCGAGAGCGAATCTCCGTTCCTGGTAACGCGGACCGGCGGCAGCCAGCTGGTGATCCCCTACCGCGCCCAGTACGGCCTTGAGCAGGGCAGCGTGAAGCGCCCCTCGATCAACGGCGTGCTGCAATGGCGCGCCAGCGACAAACTCGATTTTGTGCTGGAAGGAAGCTACCTTGGCTCGCGCGAGAAGCGTTCGGTCGAGCGTCTCTACGTGCAGGACATGCAGGTAGTGCCGAATTACAGCGACCTCGTGTTCATGCCTGATGGCAAGACGGTGAAGTCCGTGACCCTGACCAACCCGAATGGCCTGAATGCGGGCATCGACAGCCTTTACAATACGATCCACTCTAACCTGTATACTACGAACCTCGAAGCGCATTGGCACTCGGACCGGGTCCAGATCAATGCAGCCGCGCAGTACAACTGGTCGAACGAGGGAAATTACTTCGTCGAGACCATCCTCAAGCCGGGCCAGATCACCTCGGCCAGCGTCGATTTCGCATCTGATCTCTACAGCAAGGGCGCGCCTTCGATCACCTTCAACGGGGTCGACCTGAACAACCTGTCCTCCTACGGGGTCGAGCGGTTCCAGGACAATCGCGGCGGATCGAAGAACAAGGAGTTCGCCGCCCAGACCGACCTGACTTTGCAAATCAGCGACACCGGCTTCCTGCGTAACCTGCAGGTGGGCGGCCGCTTCAACCAGCGCCGGACCAGCCGTTACTACGGCTATCGCGATGGTTTTCCGCGCGTCGGCGGTGCATTTGCTCCGCTCAGCATGATCCCCGGGTTTGATGATGCATCGATGGTCGGGCCGGACATCGGAGGCGCAACAACGCAGTGGTATCGCATCCCCGGCGCATCGGTCCTCAGCAATATCGACGCGATCCGTGCACTGATCCAGCAGACTGATCCCGGCAACGCCAACAACTTCGCCAGTGTCTATCCGTCGAGCGATCGCGGCCAGACGTTCAGCTCGAACGAGAAGAACTTTGCAGCGTATGCCCAGTTCAATTACGGCTTCGAAATCGGCTCGATCCCGGTCGATGGACTCGCCGGTGTACGCTACACCAACACCTGGGGTACTTCGAACAGCTTCAACTTCCGGCCGGGCACCCCTGCGAACGGCAACCAGCAGATCGTCGAGCAATCGCCTGGTGCGGGCAACTATTACGACCTGCTGCCGACCGTTTCGGCCGTCATTCACTTCACTCCCAAGGCTCAGTTGCGGCTATCGTATTCCACCAACGTCTCGCGGCCCGGTTTCTACGATTCCCGCCCGTTCTATACGGTGGATGTCGGATCCACTTCAGCCGTTGTCTTTGCCGGAAACCCGGCACTGAAGGCCCAGCGCGAGCAGGCGTTCGACGTCAGCGCGGAATACTACTTCGGTCGCGGCGGCCAGGTATCGCTTGCCGGCTATTACAAGAAGGCCACAGGCTTCCTCTACTACAGCCGCGAACAGGTGACCGCGACCGAGATGGCGGCCTACGGCATCAACCTTGCGGACTATGGTTTAAGCACCGGCTATGTCGAACAGCTGCGTAACGCAGGTGACGGCACCTTCATCGGTCTCGAAGGTACGGTGCAGTCGTTCTTCGACTTCCTGCCGGGCATCCTGAAGAACTTCGGTGCCAGCATGAACGCCAGCCACATCTTCAAGGCCCGTATCGAATATCCTTACCCCGAAGATTTTCCCGGCGCATTCGATTCCCCGAACACGTCGAAGTGGACGGCCAATGCCACGCTGTTTTACGATACCCCCAAGTTCAGCGCCCGCGTGGCCTATAACTATCGTTCCTCCTATCGTCTGAGCATTTGGCAGGAGAATCCGGAGTATTCGCCCTATAACGGCAGCACATCCAAGCTGGATGCGGCGGTGAACTACACCCCGGTGCCGTTCATGACGCTCTCGCTTGAGGCTTCGAACATTCTGGGCAACGACGTTTTCCGCTATCACGCCAGCCAGAATCTGCTGCCGCTGGGTGTGCGCACCCTGGCACGCACGCTTCAGGGCAGTGTCCGCTTCCGCTTCTGACCGGAGCGGCGCCTTTGCCAAGATGACCTCGACAGCCGCGCCATTTCGATGGCGCGGCTGTTTTCGTTTCAGCGCGTATTTTCAAGGATCGGAGCTTCTGTCATGACCGGACCATCCCGCTTTCCCGCCAGACTTTCCAACCATGCTATCGCGTTCGGCGGCGTTTTCCTGGCGCTGCTTCTGGGGGCTGCAACTGCGGCGCCCAAGCCCGCAGTTTCGGGCAAATTGTGTGTTTTGCGTTCTGCCTTGGCCGGGCCCACGGTGCGCGACGATGGCTTGCTGTATTTTCGCGGACAGCCTGATGTCCGGCAGTCCTATATCGCCGTCTTCAAGGGCGGTGCCTGCCGCACGCTCAATCCGCTCGCCATCGTCAGCCTGGAAATGGACGGCGACCGCGTTTGCGAAGGTGACAAAGTACGCGCGCTCATGACCGCCACTCAAGTCCCCGGCCCTGCCTGCGTGATCGACCGTTTGCAGCCGTTTTCCGGCGATGTGGATGGGCCATTGCCGCAGAACTGGCCGCGTTGACGATGTGTGCAGGTGCGAAAAAGGCCATTGCCTCACAGTAGATAATATCGTATACGATATCTCAAGTTAACGCATAACAGGATAAAATTCATGGCAATCGGTTGGAAGGGTGTTTTCCCGGCAGTCACCACGCAGCTCCGCGCTGACCTGTCGATCGATATCGCGGACACCCAGCGCGTCGTCGACGATCTGATCCGCGACGGGGTGACCGGCGTGATCGCGCTCGGCACGGTGGGCGAAAACAACTCGCTGGAATATGACGAAAAGGTCCAGGTTCTCTCCGCCATCGTCGAAGTAGTGGACGGCCGCGTGCCGGTTATCACCGGCGTTTCGGAATACGACACGCGCCGCGCGGTGCGGTATGCACAGGCCGCGGAAAAGGCCGGCGCGGACGGCCTGATGCTGCTGCCGCCGATGGTCTACGTGCCCAAGGCGCATGAACTTGTCGCCCACTTCAAGGGCGTTGCCGACCAGACCGGCTTGCCGATCATGCTCTACAACAACCCCCCGGCCTATCGCACCGTGATCGACCAGGAAGTGTTGACGCAGCTGATCGACGTGCCGAACATCGTTGCGGTCAAGGAATCGGCGCCCGATACGCGCCGCTTCACCGATTTCCGCAATGCTTTCGGCGATCGCTATGTGCTGTTCGCAGGTCTCGACGACGTGGCGCTGGAAGGGCTGTACCTCGGCGCGCAGGGCTGGGTTTCGGGCCTCACCAACGCTTTCCCCAAGGAATCGGTGGAACTGGTTGCAGCGTTCGCGCGCGGCGACCATGCCAAGGCCATGGAAATCTATCGCTGGTTCATGCCGCTGCTGCACCTCGATGCCGAGCATGATCTTGTCCAGTCGATCAAGCTGGCAGAGGAAGTCATGGGCCGTGGTTCGGAGCGCGTCCTGCCTCCGCGCTATGTGCTTCAGGGCGAGCGCCGCGCCGAAGTGATCGCGATGGTCGAAAAGGCCGCTGCTACCCGGCCGGATCTTTCCGTCGCAAAGGCAGCCTGAAGGAGCATCGATGCGGCACACATTCTTCTGCATCGACGGCCACACAGCCGGTAACCCCGTCCGCTTGATAGCGGGCGGGGTTCCGCTGTTGAAGGGCGCGTCCATGTCCGAGCGGCGCCAGGATTTCCTGGAGCGTTTCGACTGGATCCGCACCGGCCTGTGCTTCGAACCGCGCGGGCATGACATGATGTCGGGCGGGTTCCTCTATCCGCCCACCGATGCCGCGAACGACATCGGCATCCTGTTCATCGAGACCAGCGGCTGCCTGCCCATGTGCGGCCACGGCACCATCGGCATCGTCACTTTCGGCTTGGAGCACGGGCTGATCCAGCCCGCCACGCCGGGCCGCCTGCGGGTGGAAGTGCCGGCGGGCGTGATCGAGATCGCCTATGAAACCGAGGGGCCGAAGGTTACTTCGGTACGCATCACCAACGTCCCCGCCTATGTCGCCGCGCGGGGTATCGAGGTGGACGTGGAGGGCATTGGCCCGCTCTCGATCGACGTGTCTTACGGCGGCAACTACTATGCCATCGTCGAGCCGCAGGGCGCCTATACCGGTCTTGACGATCTTGGCGCGGCGCGGATCATCGATCTCAGCGGCCGTGTCCGCGAGGCGGTTCGGGCTAAGTTCGAGCCGGTTCACCCGCTCGATCCCACGATCCGCGGTGTCAGCCATGTGCTTTGGGCGGACAAGCCCAAGCATGAAGGCGCCGATGGCCGCAATGCCGTGTTCTACGGCGACAAGGCGATCGACCGCAGCCCTTGCGGCACCGGCACCTCAGCGCGCCTGGCGCATCTGGCGGCGTCTGGCCGGCTGTCTGTAGGGGACAGCTTCGTGCACGAAAGCTACATCTGCAGCCGCTTTATCGGCCGCGTGGAGAAATCGGTGATGCTGGGCGACCAGCCGGCGATCATCCCCTCGATCGAGGGTTCGGCGATCGCTACCGGGTTCAACACCATCTGGATCGACAAGGCCGATACCTTCTGGGAGGGCTTTCAGGTCAAGTGATTTCGCCTGGCCGTACTGGCTTGAGGAGGCGTTAGCGTCACTAGTTGGTGTTTCAACGCTCGCCAAATACCTTGAAACCCGCTCAGCCTGAGCTTGTCGAAGGCCCCCGAGACTGGGCGCCCCATTTCGGGGGCCTTCGACAAGCTCAGGCTGAGCGGGGTTGTGGGGTTGTGGGGCGGAGCGCGATTTCTCGCTGCTCCGCCTTTTGGTTTTCAGCCTCCCACGACTACCATCACCGCGCCGCGCGCCGGGACGGTGTAGCTGGCAGGCAATTTGGCGGACTTGGCGCCGCTCCACACGTCCTCGACCTTGTTGACTGCCGTCAGCCCGGCATCGCCCGGCGTAAGGGCCAGCGAACCGGTCGCATCGCCTCGGTTGAACAAGGCCAGCGCCACCCGGCCATCGGCCAGGGGCTTGGCCCAGACTTCCATCGTGCCCTGTTTGCGCAGCGCCTTCGCCTGCACTCCCTTCGCATCCTGATCCACGGCGATCACGCGTGGATTGGTGAGCATGGCAAGCGTCTCGGGCGACGTTTCCCGCAGATCATGGCCCATCATCAGCGGCGCCGCCGACATTGCCCACAGGGTCATGTGCGTGCGGTATTCGTCCGCGCTCATGCCGCCGTTGCCGATTTCGAGCATGTCCGGGTCGTTGAAGCCGTGCGGCCCGGCCCATTCGGGCTTGCCGTTCTTGTCGAAACCGATTTTGGCCATGGTCGGGTAATCGTCGGTGATGTCGCCGGTGGTGCGCCAGAGCTGGCCGCCCACATCGCGGCCCCATGATCCCACGTCGAAGCGCCCATATTCACACAGCGAGAAGATGAAATCGCGCCCCGTCGCCTGAAGCGCGGCGCCCATTTCGTAGTAGCTGCGCTTCACCGTGTCGGCATTGTCATAGAACCACTCGCCTGAGCACAAGTCGTACTTGAGGTAGTCGAAGCCCCAATCGGCATAAGTCTGCGCGTCCTGTCTGACGTGGCCGTAGCTGCCCTCATAGCCTGCGCAGGTGCGCGGCCCCTGCGAGGAATAGATGCCGATCTTCAGTCCCTTGGAATGGACATAGTCGGTCAGCGCCTTCATGTCCGGGAACTTCTCGTTGGGCTGAAGCACGCCGTTCGCGTCGCGCTTGCCCTGCCAGCCATCATCGATGTTGACGTATAGGTAGCCGGCATCGCGCAGGCCCGTGGAGACCATCGCATCGGCCATGGCGCGCACGGTCTTGTCGTCGATATGCTCGGCGAACTTGTTCCAGCTGCTCCAGCCCATCGGCGGCGTGGCGGCCAGCTTGCTGGGGATCGGTGCGCCGAGCGCGGGCAAGGGGGCCGAGAACTTGAAGGTACGGGCCTGCGCGTCCTTCACCTTGCCGCGATAGCCCGAAGCGTCGACTTCGGATTCCCAGATGCGGCCCTTGAGGTGAGCCTTGCCGCCTTGGATGGCGACGCTCCAGGGACGGGTGGGGTGTTCGCGGTCGTTGATGTTGCGGGTGTCGAATTTCAGTGTGCCGCCGTCGACATGCGGGTTCAGCATTTCGACGGGGCCGTACCACTGGGTGGTCACGGTGCCCTCTATCTTGCCGCCTTTCGAGGTGACCTGCATCATCGTCACCCCGGGCGTGGGCGGAGTATCGTCGAACAGCCAGACGCCGTCATAGGCGGTCTTGGCCAGCACGGGGGCGGCCAGCGACAGGCTGGGTCCCAGAAGTACGGCAGCGGTGAAAAGGGCGCGCGACATCGCGATCTCCTTCGATCTTTGGTGAGACAGGTTCAGGTGGAATAGTGCGCCGGTCAGGCGGCGGTATTCGCCGCTTCGCGTCCGGCATCGCTGCGGCTCCGGCCGTAAAGGTAGTAGACCAGCAGGCCGATGACGTTCCATGCCCCGAAGCGGACCAGGGTGGAGGCTGGCAGGCTCAGCAGCAGGTAGGCGCAGCCCAGGATCGTCAGGGTGCCCACGAGGTACGGTTTGGGGCAGCGGAACAGGCGCGGCAGTTCGGGCATGCGGCGGCGCAGGATCATCAGGCACGCGCCGACCGAAATGAAGGCGATCAGCGTACCGGCGTTGGCCAGTTCCGCGATCTCGTCCAGCCGGAAGATGCCTGCGACGATGGCGATCGAGATGCCGGTCATCAGCGTGATGCGCGTGGGCGCGCCGGTGCGCGGGCTGATCTTGGCGAGGCTGCGCGGCAGCAGGCCATCACGCGCCATGACGAAGAACACGCGGCTCTGGCCATACATCATAACCAGGATGACCGAGGGCAGCGCCAGCACGGCGGCAAGGGCGATCAGGTGCGCGGCAACCGGCTGGCCGAGCTGGCGCAGTACGAGGGCCAGCGGTTCGGGCGAATTGGCAAGCTGCTGGAATGGCAGGGCGCCGATGGCGGCGAAGGCGACGGCCATGTAGATCACCGTGCAGACCACCATGGAGCCGACGATGCCGATGGTAAGGTCGCGGCCCGGATTCTTGGCTTCTTCCGCCGAAGTCGCGACGGCGTCGAAGCCGTAGAAAGCGAAGAACACGATGGCGGCGGCGGCCATGACGCCGCGCTGCTCGCCGCCGACCTCGGTGCTGACGAAGCCGTAGGGCATGAAGGGTTCGAGGTTGCCGGACTGGAAAGCCGGCATCGCCATGGCCACGAACACCGAAAGCGCGACGAGCTTGATGATGACCAACACGATGTTGAGCGTGGCACTTTCGCGCGTGCCGGCGATCAGCATGCCCATCACCGCCAGGGCAACGCCCACGGCTGGCAGGTTGACGATGCCGCCGCCGTGTGGGCCGACCAGCAGCGCATGGGGAAGGTGGATACCCGCAGACTGTATCCAGCCCACAAGATAGCCCGACCAGCCGACCGCCACGGTGGAGCACGCCAGCGAATATTCGAGGATCAGGCTCCATCCCACGATCCAGGCGATCGTCTCGCCCATCGCCGCATAGCTGAAGGTATAGGCGCTGCCTGCCGCCGGGATCATTGTCGCCATTTCGGCGTAGGCGAGGGCGGCGCAGGCGCAGACGGCGCCGGCGATCGCGAAGGCCAGGATCACGGCGGGGCCAGCGCGGTCGGCGCCCACGCCGGTCAGGGTATAGATGCCGGTGCCGACGATGGCGCCCACGCCCAGGGCGATCAGGTGCGGCCAGCTAAGGGTCTTGGCAAGGGAGTGCCCGGATTCGCGTTTCAGCAACGAGTCTATGGATTTACGCGGTCCGAACATGGTTCCCCCTGGAAATGTGGATCAGCCGGTCTGGCTGGCGGCGAAATGAGCGCGCAAGTCGTCGAGCGTGCTGGCGATGTGCTGGGTAAGCAGGCCCTTCACCTTGTCCGCCTCTCCGGCGAGCCAGGCGTCGAGCAGGTCACGGTGTTCGGAATGCGCGCGGTCGCCGCGGCCGGCCGGTTCGAGATGCGCGATGACGTAGCGTTCGGCGAGAACCTCGAGCCGTTCGACGTGCTGGGTGGTCAGCAGGCGCTTGCCCGGACGCACCAGCGCGACGTGGAATTCACGGTTGCGCAGGCCGACAGTCGCAAGATCGCCCCGCGCCGCCTCGTCGAGCCGTTCGAAGGCGGCCACGGCGGCCTCCTTGTCGGCCTCGTCGGCGTGGCTGCAGGCATAGGCGACGGCCGCCGGTTCGATGGCCAGGCGCAGGAGATAGATTTCTTCGGCCTGGTCGCTCGACATCGGGCGGACGAACCACCCGCGATTGGCTTGGCTGGTCAGCAGGCCCTCATGCTCAAGGCGGGTCAGCGCCTCGCGCAGCGGGATTTTGCTGACGCCCAGCTCCGCTGCGAGGGCGTCCTGGCGGACCGGCTCCATGACGGGGAGCTTCCCTTCGACGATCCTTTCGCGGATCACGTCGAAAATCCGTTCTGCAAGCGTGCGGACGACGATCGTCACCAATATATCTCCATATCGACAGCAGCCGTGTGAAACGCGGCCGCACTAACGTATACGGTAGATGATCCTGAATGCGCCTGCAATCCGCGCCTTATTTCCGGCGTCCACGCCTTTATCGCCGCGCAAACAGCGCTGCGATAAAGGCAACTTTTCTGGGGGCGGGTCGAGCCTGCGGTCATTGCGGATGCGAAAGCCTTGTGTCGGCGTTGATCGGTGTATATACCGTATACGATATCTCGTTCATTGCAACGGAGTTTTTGTGGGACTAGTCGG
The DNA here is from genome assembly GCF_000876675.2 of Novosphingobium sp. P6W. Taxonomy (GTDB): domain Bacteria; phylum Pseudomonadota; class Alphaproteobacteria; order Sphingomonadales; family Sphingomonadaceae; genus Novosphingobium. Next base: position 1,828,923 of record NZ_CP030353.1, read on the forward strand.
GATCGTCGGCGGCGGGGTGGTCGGCCTTTGCACCGGCATCGAATTGCTGGAGGCGGGCGAGCGCGTGGCGATCATCGACGATGATTCCGCCGCGCTGGCTCCGTCCTGGGGCAATGCGGGCCACATCGCGGTCGAGCAGGTAGAGCCGCTGGCCTCGATGAAAACGGTGCGCACGATGCCCGGGCGCCTGTTCATGCGCGGCGGCGCGGTGGGACTGCCGCCCCTGTCCCTGCCTGCATGGTTGCCGTTTGGCCTGCGCCTGCTGGCGGCGGCGCGTCCTGAGCGGTTCCGTAGCGGCTGCGCGGCGCTGGGACCGCTGCTGGAGGGCGCGATGCCGGCGTGGGAATCCATCACGGCGCGTATCGGTGCGCCCGAACTGCTCCGGCGGGATGGGCATTTCGTGGTATGGCACGGCGATGATGCAGCCAGCGCCGGACGCGCTTCCTGGGAAATGGCCCGCACGGGTACGGCGCAAGTCCACGGCGCGACGACGGATGAGAGGGACATGCTTTCAGCCCTCGGCAATCGGCGTGTAGCCGGGGCGATCCGCTTTTCAGGCAGCGGCCAGATCGCCGATCTTGGCGCTCTGCGCGGCGCCCTGCGTACCGCTTTCATCGCACGCGGCGGCACGATTCACGAGGCATCCGCTGCGCTTGGCCTGAACCATGAGCGCGCCGAAATCGCGGGGCTGGACGCGGACCGGGTGATCGTCTGTGCGGGTGTACACTCGCGCGGGCTGATGGAAGCGTTCGGCCACAAAGTGCCCATGATAGCCGAGCGCGGCTACCACATCCGCGCCGATTCCTCGGGCTGGCCAGAGGACCTGCCCCCGGTGGTGTTCGAGGAGCTTTCGATGATCGTGACCCGCTTTGGGCCGACTGTGCAGGCCGCCAGCTTCGTGGAATTCAGTCGGATCGATGCACCTGCCGATCCGCGCAAGTGGGAGCGCCTCGAACGCCATGTAGCGCAGCTTGGCCTGCCGATTTCCGGGCCGTTCCGCCGGTGGATGGGGTGCCGGCCGACGCTGCCGGACTATCTTCCGGCGATCGGCCGCTCGACGCGGGCGGACAATCTCTACTATGCTTTCGGGCATCAGCACCTTGGGCTTACGCTCGCACCGATTACCGCGCGGTTGGTCAGGTCGATGGTCATGGGCGAGCAAACGGAACTGCCGCTCGCGCCTTTCGACCTCCAGCGCTTCGCATAAGGACAGACATGATGATTGGCGGATCGACCGCGCAGATCGAACTGGATCGCCTCCAGCCCTGGGCGGAGCGTGCTCCTGCAATCGACGTTACAGAACGGTGGGCACGCATCGCCCGCGCGCAGGAACTGACGGAGGCGCTCGGGGCCGACGCGCTCCTGATCAATGCGGGCGCATCGCTGCGCTACTTCTCGGGCCTGCCCTGGGGCCAGAGCGAGCGCCTCGTCGTGATGTTGCTGGTGCCCGGACGCGAGCCGATCATGATCTGCCCGCATTTCGAGATCGGTACGCTGGAGGCGGACCTTGCGATCCCGGTGGACATCCGTTCGTGGCAGGAGGACGAAGACCCGGCCGCGCTGGTAAGAGACGTTCTGGCGCAAGTGGGCGCAAAGACGCTGGCCATCGATCCTGAACTGCCGTTCCACTTTGCCGAGCGTATCCGTCAGAGCGGCGCCGCTCTGGTCGATGCCATGCCGGTGATGAAGCAGTGCCGCATGGTCAAGTCGGCGGCCGAAATCGCGCTCATGCAGCAGGCGAAGGACATGACGCTGTCGATCCACCACGCCGCCGCGCGCATCCTTGTGCCCGGTATCCGCCAGAGCGAAGTGGTGCACTTCATCGATGCCGCACACCGCAAGCTGGGTGCCAGCGGGTCCAGCTTCTGCATCGTCCAGTTCGGCGAGGCGACCGCCTATCCCCACGGCCTGCCCGGAGACCGCGCGCTGGAGGAGGGCCAACTCGTGCTGATCGACACCGGTTGCACGATCCAGGGCTACCACTCCGACATCACCCGCACGTATGGGTTTGGCGCCGTTTCGCAGGATATCCGCGACATCTGGGATATCGAGAAGGAAGCCCAGCAGGCCGCTTTCGACGCCGTGCGCCCCGGCGAAACCTGTGAAAGCGTCGATGCCGCCGCGCGCGCTGTGCTGGTGAAGGCCGGGCTTGGGCCGGATTACGCGCTTCCCGGCCTGCCCCACCGCACCGGGCACGGCATCGGGCTCTCGATCCACGAACCGGCCTATCTGGTGCGCGGCGATCGCACTCTGCTGGAGCCGGGCATGTGCTTTTCGAACGAACCGATGATCGTCGTGCCGCAGCGGTTCGGCGTGCGGTTGGAAGATCACATGTTCGTGACGCCAACTGGCGCGCAGTGGTTCACGCAGCCCCAGGCATCGATAGATCGCCTAGCAGACTGAAAGTGTGAGGCTTGGCCGGCCCATCCATCCGCAATATGTCGCGCATCTGATCAGTGAATTTGCCGCGCGGGGCATCCCGGCGCCCGCTCCATCGCGGGGCGCCGGGATGGTCGTGCATCAGTTTCCGATGGTATCCATGGCTTCGTCGCCATAGGCCGCGACGATCTCGACCTCGGTCTTGTCGCCCAGCACCACGCCCACGCGTTCGTGCAGGCCGGTGGGGAGGATGTCGAGGATACGGTCCAGCCCGTTGTTGGCGGCGCCGCCGGCCTGCTCGATCAGCAGGGCCATCGGGTTGGCCTCGTACATGAGGCGCAGGCGCGCCTTGCCGGGGGTGCGGTGGTCTGCCGGGTAGAGGAACACGCCGCCGCGCTTCAGGATACGGTGCACGTCGGCCACCATCGAGCCGGTCCAGCGCATGTTGTAGTCCTTGGCACAGGGGCCGGTTTCGCCTTCCATACGCTCGTCGATATAGCGCGTGATCGCGGGCGACCATTGCTTGTGACGGGCCATGTTGATGGCGAATTCGCAGTTGCCGGCTGGGATTTTCAACGGCCCGTCGGTCATTTTCCAGGCACCGACTTCGCGGTCGAGAGTGAATTCATAAACGCCCGTGCCCAGCGTCAGCACCAGCAGCGTCTGCGGGCCGTAGATCGCATAGCCCGATGCAACCTGCGTGGCGCCCGGCTGCATGAAGTCTTCCTCGGTGATATCGCGGCCCGAGGCGCTGGCAGGTGCGCGCAGGACCGAGAAGATCGTGCCCACCGAAAGCCCGACGTCGATGTTGCTGGACCCGTCGATGGGATCGAACAGCAGCAGGTATTCGCCCTTGGGATAGCGGTTGGGGATGCGGTGGATCGTCTCCATTTCCTCGGACGCCATGGCCGCGAGGTGGCCGCCCCATTCGTTCGCTTCGAGGAGCAGTTCGTTGGCGATGACGTCCAGCTTCTTCTGGACCTCGCCCTGCACGTTCTCGCTGCCGAGGCTGCCGAGCACTTCGCCCAGTGCACCCTTGCCGATGGAATGGCTGATGGTCTTGCAGGCGCGTGCGACGGTTTCGATCAGCAGGCGAAGTTCGGGCCGCAGAACGCCGGAGCGACGCTGTTCCTCGATCATGAACCGGGTCAGGGTAAGACGCTTCATCCTTGGCATACTCTCGTTGGGGATGCGACGTTTCGCCGCGGACGCGAACGACATAAGCGGTTTGGGGGCGGATTCGGAAGCCCCTGCGCACCGCTTTGGCGGATACAACCGATTACATGAGCAATTTCACGAGGAATTTTACAGGATCAGCCGTTCCGCCACTTGCGGTCCGTGGGCCACAAGCGCTGCATCGCGGATCATCTCCGGCTCCGGACGGATGCCGGTGTAGAGGACGAACTGCTCCACCGCCTGAAGCACGATGACTTCCGCGCCGGATATGATCGCCTTGCCGGCCTTGTCCGCGGCGAGGATGAACGGCGTCATGGCGGGCTGGGCGACCACGTCGAAAGCGACCTCGCAGCCGGCGAGCTGGGCGTCGTCGAAGCTCATCGCGCTCTCGTCCGCACCGGCCATGCCGAGCGGGGTGACGTTGATGAGCAGCGGCGCGCCGCGCGCGGGAACTTCGGCCTGCCACACATAGCCGTACTGCTCGGCGAGCGCTTGGCCCGCCTCGCGGTTGCGGGCGGCGACCACGCCTTCGCCAAAGCCGCAATCGCGCAGCGCCGCGACGACCGCCTTGGCCATGCCGCCGCTGCCGCGCACCGCGAAGGGCAGGGCCGGGTCTATCCCGCGCTGCACGAGGAGGTCGCGAACGGCCACGAAGTCGGTGTTGTAGCCGGTCAGTCGGCCGTCATCGTTGACGATGGTGTTCACGCTGTCGATCGCGCTGGCGGAGGGTTCCATGGCGTCGATCAGCGGAATCACCGCTTCCTTGAACGGCATCGAAACCGCGCAGCCGCGAATGCCCAGCGCCCGGATACCGCCGATCGCGGCGGGCAGGTCAGTGGTGCTGAACGACTTGTAGACATAGTCCAGCCCCAACAGGTCGTAGAGCCGGTTGTGCAGCATCGAGCCGGCATTGCCGGGCCGGGCCGAAAGCGACATGCACAGCTTCGTATCACGGCCGATCGGTGGCTTCATGGGTTTGTCTCCTGCATTTTCGGGGTTGCGGCGCGCGGCGGCGAACTGGACGCGCGGGCGACAAGCCGCCCGGCCAGCACCACCCGCCGTGCGGCGGCATCGGGGTGATCGATACGTTCGAACAGCATGGACATCGCGGCGCGGCCGATCTCTTCCACCGGCTGCTCGATCACGGTGAGGCCCCCGCCGACGAACTCCATCCAGTCCTCTTTGTCGAAACCGACAAGGGCGACGTCGCCCGGCACCGAGAGCCCAAGGGCATGGAGCGCGCGCAGGACCGCCATCAACATCACGCCGTTGCTGGCGAGCAGGGCGGTCGGCGGGCACGGCCCGGACATCGCGGCGGCCACGGCCTTTTCCGCCTCGCCCGTGCCGTGGGGGACCGACAGTGCCTGGCTCTCGACGCCCAGCGCGGCGGCGGCGCGTTCGAATCCGATGCGGCGCTGCACGCCCGTAGCGCTCAGCGCGCCGAACAGCCCGGCGATGCGGGTATGGCCTTGCTCGTGGAGGTGCGTGACCAGTCCCGCCGCCATCGCCTCGTTATCGAGCACCACGCAGTCGCGCGTGGCGCCCGGCACGGCGCGGTCGATCAGGACCATCGGGAAATCCGTGCTGAACCGTCCGGCATTCTCGGAACCCGCGCGCGACGGGGCCAGCACCACGCCGGTGACGCGCTCCTCCTGCATCAATTGCAGGTACATCGCCTCGCGCTCGGGGTCTTCGTCGGTGTTGCACAGGATGACGCGCAGGCCGCGCGAATAGGCGATGTCCTCGATCGCGCGCGAAACGGCGGTGAAGAAGGGGTTGCGGATGTCGGCGACGATCAGGCCGATGGTGTTGGTGTGGCGCGACCGCAGGCGCCGTGCCGCCAGATTGGGGCGATAGCCGGTGGATTTGACCGCCATCATCACCCTTTCCTGCATCGCCGGGTCGACCGCGCGGCCCGCAAGAACCCGCGACACCGTGGCCGGGGAAACCTGCGCGACTTTCGCGACATCCTTGATTCCGACTGCCATCGGGAAATCGTTCTCCATAAAGTGCATTAGGAACCACGCACCGTTTGGCCGCTTATGCTGGAATTGGGGGCGTAAGCGCAAGGCCCTTGACAATTTTGTGAGAAAACGTTTTCTAGAGCGAGAGAACAAAGACTGGAGAGGCCGTTTCATGTTCGCAGATGCCCGCAATCCGCTGGGATTGGACGATCTTGTGCGGATCGATGCCCATGCCGCCGACAAGGAAGACGCGATTCGCCAGGCCGGGCAGCTGCTCGTTGCCGCGGGCTGCGTCGGCCCGGGGTATGAAGAAAGCATGATCCGGCGCGAGGCTGTGGCGAATACCTACCTCGGTTCCGGCGTGGCGATCCCGCACGGTCTGGGCGAGGACAAGGGGCTAGTGCGCAAGGACGGTATCGTCGTGCTTCAGTTGCGCGATGGCGTCGAGTGGAACCCCGGCCAGCGCGCCCATCTGGTTGTAGGCATCGCCGCCAGTTCGGACAGCCACATCGCCATCCTGCGCCGCCTGACCCGCCTGATCCAGGATGAGGCGCGGCTCGAAGGTTTGTTCGCAACGGCCGACAAGGCGCTGATTTCAAACGCTCTGCTGGAAGATGCGCCGCGCGCTGCCTCGGCAAAGCCCGCTCAGGATCTGGCCGAGCAGGTCAACTGGACCGTCGATTATCCCACCGGCCTTCACGCCCGCCCGGCTACGGCCTGGAGCGAGGCCGCCAAGGCCGCAAGCGTGCCGCTGCGGGTGCGCCACGGCGATGAAATGGCCGACCCGCGCAGCATGGTCGCGCTGCTGCAACTCGGGCTGAAGGCGGGGGACACCCTGACGATCTCCGCTTCGGGAGAGGGCGCGAAGGGCGCGCTGGACCAATTCCTTCAGGCCGTGACACGCCTTTCCGCGCGTGAAAAAGCCGATGCCGCGCGCGCGGCCGAGAAGGCGAAGGCCCCCGTGCGCGGTTGGAAGCCGGACGGCGACACCGCGATGATCGCAGGCGTTGGGGCCAGCCCCGGCCTTGCCATTGGCAAAGTCCATGTCCTTGCCGCGACGCAGCTTGTGGTGCCCGATCAGCCGGTCGACCTCGCTGCTGGCGGGGCACTGCTCGACGATGCGCTGGTGCGCACGCGCGCGCAGATGAAGGCGCTGGTTGATGATACAACGCGCCGTCTGGGCGCTTCCGAGGCGGCTATCTTCAAGGCGCAGGCCGCGCTGCTGGACGATACCGACCTTATCACCCTGACTTGCCAGATCATGGTGGAGGGCCACGGCGTCGCCTGGTCGTGGCATCAGGCGGTTGAGCGCATGGCGGGCCAGCTTTCGGCGCTGGGCAACCCGGTGCTGGCGGCGCGTGCGGCGGATTTCCACGATATCGGCCGCCGGGTGCTGTCGTATATCGACCCCGGCCTTGGCATCGGCACGCTTTCGGACCTGCCGGACGAGCCGTGCATCCTTGTCGCCGCCGACCTTTCGCCTTCGGACACGGCGACGCTCGACATCGAAAAGGTGGCCGGGATCGCTACGGCGCTGGGCGGGCCGACCTCGCACAGCGCGATCCTTGCCCGCACCTTGGGACTACCTTCGATGGTCGCGGGCGGCACTGACCTGCTCTCGCTGGCAGCCGGAGCGACTGCGATCGTCGACGGGGACGGCGGGCGCATCTGGCTCAACCCTTCGGACGCGGACCTCGCCTCCGCGCGGGGCTGGATCGATGAGATAGCGCGCAAGCGGGCGGAGGAGGAATCCGAACGCTCGAAGCCCGCACGCACCGTGGACGGGCATGAGGTGGCGATTGGCGCCAACGTCAACCGGCCCGACCAGGTTTCCTTCGCGGTGGCGCAGGGCGGTGAGGGCGTGGGCCTGATGCGCACTGAATTCCTGTTCCTCGAACGCGGCGACAGCCCGACCGAGGATGAGCAATATGCGATCTACCGCGAGATGATCGAGGCATTGGGCGCCGATCGCCCGCTGATCGTGCGCGCGCTCGACATCGGCGGCGACAAGCAGGTTCCGCATCTGGACCTGCCGCGCGAGGAGAACCCGTTCCTTGGCGTGCGCGGCGCGCGCCTGCTGCTGCGCCGTCCCGATCTGCTGGAGCCGCAGCTTCGCGCGCTTTACCGCGCGGCGAAGGATGGCGGCGACCTGTCGATCATGTTCCCGATGATTACCTCGGTCACCGAATTGCTCACCCTTCGCGAAATCTGCGAGGGCATCCGCGCCGAACTGGATGCGCCGGTGGTGCCCATCGGCATCATGATCGAGGTTCCCGCCGCCGCCGTGCAGGCGCATGTGCTGGCCGAGCATGCCGATTTCTTCTCGATCGGCACCAACGACCTGACGCAATATGCCCTTGCCATCGACCGGCAGAACCCGGAACTCGCCAGCGAGGCCGACAGCCTGCACCCCGCCGTCCTGCGCCTGATCGCGATGACGGTGGCGGGCGCGGCGCGGCATGACCGCTGGGTCGGCGTGTGCGGCGGCATTGCCGGCGATCCCTTCGGCGCGGCGCTGCTCACCGGGCTTGGGGTGAGCGAACTGTCGATGACCCCGCGCGACATTCCGGCGGTCAAGGCGCGCATCCGCAGCGCCAGCCTTGCCGACATGACTGCCCTGGCGGCAAAGGCGCTGGAGGCCGGGACTGCCGCCGAAGTGCGCGCGCTGAACGAGGAGGCGGCGTGATGCGGGTCGTCACCGTCACCTTCAACCCGGCGATCGATCAGACCGTCACCCTGGACCATCTCGTCCCCGGCGCGGTCCACCGCGCGCTTTCGGCGCGGCAGGATGCGGGCGGCAAGGGCGTCAACGTGGCCAGCTGCCTTGCCGACTGGGGCACCGCTGTGTCTGTCCACGGCTTGCTGGGCACAGACAATGCCGCCGCTTTCGAAACGTTGTTCGCGGGCAAGGGCATCACCGACCATTTCATTCGCCGCGCCGGGGCCACCCGCGTCAACCTCAAGCTGGTGGACGGCGATGGCACGACCGACGTCAACATGGATGGCACGCCCGCCGATCCTTACCAGATCGAGGCGGTGATCGCGGCAGTCGTCGAAGAAGCCGGGCCGGACACTCTGGTGGTCCTTGCCGGCAGCCTGCCTCCGGGTTTTCCGCACGATATCTACGCGCGGATCGTGGGGCGCGTTCGCGGCACCGGCGCGCTGGTCCTGCTCGACAGCAGCGGCGCCTCGTTTCGCGCGGCGCTGGAGAGCGACGCGCTGCCCGATATCGTCAAGCCCAACCGTCACGAGCTTTCCGAATGGCTGGGCGCCCCGGTGGAAACCATGGCCGAAGTCCACCGCGTGGCGGCCGACCTGCATGAACGCGGCGTAAGCCTTGTCGCGGTGTCGCTGGGCGAGGAGGGCGCGTTCTTCCTCTCCGGCGAGGGCGCGCTGACCGCAAGGCTTGCCGCCGCCGATGTAGCCAGCACCGTGGGCGCGGGCGATGCGATGGTGGCGGGCATTGCCGCCGCTCTTGCCGAGGGCGGCAACCTGGAGCGGATCGCGCGCCTGTCCACCGCGTTTGCGGTCGGAAAACTGGGCCGCGCGGGGCCGCACCTACCTAAAAAAGAGACCGTGCAGGCGCTGGCAGACAGCGTTCGCATCGACACGGTTCTGGCGGGAGAAGAAAAGTGAGCAGGATTTTCGCCATCGTCCAGGCCGGTGCATCCGGCGTTACCGGCGTTCTTGCTGGTGAGGCCCTGCGCAAGGCGGCGCAGGCTGCCGGGCGCGAGATCGAGGTCGAAGTCCATACCGACCTTGGCGTGCTGAACCCGCTCGCCCCTGAAACCCTTTCGCCCGATGACATGCTGCTGTTCGTTGCCCCGCAGGCGGCGGACGACGGCGTCATGAAGGGCAAACCCCACCGCCGCGTCGATATCGATGCGGTGCTTTCCGATCCGGCCGCTGTGCTGGACGGTGCCGGCGGCGATGCTGGCGCGCTACCCTCCTCCAGCGCGCCCAGCATCGTCGCCGTCACTTCCTGTCCGACCGGCATCGCTCATACCTTCATGGCGGCAGAGGGCCTTCAGGAAGGCGCGCGCCAGCTCGGCTATCCGATCCGGGTGGAGACACAAGGCTCGGTCGGCGCGGGTAACGCGCTGACGGACGGGGAAATCGCCGCCGCCGACGTGGTCATCATCGCTGCCGACCGCGAGGTCGATCGCGGCCGTTTCGCCGGCAAGCGCGTATTCGCCAGCAACACAAAGCCCGCCATCACCGGCGGCGCGAAGCTGATCGAACGGGCGCTGGCCGAGGCGAAAGTGCAGGGCGGCCAGGCCTCCGGCGCCGCCAAGGCAGACCGCGAGGAACGTGTCGGCCCTTACAAGCACCTCATGACCGGCGTGTCCTTCATGCTGCCGTTCGTGGTGGCGGGCGGTTTGCTGATCGCCCTGGCCTTCGCGCTTGGCGGTATCCACGCCAATGACGATGCGGCCAAGGGCACGCTGGCCCATGCGCTGTTCCAGATCGGCGCGAACGGCGGCTTTGCGCTGATCGTGCCGGCCTTGGCAGGCTACATCGCCTTTTCCATCGCCGACCGGCCGGGCATCGCGCCGGGCATGATCGGCGGCATGCTGGCGGCCAATATCGGCGCGGGCTTCCTTGGCGGCATCGTCGCCGGCTTCATCGCAGGGTACGGTGTCCACTGGCTCAATCGCCTGATCCAGTTGCCCAGGAACCTGCAGGGCCTGAAACCCGTGCTGATCCTGCCGCTGCTGGGCTCTCTGTTGACGGGCCTGCTGATGATCTACGCGGTTGGCACGCCGGTAGCCGCGCTGCTTGCGACCCTGACCGAGGCACTGCGTTCCATGCAGGGATCGAGCGCCATCGTGCTGGGCCTGATCCTGGGCGCGATGTCCGCTTTCGACATGGGCGGGCCGGTGAACAAGGCGGGCTATGCCTTCTCGGTCGGCCTGATCGCCAGCGAGGTTTACACGCCGATGGCCGCGACCATGGCGGCGGGCATGGTGCCGCCGCTGGGCCTCGCGCTGGCGACACGCCTGTTCCGCAACCGCTTCACCTCGGAAGAACTGGAAGCCAGCGGCGCCGCCGCCGTGCTGGGCCTCGCCTTCGTGACGGAGGGCGCGATCCCCTTTGCGGCGCGCGATCCTTTCCGCGTGATCCCGGCACTGATGGCCGGATCGGCGGTCGCCGGTGCGATCTCGATGGGCAGCGGCGTGGAACTGCGCGTGCCGCATGGCGGCGTGTTCGTGCTGCCGATCCCCGGGGCGGTGACGCACCTGCTGGCCTATGGCGCCGCTATCGTGGCGGGAACCGTGGTGACGGCGCTGGTGGTCGGGCTGCTCAAGCGTCCGGTCGCGGTGGCAGAACCTCTGCCCGCCTGACGGGGTTCCGCCGCTTCAACCCTGCAATACAGATCTATCGGGAAGATCGCCCATGCCGACTATCCTTATGCGCGCCTTGTGCTGCGCCGGCGCCGCAACCGCATTTGCCGCACCCGTCCTGGCGCAGGACACCGCCGACGAAACGGCCCGTACCACTCAGTCCGCCGCGCCCATCGAAAAGGCGCAGAGTGATACCCGCAGCTGGCAGCCGCTGGCGGATAAGGGCATCACCGTATCGCTCAGCTACACCGGCGAGGCGGCGACCAACGTCTCGGGCGGAGCGCGACGGGACGCGGCTTATGCCGGGCAGGTCTACGTCGGCGCCGACTTCGACATGGACAGGATCGCCGGGATCGGGGGCGCTGCGATCCATGCCGCCGTCACCGACCGTCACGGCCAGAACCTCGCCGCCATCGCCATCGGCAACAACACCTCGGTCCAGGAAATCTATGGCACCCAGAACACCCATCTGGCGATCCTGACGTGGCAGCAGAAGCTGCTGAACGGCGCGGTGGATATCGAGGTGGGCCGCAGCCAGGCGAATATCCATTTCCTGAACTCGCCGCTCTACTGCAATTTCCAGACCAATTCGGCCTGCGGAAATCCGACGTTCGTCTTCAAGAACAGCAACTTCACCTATTTCCCCGCTTCCAGCTGGATGGCGCATGCCAAAGTGAACCTGACGCCCAGGGTCTGGCTTCATGCCGGCGCCTATGAAGTGAATCCCGACCGCAAGCGGGCGACCGACAACGGTTTCAACTTCAGCACGAAGAACGCCACCGGCGTCATCGTGCCGTGGGAACTGGGCTATGGCACCGACTTCACCAACGACCGCCTGCCGCGCCATTACATCCTGGGCGGGTGGTTCGACCGGGGCGACTACGCAGATCCCTTGAGCGATGACCGGGGCGGTATCGCCGCCGTATCGGGCCGGGCGGCGCAGACCCGTCATGGCCGCTCGGGTATCTTTTTCCGCTTCGACCAGATGCTGACCCGCCCGGACCCGATGACCCAGCGCGGCCTCAGCCTGTTCGGCGTGGCGATGACCAACCTGTCAGGCCGGGTCGAGGAGAGCCACTTTCTCGAACTCGGCCTTGTCCAGACCGGCACCTTTGCCGGGCGAGACAAGGATACGCTGGGCTTCGTCATCAACGACCAGCGCTTCAGCGATCTGGCGATGGAGCGCATGCGCGCCGCGCGCGTCTTTGCCGGCGGGACGGACGGGATCGCGCGGCATCAGTACATGATGGAACTGGCTTACGGCGCGCAGTTGGGCCCGGCGATCCGCCTGTCGCCCAACCTGCAGTACATCGTCCACCCCGACCAGTCCTCGGTCCCGTTCCGAACCAGCGACATCCCGAACGCCTGGGTGCTGGGCTTCAAGTTCACCGTGGATGCGAATGCGCTGGCGGGCGGCGTGTTCAGACCGTGACGGCCGCCTGCCTCAAAGCGTGACGCCGCGTTTCCAGATGCCGATGGCGCGTTCGTCGTTGCTCTCGTTGCGCGCCGGTTCGCCGCTGGCGATGGCGACGATGCGGTCCAGCAGCGCAGCAGCCGCGGCTTCCATGCCGATGTCCAGCGCCAGCGCCGCGTCGAAGTCTATCCAGCCGGGTTTGCGCTGTGCCAACGAATGGTTGGAAGCGATCTTCACGGTTGGCACCGGGCTGCCCAGCGGCGTTCCGCGCCCGGTCGAAAACAGCGTGATGGTGGCCCCTGCCGCCGCCAGCGCGGTGGTGGAAACGGCGTCGTTGCCCGGCCCCTCCAGCACGGTCAGTCCGCCCGGCGAGTGACTGAGCGACATCCGCTCGCCATAACCGATGACGTCGTGGATCGGCGCAAGTCCGCCTTTCTGCACCGCGCCCAGCGACTTTTCCTCCAGCGTGGTGATGCCGCCGGCGATGTTGCCGGGGCTGGGGTTTTCCGAAACCGGCTCGCCGTGGTCGAGGAAGTAACGTTTGAAGGAGTTCACCAGTTCGGAGAGTTTGTCGAACACCTCCTGATTGGCCGCTCGTTCCAGCAGCAGGGTTTCCGCGCCAAACACTTCGGGGATTTCGGTGAGGATCGCAGCGCCGCCGGCCTGCGTCACGGCATCGGCCATCAGCCCGATCAGAGGGTTGGCGGTCAGCCCGCTCATCGCGTCGGAGCCGCCGCACTTGACGCCGAGGCGCAATTTGGAGAGCGGAACCTCCTCGCGCCGGTCGGTGGCCATCAGGCCCATCAGTTCAGCGATCAGGGCTTCCCCGGCGGCAAATTCGTCGCCCTCCGACTGGGCGCGCAGTATCCGCAGGCGGGTGCGGCGTTCAGGCGGAATGCGCTCAAGCAGCGCATCGAGCTGGTTGGATTCGCAGCCCAGACCCAGCAGGAGCACCCCGCCGGCATTGGGATTGAGCGCAAGCGAGGCGATGATCGCCGCCGTGCCGTCAAGATCAGCGCCGAGCTGCGAACAGCCGAACGGATGGTTGAAGGCGTGGACCCCGTCGACACCGGGCGCATCGCCCGCGCGCTGCGCCAGCCGCTCACCCAGCCGTCCCACGCAGCCGACCGTGGGCAGGATCCATAGCTCGTTGCGGGTGCCGACAGTGCCGTCAGGCCGGACATAGCCGCGAAAACTGCGCGCGGGGGCGGGCGCCTGCGTGCCGGTCCCGGCTTGCGGTCCGGCGAAGGCATAGGCGCGCTCGCCGACCAGCGCGGTGGCGACGTTGTGCGTGTGGACATGCTCGCCCACCGCGATGTCCCGCGTGGCTACGCCGATCGGCGCGCGGTAGCGGCGCACAGGCGCGCCCTTCGCGATGGGCGCTAAGGCAAACTTGTGCCCTGCGCCGATCGCATCGCGCAGGCGCACCGACTGTCCGTCCACCATCACGTCTTCGCCCGATTCGAGCGGGCGCAGCGCAACGGCGACATCGTCCTCCGCTGCGATTCTAACGGCGTCTCTGGTGGGTGCGGCGGTGTCGACAACGGTTTCTAGCATTGCCGCTGAATACATCATTGCCAGCGCTGGCACAACTCGGTAATCGAGCTTCGTGAAAGGCCATGCGCCAAGGAGTCTCCCGTCGATGCCACAGCTTTCGCTTAACCCCGACCGCCTGCTTCCCGCCGATCCGACGACGCGGGCCATCGCCCGCGAACTCTATGCGCAGGTGGCCGGCGCGCCAATCATCAGCCCGCACGGCCACACCGACCCGGAGTGGTTCGCCAGCAACGCCGCGTGGTCGAACGCGACCGAACTGCTGCTGGCGCCGGATCACTACCTGTTCCGCATGCTCTATTCGCAGGGCGTGTCGCTGGACGCGCTGGGCGTTCCCCGGCGCGGTGGGCAGATGCCGGATACCGACCCGCGCGAGGCATGGCGCCTGTTTGCCGCGAACTGGAAGCTGTTCCGGGGCACACCGTCGAGCATGTGGCTGAACCATGTCTTCGCGGAAGTCTTCGGGATAGACGTCACCCTGGATGAAGGCACAGCGGACCACTATTTCGACGTGATCGGCGATGCGCTGGCATCCCTGGCGTTCCGTCCGCGCGCGCTGTTCGAGCGTTTCAACATCGAACTGCTCGCCACCACCGAAGGCGCGGGCGACGATCTGAAGCATCACAAGGCGACCCGCGCTTCGGGCTGGGACAAGGCAGGGGCGGTGGTGACCACTTATCGCCCCGATTCCGTGATCGACCCCGAGCACGATTCCTTCACGCGCGACATGGCCCGCTTTGCCGAGCTTTCGGGCGAGGACGTGACAAGCTGGACCGGCTACCTCGCCGCGCATCGCAAGCGCCGTGCCGATTTTCGTGCGATGGGCGCCACCGCGACCGACCACGGTTTCCTAACGCCGCGCACCGCCAACCTCTCGAAGGCGGAATGCGAGGCGCTGTTCGGCAAAGTCATGGGCGGAAAGGCGGACGCCGATGAGGCGGAACTGTTCCGCGCGCAAATGCTCACCGAAATGGCGCGCATGAGCCTGGAGGACGGCATGACCATGCAGATCCACCCCGGCGCCACGCGCAACCACAACGCCCGCTTGTTCGCCAGCCATGGCCGCGACAAGGGCGCCGACATCCCGCGCGGCACCGAATATGTCGAGGCGCTGCGCCCGATGCTGGACCTGTTCGGCAATGAGGCGGGCCTCACGGTGATCCTCTTCACCCTCGACGAGACGACTTATGCGCGCGAACTGGCGCCGCTGGCCGGGCATTATCCCTGCCTCAAGCTGGGCCCGGCATGGTGGTTCCACGATAGCCCCGAAGGAATGCGCCGCTTCCGCGAGATGACGACGGAAAGCGCCGGTTTCTACAACACCGTGGGCTTCAACGACGATACCCGCGCCTTCCTTTCGATCCCGGCGCGCCACGATGTGGCCCGGCGCATCGACTGCGGCTTCCTTGCCCGCCTTGTGGCCGAGCACCGGCTGGCGGACTGGGAAGCGGCGGAACTGGTGCAGGAACTGACCACGGGTCTGGTGCGCAAGGCTTACGGCCTCAAAACCCCCGCGCGTGTGGTGGAACCAGCATGACCAGGCTTTCGCAAGACACGCTGGCGGCGCTGCCCGGCGCCGTAGCCCGCCCGCAATATGATCGTGCGGCGGTGCGCGGCGGCGTGGTGCATTTCGGGCCGGGGGCGTTTCACCGGGCGCATCAGGCGGCGGCGTTCGATACCCTGCTGGGCCATGATCCGCGCTGGGGCATCACCGGCGTCAGCCTCAATTCGCGCGGGGTTGCCGATGCGCTGAACCCGCAGGATGGGCTCTATACGCTGGCGCTGCTGGAGGAGCAGACCGAATTCCGCGTCATCGGCAGCATTGGCCGGGTGCTCACCCGCGATGAACCGGGTGCGATCCTTGGCGCGCTGGCGCATGGCGATACGCGCATCGTCAGCTCTACCGTGACCGAAAAGGGCTATTGCCTCGGCGCTGGCGGCGCGCTCGATTTTGCCCATCCGGCGATCCGCGCCGATCTCGATGGCGCCAGGTCTGCCGACTGGGTGCCCGGCTCGTTCACCGGCTGGCTGGTCCATGGACTGCGGGCGCGGCGCCTTGCCGGCCTGCCCGGTGTCACCGTGCTTTCGTGCGACAACTTGACCGACAACGGCCGAAAGCTGGAGGCCGCGACCATCGCGCTGGCCGAGGCGATCGACCCGGAAACCGCCCGCTGGATCGCAGACGAAGTGCGTTTTCCCAACGCCATGGTCGATTCCATCACCCCCGCCACCGATGACGCCCTGCGCGCCCGCGTCGCTGCCGCGACCGGGCTTGAGGATGCCTGGCCGATCCAGCGCGAACGCTTCACGCAGTGGGTGATCGAGGACCGCTTCGCCGGAGAGCGCCCCGCGCTGGAATGCGCCGGGGTGACGTTCGCGGGAGAGGTCCGCCCGTTCGAGACGGCCAAGCTGCGCCTCCTCAACGGCGCCCATTCCTCGCTGGCCTACATCGGGCTGGGCCTGGGTTTCGAGACCGTGGCCGAGGCGATGGCCGACCAGGGCCTCGCCGCCTTTGCCGAGCGGTTGATGCGCGAAGACATCGCGCCTTCGGTCAGCGCGCCGCCGGGGCTGGACCTGCCTGTCTATATCGCCGACGTGCTGGCGCGGTTCGCCAATCCGGCGATCCGGCACCTGCTGTCGCAGATCGCGTGGGACGGGTCGCAGAAGCTACCGTACCGCCTGCTCGATACCACGCGCGATGCGCTGGCCGCCGGGCGTCCGGTAGACCGCCTGGCGCTGCCGATTGCGGCGTGGCTGCGCTTCCTTGACCGCGCTGCGCGTAGCGGCGGCAGCATCACCGATCCCTTGGCGGGCCCGCTGCTTGAGCGGGCTGGGGACTGGCGCCGTGTCGTCGGTATGCGGGAAATCTTCGGTGATCTGGGCGAGGATGCCCGCTTCCTGCGCGCCGTGGAGGCAGGGCTTGCCGCGCTGGAGGCTGGCCGGCTGGAGCCGCTGCCAGCCTGACGGCAGGAGTTCGACGGGCCGGTTACTGCGGTGCCGGTCCGGTCGATTCCGCCGCAACGATCTGCAATGTCGCCTGATAGGGCAGGGGCGCGGCAAGACCCTCGATGCGGGCGATCAGCTGGTCCGCCGCTGCTGCTGCCATCTCGGCGAAAGGACGCAATACCGAGGTCAGCGCAGGCGTCAGCATCTTGGTAAGCAGGCTACCGTCGAAGCCGACGACGGACAAGTCGCCCGGCACCGCGATGCCCCGGCTGGCGACAACCTTGAGGACGCCTGCGGCCATGATGTCGTTCGCGGCGAAAATCCCGGTGGGCCGCTGGCCGAGGCTTAGAAGGTGATCGGCGGCGCTTACCCCGGATGCGAAGCCATAGTCGCCCGACGCTTCGGCAACGCTGGCCCCGCCATCGCGCTCGGCTTCCGCCAGAAATCCGGCGCGGCGTTCCATGGCCGATGCAGTGTCGGCCGGGCCGTTGATGATGGCGAGCCGGCGGTGGCCCAGGTCCAGCAGATGGCGCGCCACCTGGGCACCTGCGGCCCGTTCCTCGCTGAGGATCACGCCCGTGAACCCCTCGATCGGTACGGAGGACAGCGCCATAGCGGGAACCTGCGCCTCCTCCAGCGCGGCGGCCAGGCCGGGTACGCCCGAGATCGGCGGCAGTATCACCAGCCCATCCACCCGCGATCTTTCGGCAAATTCCACTACGTCACAAATGGCAGCCCCGGCCTCCAGCGGCGCGGCGTGGACGATCAGTTCGTACCCGCGCGCGGAAGTCCGTGCGACGATGCCGCGCTGGATGGAATCGAGCACCAGCGCGTTACGATCATTGTGCACCAGCCCGATCAGGAAAGAGCGCCGCATGGCAAAGGCCCGCGCGCGCAGGCTGGGGCGGAAATTGAGCTGCGCGATGGCATCCTCGATCCGCTCACGCGTCTGGGCATTCACCTTGGGCGATTTGTTAAGAACGCGCGACACGGTGCGGATCGAAACACCAGCTGCCGCTGCCACGTCCTCGATGGTGGGATCATTCGCGCGGGGTTTGCCGGGGGTTTCGTCCATCGTCCCTGTCTATGGACTGCGGCGCGGCGATCAAGTCGGACGGTGAGATTGTTTGCGGTAAGGGCGGGCCGACCGATTACCATTGACACCGGTATCATTGATGATAGCGTTATCAGAAAATAGACAGCAATCGGGAGAGAAACGCGTGAAAATCGATCGCCGCGAGGCGCTGTCCGCAGCATTGGGAGCCGTATCGCTGACTGCGCTGGGCGCGGCAACGCCTGCGTCAGCGCGGGCTGCGTCAGGCAGCGGTGCCGGGGGCGATGGCGGCGCAGGCAAGGCTCCGCCGCCTTATCGCCGGGGCTTCGACAACCAGCGCGTCGCGGACCTTGGGGACGGGCGTTTCCTGAACCCGCTGATGGCCGGGGACCACCCCGACCCTTCGATCATGCGCGACGGGAAGGACTATTACATGACCTTCTCTACCTTCGATTCCTATCCGGGGCTGGTCGTCTGGCATTCTCGCGATTTGCTGAACTGGCAGCCGATCACGGCGGCGCTGACGAAGAACGTGGGCGCGGTGTGGGCGCCGGATATCTGCAGGCACGGCGGGCGCTATTTCATCTACTTCCCGGCCAAGGCCAGCCCCAACGCCAACTACGTGATCTGGGCGGACCGGATCGAAGGCCCATGGAGCGACCCGATCGACCTGGGCCTGCCCGATCACATCGACCCCGGTCATGCCGTGGGCGAGGACGGATCGCGCTGGCTGTTCCTGTCGGGCGGCGACCGTATCCGTTTGAGCGAGGACGGCCTCTCCACGGTAGGCAAGGTGGAGCATGTCTACGATCCGTGGCACTATCCTGACGATTGGGATGTGGAAGGTTTCTCCCCCGAAGGCCCCAAGATCGTACGGCACGGGGCGTACTATTACCTCATCACGGCGGTGGGCGGCACTGCCGGTCCGCCGACCGGGCATATGGTAATCGCGGCGCGCTCAAAGTCGATCCACGGGCCTTGGGAAAACTGCCCGCACAACCCGATCGTGCGCACCACGGACCTCGCCGAAAAGTGGTGGTCGCGCGGCCATGCCACTTTGTTCGAAGGACCGGGGGGAGACTGGTGGTCGGTCTACCACGGCTATGAGCGCGATTTCTGGACGCTGGGGCGACAGACCCTGCTGGACCCGATCACCTGGACGGCGGACGGCTGGTTCCGCATGGAAGGCGGCGACCTTTCGCAGCCGATCGCGGCGCCCAAGGGCGGCAGCAAGTCCGGGCCGCAGGGCATCGCGCTGTCCGACGATTTTTCGACGCTCGAGCTGGGCAAGCGCTGGAACTTCTTCAAACCCTCAACCGACGAAGGCGCCCGGGCGCGGGTTGCGGACAAGTGCCTGCATCTGGCCGCCAGCGGCAAGGCCCCTGTAGATTCCTCGCCGTTGCTGCTGGTCGCCGGAGATCAGGCTTACGAATTCCAATGCGACATCGAGATCGACCCCGGCACCACGGCGGGCCTGCTGCTGTTTTACGACCAGCAGCTATACTGCGGCCTTGGCTTCGACGGCGAAAAGTTCGTCACTCACCAATACGGAATGGAGCGGGGCCGCCCTGCAAATCCGCACGGACGCCGGATGCTGATGCGCGTGCGCAATGACCGCCACATAGTATCGTTCCACACCAGCGGCGATGGCGGCAAGACGTGGAAGCGCTTCGATCGCGGCATGGAAGTATCGGGCTATCACCACAATGTACGCGGCGGTTTTCTGATGCTGCGGCCAGGGCTTTATTCCGCCGGCAAGGGCAGCGCCCGTTTCCGCAACTTCACCTTCCGCGCGCTTTGAAGGACCATCCGATCACTGCGATGCTGTCGATGCTCCCTGCGGACTGCTGCACCGGCAGATGGGTTTCGAGGTAATACGCCGGGAATCGGACCGGCCAGCGCATCGGGCGCTGGCCGGTCCATCATCCGATCAGAAGTTCACGCTGACCCTTCCGTAGAGGAAGCGTCCATTGAAACCGGCCGGCGAGAACGAGCTATAGGGAATGAAGTACCCGTTCAGCCCATAGTTCTGGCCGTTCTGCAGCCCGGCATAAACAGTGTCGGGATAGCTGTCGAAGATGTTGTTGGCGCCGACCGCAATTTCCAGCTGCGGGGCGGGCTTTACCCGCAGTTCCAGGTCGGCGATCCACTGGCGGCCCAGTTCCTGATCGCGCGCGGCATCGGCGCCGGGCGCCAGCACTTTGCCGTACCGGTTGGCGCGCGCGGTGAGGCCGACGATGTCGTAGTCCCAATCGAGGCCGACATTGATCTTGTCGCGCGGTTGGCCCCGGGTCAGGCGGAGCGATTCCTGGCGGCCGAACAGGGTTAGGCCGGGCAGGCTGGTCAGCTCTGCATAGTCGGTGATCTTGGTCTTGTTGTAGTTGTAGCCCGCTGTCAGCGAAAGGCGGCCAAAGCCCATGTCAGGCACGCGATAAGTGCCCACCACCTCGACGCCCTGCGTGCGCGTATCGATGCCGTTCACGAAGAAGCGCGCCGAAGTGATGTTGTTGAAGCCTGCCCCTTGCAACAGGGAAACCACCTGCGCGCCTTGCAGGTTCTCGGTGACGACGATCCGGTCCTTGATCTTGATGTTGTAATAGTCTGCCGTGATCGAAAGGCCGTGTATCAACGAGAAGGTCACGCCGCCCGAAAGATTGAGCGACTTTTCAGGGTCGAGCGGCTGCGAGCCGAGTGCGACCGCGACCGGATCGGAGACCGGGAATGTGCCGATTTCGACCAAGGTGCCGTTGACGTTGTTGGTCGACGTCGTGGCATAATACTGCTGGTGCAGCGACGGGGCGCGGAAACCCGTGGAGATCGAACCGCGCAGGGCGATGCCTTCGACCGGCTCCAGCCGGGCCGCCGCCTTGCCGTTCACGGTATCGCCAAAGTCGCTGAAGTGTTCGTAGCGACCGGCAAGCTGGAGGGTCAGGATATTCGCGAAGTCGCCTTCCAGTTCAAGGTAGCCCGCGAAGCTGTCGCGGCTGGCGTCGACTTCGTTGCTGGGACGAAAGCCGGGAAAGACCTGCGCGCCCGCTGCGCCGTTGAACGGAGGACCGGCATAGGGCCCGCCAAGATAGCTTTGCGGGTCACCCGCCTGGATGCGGAAATTCTCGTTGCGATATTCGCCGCCGAACGCCACCGACAAGTCGGTGAAGCCCACGTCGAAGCTCTTCTGCAGGTCGAGATTGGCGGTCGTCTGGCCGAAGGAGAGCTTGCCTGCATCGAAGCGCTGCTGGCTGGCCTCGCTGCCGTAGGACACGTTGAAGCTGTCCTCGACGAAGAAGTGGAACGAGTTGTGTCCATAGGCCAGCGATGCGTCGTAGTTCCACCCATCCACATTGCCCCTGAAGCCGCCGGCGGCCGAGACATCCTCGATGGTCGAGACGATCAGCGGCAGGAAGCCGTCCGGGTAATAGGGCACGAAGCTGGTTGTGGAGGCCGAAAAGTCGCGGTTGCGTGCATCGTTCGGGCGGCGGAAGAAGCCTGCGCTTTCGGCATCGCGGATGCCGTAGCTGCCAAAGGCGTAGAATTCGACATCGGGGCTGAGTTCGTAACCGCCGTTCAGGAAGAAGTTGTAATCGGTGGTGCCGGGATCACCGTAGCGGTGGTTGAAACGGTTGACGGTCAGCTCGCGCGGATCGGCAAGACCGCCGACGCTGGTGTACTGCTGGCGCGGGTCGGCGCCGGAACGGTTGGTCGGGTCCTTGTCCTGATACTGCGCCGTGAAATTGAAGTATCCCGCATCGCCCACCGGCAGGCCGATATTGGTCGCCAGCGTCAGCGACGCGCCGTCGCGGCGCTTGCGCTTGCCCCCCGGCGCAAGCTGGTAGACACCGGCCGCGCCGGCATTGGCATCCAGCGCGGGCTGGCCGTTTGCGCCCGTCACCACCCCGCCGTAGTTGGAAACGCCGTCCATCGTCGTCACGTATTTGCCCCAGGTGGCCGAGGCATGCATCCCCGCCGTCTTGCGCAGCTGGATGTTGATGACGCCCGCAATCGCGTCCGATCCGTATTGCGAGGATGCGCCGTCACGCAGTACTTCGATACGTTCGATCGCGATCGTGGGGATGGTGTTGAGATCGACCGCCGCCGAGCCACGCCCCACCGATCCGTTGATGTTGAGCAGCGCCGAAGTGTGGCGCCGCTTGCCATTGACCAGCACCAGCGTCTGGTCGGGGGAAAGGCCGCGCAGCGTCGCCGGGCGCAGCGCATCCGTGCCGTCGGTGATCGACGGCTGGGGGAAGTTGAAGCTGGGCACGAGCTGGTTCAGCACGCGGGCGGTGTCGGTATAGCCGGACTGTGTCAGCGCTGCTCCGCCGATGACGTCCACGGGAACCGTGCTGTCTGCCACGGTACGGTCCTGCCTGCGTGAACCGATGACCACGATCTGGTCCTGCGGCGCCGCCTCTCCTTCGGCGGCCGGCCCCTGGCCTATGTCCTGGGCCTGTGTCGGCGTGGTTGAAAGTGAAATGGCAATCGCCGCCACAGCGCAACCCGAAAACCGCTTCGCACCTAGAGTCATGGTTTACTCCTGTTTTCCCCGCAAGGTGGAGTATGCCGCACTGCAACATGAAACGAAGATACGATGCTGTAAGGCCGTGTTTTTCGTGCGCCTATGTTGCGGTCTTGTCACACTGTGGTCAATTACGGTCGGTATTTGCCTTTATGCGCCGCCCATTCATTTGGTGTAAGCAAGGCGTCATGCGCTATTATCTTGCCATCGCGGCCGGTCTTTGCCTGCTCGCCCCATCGGCGATGGCGCAAGTTACCTTGTCTCCCGCCGAAAGGGCGGCGGCTTTCCGCGCGGGCGGGTTCAAGCTGCAAGGTGGGAAATGGCACGCGTGCGGCGATCCGGGGACGGCCAGCTACACCGCTGGCACTGTCGAGGCGGTGAAGGACCTCAACGGAGACGGCCGCCCCGAAGTCGTCCTGACGGAAGGCAGCACTTACTGTTTCGGTAATACGGGAACGGGCTTCAAGCTCGTCAGCAAGCAGGCGGACGGCACCTGGAAGCTCGTCACCGAAAGCGAGGGGATTGCCACTTTCCTTGCAGTCAGAGGCGTTGGGGGATGGCCCGATATCGAGATCGGCGGTCCCGGTTTCTGCTTTCCGGTGGAGCGCTGGAACGGCCGCGCCTATGTTCTCAACCGGCATCAGTATGAAGGCAAGCCTTGCAGGCCCTAGCCACTTTGTGCGCCGTTGCCTGACCACACGGCCGCCAGGGCACCGGGCAGGGCATTGCCCAGATAGCCTGCGATCGCGTTTGCGGAAGGGTGCTCGTTCTCAAGACGCGCGCCTTGCAGCAGTACCACTTTGCGGCGGATGGATGGCTGGGTCAGCGGGACGACCGCCAGCGCCTCGTGATCGTGGCCGCGCACGTAGAGGCGCGGCATGACGCCCGCCGCAAGGCCGCTTTCCACAAGGCCGAACAGCGATTCCATGTGATCGACCCGGTAGCGGCGGGAATGGACGATGTTGTTTTCGCGCATGGCGGAAGCGCTGATTTCGCCGATGCTGCCGCTGGTGAAGTGCACCACCTCCATCTCGGCAAGCGCGCTCCACGGCAGCTGCGCGGCGCCGGCCAGAGGGTGTCCGCGCGATAGCACCAGCGTCATCTCGTCCTCGATCAGCGGGGTGGAGACCAGGCCCTCCTCGATCAGGCTGGCGACGCAGATGGCCATGTCCAGCGCGCCGCGATGCAGCTGCGCGATGAGGGCGTCGCTGGTCCCGTCCGTCAGGTGCAGGTTCACGCGGTGAGCGTCCTGATCGATTCCCGCGATGATCTGCGCCGTGGCGGGCAGGGCTGAGGGAACCGAGCCGATGCGCACCGTCGCCCGGCTGCGCTGGAGGGTGTCGCTCATATCCTGAAAGGCGTTGTCCGCCGTCGTCAGCAGGCGCCACGCATGGGGCAGCAGGGATTGCCCGGCCTCTGTCAGGACGACGCTATGCGTGGTGCGATCGAACAGGCGGGTGTCGAGCAAGTGCTCGATCTGGCGGATCGCGGCGCTGAGTGCTGGCTGCGACACGGCCATCGTTTCTGCCGCCCGGCTGAAGTTTCCGCTCTGGCTCAAGGCCACGAAAAAGCGCAATTGCCGGATGGAAAGCGGCATCCGGCCGGCGGGCAGCTGTCTGGACGGCATGAGAGGTATTCCCTGACGGAGTTGCAACATTTATAAGGCAATTTTATGAAATGATAAATATAAACAGTTTCCATTGATAGAACGCCCGACATAGCCTCGTTTCTGTCCTGCCATCCGGGCCGTATGAGGCGAACCCGGGCGGCTTTCGGCGCACCAACGCGGAAAATCCGTGGCGCCTGAAACACAGGGACAGTGGATGATCCTGGCGGGCCGCGAGATTTCTCAAGGGGGTTTTCCATGCTGTCGTCTGCCGTCGCCGCACGTTCACCGCATCAGGTTTCATCCAAAGGTCGGGCATCGCGTGCCCTGCGTCATGGAGCGCTGCTGACCGCTTCGCTGCTGGCCCTGTCACCGGTCATCGCCTTTGCCCAGGACACTGCCGCTCCCGACGCCGGGCCTGCTGGCGGCAACGACATCGTCGTCACCGGATCGCGCATCCGCGTTCCCAACGCCACCAGCGTCAGCCCGATCACGACGGTGAACAGCGAAGACCTCGCCCAGCGCGGCGTCACTCGCCTGGAAGACATGCTCAACACCCTGCCGCAGGTCTATGCCGACCAGGGCGGCGGCAACCGCGGCGGCACCGTGGGCGCCAGCGGCACCGCGACGATCAACCTGCGCAACCTGGGCAACCAGCGCACGCTCGTGCTCATCAACGGCCGCCGCCTGATGCAGGGCGATCCCGCGCGTTCGGCCGCGCAGGCAGCCGACATCAACAACGTGCCCGCCGCCCTGGTCGAGCGCATCGACGTTGTGACCGGCGGCGCCTCGGCGGTCTATGGTTCGGACGCGCTTGCAGGCGTGGTCAACTTCGAGCTGAAGAAGAACTTCGAGGGCGTCCAGCTTGATGCCAGCTCCGGCGTTTTCCAGCACGACAACGGCAATTCGATCGCATCGGTCGCAGCGGCAGCCGGGCAGGACGTTCCCACCGGCAGCACCGTGGGCGGCCTGCAGCAGAGCCTCTCCGTAACTGCCGGCCACAACTTCGCCGATGGCCGCGGCAACGTGACCGCCTTCGTCAACTATCGCCACATCGAGGGCGTCGGCACGTCCGAGCGTGACTTCTCGATCTGCAACCTCAACGCGACGGCGGCCGGCTATTCCTGCTCGCTGTCCTCGACGACCTACCCGGCGCAGTTCCAGCTGACCAACCCCCGCACCGGCGCGACGCGCGGCAGCTACACGCTGGACCCGGCCACCGGAAACACCTTCCGCACCTACCGCACGTCGGACGGCTTCAACAACGGCAACACCTACGACTTGCAGGCGCCGGACGAGCGTATCAACGCCGACCTGCTTGCCCATTTCGAGGTGTCCTCGGCCGTCGAACTCTACGGCGAACTCATGTACATGCGCGACAAGGCCGACATCCGCCTGTCGCCCACCGGCGTGTTCACCGTGCCGGAGAGCATCAACTGCTCCAACCCGTTCCTGTCGGCGCAGCAGAAGAATCTCATGTGCACTTCGGTCGGCCTGACCGACGCGCAGAGCGCCACCGTCAACGTGTCGCTGCGCAACGCGCCCGGCGGATCGCGCCATGACTACACCAAGCACACCTCGTACCGCGCGGTAGGCGGCGTGCGCGGCGAGATCGCGCCCGGCTGGCGGTACGACGCCTATGCGCAGTACGGCCGCACCAACTACAGCTCGCGGCTGACCGGCGACATCTCGCTGGCCAGCTTCGCCAACTCGCTGCGCGCGGTGACCAACAGCAGCGGCCAGATCGTCTGTGAGAACGCGGCGGACGGCTGCGTCCCGCTCAACATCTTCTCGACCACCGGCGTCACTGCCGATGCGCTGAACTATGTGCAGGGCACTTTCACCCGCACCGGCTTCACCGAAGAGACGATCGTGAGCGGATCGGTCACGGGCGATATCGGCGTATCCAGCCCCTTCGCCAGCAACCCGATCAGCGTGGCGCTGGGCACCGAATACCGCAAGGAGCGGATCGGCTTCACGGCCGATAGCCACTACTCCAGCCGCGACGTGGCGGGTAACTCGGGCGGCGAATACCCGATCTCCGGCTCGTTCGACGTCAAGGAACTCTACGGCGAAGTCCGCGTGCCGCTGGTCGAGGATCGTCCGTTCTTCAAGAGCCTCGCCGTCGAAGGCGGCGCGCGTTATTCGAACTACAGCACCGCCGGCGACACTTTCGCGTGGAAGGCGGGCGCTGAATGGTCGCCGGTCGACGCGATCCGCTTCCGCGGCAGCTTCCAGCACTCGGTCCGCGCGCCCAACCTGGTCGAGCTGTTCGGCCCGCAGCGCGTCACCACCGCGCGCCTGACCGACCCGTGCGAGGGCGCCAGCCCGACCGCGACTTTCGCGCAGTGCGCCCAGTCGGGCGTGACCGCGACGCAGTACGGCACGATCGAGCCTGCGGCAGGCCAGCTTTCCGGCGTGCTCGTCGGCGGCAACCCGAACCTCAAGCCCGAGAAGTCGAACACCAAGTCGTTCGGCGTGCAGATCGCCCCGCCGTTCCTGCGCGGCCTGACGCTGTCGGTCGATTACTTCGACATCAAGGTGGATGATCTGATCACCACCTTGCCGGCCACGATCACGCTGAGCCAGTGCATCAACGCCGGCACCTTCTGCGACCAGATCCAGCGCAATCCGGCCACCGGATCGCTGGTGACCAGCGGCTACGTACTGGCCACCAGTCTCAACGCCGGCTATCTCCAGACCACCGGGATCGACTTCTCGGCCAGCGCGAAGCAGGACCTTGGCGATCTGGTGAAGGCGGATCTGGGCACCGTGGGCTTCAACTTCTCGGGCACGCGCACCAACAAGTACGAAGTGCAGATCGTGCCCGGCACCGAGGCCTATCGCTGCGACGGCTACTTCGGCGTCACCTGCGGCCAGCCGATCCCGACCTGGCGCCACCGCGCCGAATTCAACTGGACTGCGCCCAGCGGCGCCATCCGCCTCGCGGCGACGTGGCGCTACATTGGCAGCACCCGCAACGACAGGTCGAGCAGCGCGACGTTCCTTGCCGGCACCTACCAGCCCTACGACTACAAGCTGAAGGCGGTGAACTACTTCGATCTGGCCGCTTCGTTCGACGTATCCGGTTCGTACACGCTGCGTCTGGGCGTGAGCAACGTCTTCGACCGCGATCCGCCGATCACCGCCAGCACCAGCGGGCAGACGTCGAACGGCGCGTTCTATGCGGGCATGTACGACTCGCTTGGCCGCTATCTTTTCGCCAGCGTGACCGCCAAGCTCTGATCTTGGACGACGGGGGCGGTCCTTGCGGATCGCCTCCGTTCCAACGGAAAACCGGGAAACTAGGGAACGTTCGCGGATGAAAAAACTGCTGACCATACTGCTTGCAGGCGCGGCGTTGCTGGGATCGGTGCCCGAGGCGCTGGCCGCCGAGGACGACCGGGTCATGATCTTCTTCGACAACGATTTCCTTGGCCCCGGGCAGAGCAACATCCAGTCGATGATCCCGCTTCTACGGGACAGCCGCGTCAACCTGATCGGCGTCGGCGTGGTCACCGGCGATGCCTGGATGACCGAAGAGACGCAGCACCTGCTGCGCTTCCTAGAGATCGCAGGACGCCCCGAAGTGCCGGTGCACAAGGGCGCCTCGATGCCGCTGCTGCGCACCCAGGCCGAAATGGCGAACTGGGAGGCGCGCTATGGCCGCATTCCGTTCAAGGGTGCGTGGAATGCCCCCCGCCCTGGCCGTACCTATCATCCTAATGAGCCTGACCTTGTGCCGCCGATGCCCGAAGGCACGCCGCGCATCAAGGCGCAGGCGAACGGCGCGGTCGACGCGCTGATCGCGGCGGTTCGCGCCCACCCCGGGAAAGTGACGATCGTCTCTGCCGGGCCGCTCACCAATATTGCGCTGGCTCTTCGGGTCGCACCGGACATAGCGCAGCTGGCGAAGGAAATCGTGATAGAACCAGGAAAACTGGACACGGCCTTCGCCCGCACCACTTCCAACACCGACTATTCGACGGACTTCAACTTCCTGTTCGACCCCGAAGCCGCGCACATCGTGCTGACGGCGCCGTGGAAGTCGATCACGCTGGTCGGCAATGTCAGCTCGAAAGTGAGGGCCACGCCCGAGGTGGTGGACGCCATCGCCAGCGCCGGAAGCCCGGTGGCGAAATACGTGAAGACTTATGCCCGGCTCGGCCAGCCGTTGTGGGACGAGGTGACCGTTGCCGTCGCCATCGACCGTTCGCTGGTCACCGAAGACCTCGTCGTGCGGATGGACGTCGATACGATGCCGGGCATGCACTACGGCGAACCGCAGGTATGGACCGAGGAAATGGCGCCGAAGGCGGGTGAACGCCCCGTCCACATCGTGCGCGCCATCGACGAGGAGCGCTTCCTCGCCGGCTTCGTGGCCCAGGCCCGCAAGTGACCGCCCCGAAGCAGGGCCTGCTGGAACGCCGCTTCGCGCTGACTGCGCGGGGGACAAGCATCCCGCGCGAGATGATCGCGGGGATGACCACGTTCCTTGCGGCCGCCTACCTCATCGTCGTCATCCCCTCGCTGCTGGCCAGCGGCGGGATGGACCGCGCCGCGGTTACCGCCGGGGTCATCATCGTGATGGCGGTGGGCAGCATTGCCATGGCCCTTTACGCCAACCTGCCATTCATCGTCGGCCCCGGCATCGGCGGATCGGCGATCCTGGGCGTCACGCTGGCGCAGGTAGAGCATATCCCCTGGCAGACGGGCCTTGGCATCGCGATGATGTCGGGCATCGCTTTCGTCATCCTCACCCTCACGGGCGCGCGCGAGATGGTCGTGCGCATGATCCCGCCGCAGATCAAGCTGGGCCTTGGCGCCTCGATCGGGCTGTTCATCGCGATGCTCGGCTGCCGCGATGCGGGGCTGGTGTCGGTGGACGTGAAGCGCCATGCCCTGGCGCTGGGTGACTTCAGCCAGCCGGGGCCGGTGGTGGCCCTGATCGGCCTTGCCGTCGCCATCGCCTTGCAGGCGCGGCGCGTGCCCGGCGCGGTGCTGGTCGGGATCGTCGTGGCGGCGCTGGTCGGTGTGCCGCTGGGCATTACCAGCTTTACCGGCGGTTTGTCGCTGCCGCATTCGCCCATGCCGGTGACCGGCGAGGTCGACCTGCTGGGCGCGTTCACCCTGGTGGCGCTGCCCTACATGTTCACCTTCTTCGCGGCGGAGTTCTTCTCCACCCTCGGCACCACGCTGGCGATCGGCGCCAAGGCCGGGCTGACGGACGAGCAGGGCAACTTGCCCGGGATCGAGCGTCCGTTCCTGGTGGATTCGCTGGCGGCCACGCTGGGTCCGCTGGTCGGCGTGCCGGGCGGAACCGCGCTGGTGGAATCCGCCGCCGGCGTGGAAGCGGGCGGACGTACCGGACTGACGCCGCTGACCGCAGCCGGCCTGTTTTTGCTGACCCTGCTGCTGATGCCGCTGGCGATGGCGATCCCGCGAGAAGCCACCGCGCCCGCGCTGATCCTCATCGGCATTTCCATGCTCGGCACGATCCGTAACGCCAAGGGGGACGATATCGCCGACCTGTTCCCGGCGATGGCGATGATGCTGCTGACCCTGATTTCGAACAGCTTCGGCACCGGGATCGCGGGCGGGCTGCTGGTCCATGTGATCGTTCAGGTGCTGGCGGGGCGCTGGCGGGAAATCCCGCTGGGCCTGTTCATCCTGACCCTGCCGCTCGGCTACTATTTCTACGGCGCCGCCACTGCGCATTGAGCGCGCGGCCCGATCATTTTCCAGGACTTTTATGGCAGACCAGACCCCGGCCTCCTTTGGGCCAGCCTCCATCGGCTATGTTCCGTCGTCCCCGCTTGCCCGGACGCTGACGGATAGCCAGCGCAGCTTCTTCGAACGCATCCCCAAGGTGGAACTGCATTGCCACCTGCTGGGCGCGGTGCGCCGCGACACGTTCCTCGATCTGGCGGAAAAGCACGCCGCGCCGCTGAGCCGCGAGGATGTGGAGGGGTTCTACCACCGCGGTTCCAAGCCGATCGGCGTCCTGCGCGTCCTGCGGGCACTGGAAGCGCACTTGCTGCTGACGCCTGAGGACTTCCACCGGATCGCCTACGAATATCTGGAAGACGCCGCTGCCGGGGGCATTCGCCATACCGAGTTCTTCTGGAACCCCACGGCGACGATCCGCGACGCCGGGCTGCCTTACGATGCAGCGGTTTCCGGCATCCTTTCCGGCATGCGCGAGGCACTGGCCGATTTCGACATCAGTTCGCTGCTGATCCCCTCCATCGACCGTGAGGCACCCGCCGCCGATGCGCTGGCGATGGTGGAGCAGGTGGTCGCCCATCCCGATCCGCTGGTGGCCGGCATCGGCATCGACTACCGCGAGCCGGACGGCCCGCCCGAAATGTTCGCGGCGGCTTATGCCCTTGCCAAGCGGCACGGCCTGCGCTCCACCGCCCATGCGGGCGAATTCGGCATGCCCTGGACTAATGTCGCCACCGTGGTGGACGATATCGGGGTGGACCGGGTGGACCACGGCTATACCATCGTCGACAATCCTGACCTTGCCCGCAGCTATGCGCAGCGCGGGCTGCTGTTCACCATCGTGCCGACCAATTCATACTACTTGCGCACGCTCGCCCCGGACCGCTGGGCGCTTGACCATCCGATCCGCCGGATGGCGCAGCTGGGGCTGAAAATGCACCCCAATACCGACGATCCCACGCTGCACCATGTCAGCCCGGCAGGCGCGTGGGAACTGATGTACACGCACCTGGGGTTCGATGTGGCGGACCTTCGCGCCATGATGCTCAACGGCATCGACGGGGCGTGGGCCAGTGATGCCCAGCGTGCAGAATGGCGCGCCGAATGGCCGGCCGAGTTCGACGCGATTGCCGCGCAAACCGGCATCGGTACGGTTTGAACCGGGGCCTATCCCAGTCCCACCGTCCGGGCCCAGTTGCGCCATAACTCCGTCCAGACCTCTGCCGGTTTGCCGACCGCGCGGCGAAGGCCGAAACCGTGGCCGCCGTTGGCGAATAAGTGTGTCTCCACCGGCACACCGCGCGCCTTGAGCGCGGCGCGCAGGCGCAAGGTATTCTCGACCGGAACCGTAGCGTCGTCCTCGGCATGGGCAAGGAAGTGCGGCGGGGCATCTGCCGGCACGTTCCGGTCAGGCGAATGCGCCGCTTCCAGCGCTGGGGTGGGCGAGGGGCCGAGAAGCAGGCTGCGCGATCCGGCATGGGCGATCGCCGCGTCCATGCTGACGACCGGGTACATCGGCGCGGCGCAAAGCGGCTTGGCGGAAAGCTTGTCCGCCGCGTCAACGGGGGCATATACGTTCGCCGCAAAGCGCGCCGCAAGGTCGGCGCAGACGTGCCCGCCTGCGGAAAAGCCCATCGTCGCCACCCGTTCCGGGGCAATGGCGAAATCGCGGGCGCGGTGGCGGACCAGACGTATGGCGCGCTGCGCGTCCGCCAGCGGAGTGTCGGGGCCGCTGGCCCAGCCGTCTCCGGGCAGGCGGTAGAACAGGACGAAAGCGGTGAAGCCGCGCGCCGTCAGCCAGCGGGCCATTTCATAGCCTTCCTTGTCGACCACGATCCATTTGTAGCCGCCGCCCGGCGTAATTATCACCGCCGCGCCGTTCGGCCGGTCGGGCCGGAATACCGCCATGCGCGGACGGCTGATCCCGTAGACCGCGCGGTCGGTGATGAGCGCGTCGGTTGAGCGCTCGTTCACTTTCTCGTCAAGCGGCGCACGCGGCATGCCGGGCGCGCCTTTGGGCCACAGGTCGATCGTCTCTGTCGGTTGTGGCAGCCCCGGGGGGAGGGCCCCGGGGCTGCCTGGCGGCGCTGTCTGCGCCGCCGCGCTCGTGATGAGCCCTTTGCCAAAGGCTCCGGCAGCAAGGGAGCCGGCGATCAGGGTTCTGCGATCGAAGTCCATGGCCGTCTCCCGGTTTGCCGTTTTACTCAGATCTTCGCGCGCGCGCCGAACAGGATGGTGCGGCCGAAGTGGTTGTTCTCGTAGTTGCGGGTCGCGTCGGCATCGTTGAAGCGATAACGATACTCATCGGTCAGGTTGTTGCCGTCGATCGACAGTTCCAGCCATTCCGTCGCCTTGTAACGGATCGCCGCATCGACGCTGGTGTACGAACCATAGCCTTCGAAGACGTTGAATGTGGCGCTGGTGCCATCAACGAAGGGACCGCGATAACTTACCGAACCACGGATGCTGAACTTGCCGTCGTCGTAATAAAGCGTCGCGTTCCAAGCCTTCTTGGATACGCCAAGCAGCGTCTGGTTGTAGTCCTTCGTAACGCCCGTAAGGGAGCAGGCGCCGGTTGTGCGGGTGCAGGCCGAAATCGCCGGGCCGGTGATTGTATAGTCGGCGTCGCTCTTGATGAAGGTGGCGTTGCCCTGGAACCCGGTGTGGGTGAGGAAACCAGGCAGGAAAGTAAACGGCAGCTGCAAGGCCACTTCAACACCCTTTAGCGTGGCGCCTTGCCCGTTCACCTGCGAGGACACCACATATTCCTGATTGGGGTCGTAGTTGATGAAGGCAGGAGTACTCGCACCCAGCACTGAACGATCAAGCCCAAGCTGCGGGAGCGTGGCGACATAGGTGCCGGAAACCGGGAAGCTCTCGATCTTCTTGATGAACCCAGCCACAGAGAACAGCGCCTGCGGGGCGAAGTACCACTCGGCCGAAACGTCGAAATTGGTCGCGCGGTAGGGGTCGAGGAACGGATTGCCGAAGGTGACGCGGTAGTTGAACCCGTCGACCGAACCGCCCGGATTGAGGTTGCCCAGCGAAGGACGGGTGATGACCTTGGCCACCGCACCGCGCAGGATCACGTCATGACGCGGGTAAAAGGCCAGGTTCATCGAAGGGAGCCAGTCGTCATAGCTGCGCTCGACAGTTGCCGCGACGCCGGCGGTGTATCCGGTCGATGACTGCTTGGTGTGGGCATAGCGCATACCGGCATTGCCCGCGTATTCGAGGCCGAAGATCTCTCCCTTGACGTCGAACTGTACGTAACCGCCCGATGTCGTCTCGCGCACCTTGCGGTTGGAGCCCAGGTCTTCGACGGCAGTACGGCCGTAAAGGTTGGTATAGTCCGCAGCATTGGCGATATTGCCGACGATCCACGAACTGGTGGTGCCGCTCGGCTGACCGGCATCGCCAAGATTTACCAGATCGGAAATGCCCGAAGTCACCGGCAGGCCATATACGCTGGACGAGCAGGTGACCGCGCCCAGGATCAGGTCGCGCGTGCCGTTGGCGCCGCAGGCGGCGGTGTCACGCTGGAACAACTGGGTGCGGAAATCGTAGCGGCGCCACATCGCGCCGGCCTTGACGGTGAAGCCCTCGGTCAGGTCCCATTCGGTACGCAGCTGCCCGGTCTTGAAGCGGTTGCGCACATAGGACGGACGATCGCGGATTTCGGCAAGCTGGAAGTTCGCCGGGTTGGTGACGTCCAGATCATAGCCAAGCACCGGCGACTTCATGTTCGAATAGTCGTAGCTGAAACCGTTGGCATTGCGGTTGTCGTAAGCGATGGTCGTCTCGACCGGGATGTCGGCCTTTGACTGCGACATGCCGCCCAGCACGGTGAAGCGGAAAGTATCGCCCACTTCCTGATCCCAGGTCGCGCCGATCTGGTGGAACTTGGTCTCTGATTTGCGCAAGTAGCTTTCGGTGCGCACGTAAGCATTGTTTAAGGTCGCGCTGACCATGTTGCCCTTGTCGTCGTAAACCGGGTCCACCACGTTGAAACGGCGTTCGTTCGAGCGGGCAAGAACTTCGAGCCACTGTTCGGCGCGGTCTTCCTTGAACGAGGAGAACAGGCCGTCGACGGAAATCTTGGTGCGATCGCTGGGTTCGAACTGGATCGAGCCGGTCAGGCCAAGCCGGCGGCGGTCATGCTCGATCACGCCGTAGCGCGGGATGCGCGGGTGGAACGAAAGCGAGGCTGCGTCGCACGCCTCGGACGGACGGTAGCCGCCGCCCGAATTGACCGGAGTGCCGCCGGTCGCTCCGACATCGGAATAGAAGCAGGGCGTGCCGCTGACCGAGTTGAAGTAGGCCTGCGACCAGCGCACCGAGTTGTTGCCGTTCTCGATCGTGTCGGTATGCGAATAGGCGGCCGACACGTTGACGCCCAGCGTGCCCGCATCGTTCTTCCACGACAGCAGGCCGGCAATGCGCGGCCCAACATTGTCGGACAGGTCGTTGTACGAACCCTGCACGTTGAGAACGGCGCTGAGGCCGGTCTTGCCCGCCAGCGGGTTGCCGGTGTTGAGGTCCACCACCGCGCCCAGCGAACCTTCGTCAAGCGTGGCCTCGGCGGTCTTGTGGACCACCAGGCTGCTGAACAGTTCCGATGCGAAGACGTTGAAATCGAACGAGCGGTCGCGGTTGGCGGATGCGCCGTCGGAACTGGTGGCGATCGTCTCCAGTCCGTTCACGCGCACGCGGGTGAACTGCGCGCCCAGGCCGCGCACGGTGATCGAACGGCCTTCGCCGCCGTCCTTCTGGATCGAGATGCCTGGGATGCGCTGCAGCGATTCTGCCAGGTTCTGGTCGGGGAACTTGGCCATGTCCTCGGCCACGATCGCATCCACCGCCGCGACCGAGGTGCGCTTCACGTTGAGCGCGGCCTCCAGCGACTGGCGAAAGCCGGTGACGATGATGTCCTGCGGCGTAGCTTCCGGTGCGGCCTCGGCAGCGGTGGTTTCGGCGGTGTCCTGTGCGAAGCCGACCTGCGGCATGGCCAGCGCACTGCCGGCGAACAAGGCAATCTTCACAAGCGAGATTCTAGAAATGGTTTTGCGCATCGTAACATCCCCTCCACGGCCCCTGAGGACCGAATGATACCGGTGTCAATGATGCACGCAATGGCGGCGCATCCTGTCCGGCAACACAACTCCCTTGCCCCTTGCGGGGCATCGCGGACGATCCTCCAAGATCGCCCGACCGTTCCCAAGTTCATCCTTGCGAGCTTTGGTAACCGGTGTCATGAATAGTTGCCGCAGGGAGGACGCCCTGTCAAGAACCACTGCCATTGGGAGATGCAAAGTGAAAATTCGCAGGCTGGCAGGCCAGTTCCTTCCTACTTTTCTCATGTTCGCCGCCGTGCCGCACGCAGCATTTGCTGCGCCGGCGGCGGCCGTGGCCACCGCCTCGGCCGAGCCGACTCGCGGCGGTGCAGGGGGGCGAATCATTCGCGTCACCACGCTGGCGAAGGACGGTCCCGGCTCGTTCAGGGAAGCGGTCGAGGCCAAGGGCAAGCGCATCGTCGTGTTCGAAGTGGGCGGCGTTATCGACCTTGAGCGCTCGGTGCTGGAAATCTCCGAACCCTACCTCACGATCGCCGGCCAGACCGCACCTTCGCCGGGTGTCACGATCATTCGCGGCGGCATCGACCTGAAGGGCCACGACGTCATCATCAGCCACTTGCGGGTGATGACCGGGGTGGACGGACAGCCCAAGCTGTCGGGCTGGGAAGCGGACGCTTTTTCCACCGTTGCTGCGCACAACGTGCTGATCGATCACTGCAGTTTCTTCTGGGCGATCGACGAGAACATGTCCGCCTCTGGCCCGCGCTTCGAAGGCAAGACGGTCAAGGAATGGCGCCAGGCCACCAGCCACGACGTGCTGTTCCGCGAAAACCTGCTGGCCGAGGGACTTGCCGACGCCAGCCACCCCAAGGGTGAGCATTCGAAGGGGTCGCTGATCCACGACAACGCCACCGCCATCACTTTCTACCGCAACCTGTGGGCGCACAACATGGAGCGTTCGCCGCTGATAAAGGGCGGCGCGCAGGCGCTTATGATCAACAACATGATCTACGATCCCGGCGAACGCGCGGTGCACTACAACCTCATGGGCCTGGAATGGGCAGGACATGATTACGTCACCGGCGAGATCACGGCGGTTGGCAACGTGATGCGCGCGGGCAACTCCACCGCGCCGGGCCTGCCGTTCCTGGCGCTCGGCGGCGACGGGGACCTTGCCTACTACGGACGGGATAACATCGCCGTCGACAAATGGGGCAATCCGGGGCCGATGTTCGGCCGTTACGGCGTCACCAAGGCGAAATTGATCGAGAAAACGGCGCCGATGTCATCGCTGGACGGGTTCGTCATCCGGCCCGCCGCCGATCTTGAAACCGACCTGATGGCGTCGGTCGGCGCGCGCCCGTGGGACCGTGCGCCCGATGACATCCGCGTGCTGTTCTTCGTGGCCGAAGGACGCGGCGCGATCATCGACGATGAGAAGGTCGTCGGCGGTTATCCGCACCCGGCGCCGACTCGGGCGGCGTTCGTCGAAAAGGATTGGAACATGGGCGCAATGACGCCGAAGTCCGGTCGCTATCCGGGCCAGAAGGCCGGCGCGCAGGAAAAACTTTCCGAGCGTGACAAGGCCATGCGTCAGGAGCCGGCGAAGTGATCGCGGCGCTGCTGCTGCTCGCGGCGGCAGCGCCGCCCATGGCTATCATCGACGAGCGTGATACCGTGCGCGAGGAAGCTCCTCCGCACGGCGCGATCGGGATGAGCACCGCCTATCGCATCTCCGATGCTGCGCCCGCACCGCGCGCGATGGAATTTCGTCGCCGCGTCCTGCACAAGGGCGCAGCAATCGGCGAACACCCCATCGACCATGACGAGGTTTATTACGTCACGGCCGGAGAGGGGGAAGTCGTCTCGGATGGCAAGCGCGCCGCGCTCAGGCCGGGGATGGCGGCCTATCTCTATCGCGGTGCGGTGGTCGGCATTTGGCAGAAGGGTGCAAAGCCACTGGCGCTGGTGATCGCGTATCCCAACCCGGCCAAGACGCCGTGAGTGAGCAATGGTGTTGACAAATATAACCGTATAGGTTATATGACCCGACATCCGCTGATCTGATGTACAAGGGTTAGCGGTGTATCGGGTCGGCGCCGTGGGCCGGACGCGAGCGCAAGCCGTGGACCACGCCACCAGCGTCCGACCGGATCGGTTCTCGATTCCCCTTCATCGGGGCAATCATTCAGGTCTTCCGCACTCGGCCCGCCTCCCACGAAGAGGGGGCTTCGCGGATGCCCTTCTCGAAGCGGCGGCTTTTGCGAGTCCGTGCGGCCGTTTCGAACCGATCCGTCAGGACCGAGCCGGGCTGTCGTAGCCGCCATCCGGCCGTTCGCACCAAAGGCCACCCTCCTCGCGTCCTTGCACAGGACGCCCCGACGCCGACCCGATGATCCTTTCGGTTTGCGTGCTTTTTCCCGGCGTTATCCCGCGCTCGCCAGCGGGCGATCCTGCGCGTCCGGTCCTTTTCCTGGGCTTCGTAAATCGCAGGAATTCAGGTTCCTGGCTGGACATAGGGCGCCGTCGCCCAAAGCTCGCGCTGCCAGCGGCGAGGATCGTTTTCGACTCGCACGGTGTCGTCGAACATCATCGTCGCACGGCCGGGCAGGCGATAGGCGGACCATTCCGGCAGGCCGGGTCGTCCGGTTTTGGCAAGGCCGGTGAACGCCCGCATCATCGCCGCGCTGAGCTTGCGCGCAGCCTGGTCAACGCCGGAAAAACTGCCCGGGGCAGCCAGCGTGCCAAAGACATAAGGGATGTCATCCGTATGCGCCGCCCCGCGCAAGGGGTCTACGGGTGAGGGCCGATCGAACTGGTATACCCATGTTGCGGAAGCCCCGGCAGCGGCGCGCTCGTCCGCCTCGATCACTTGCCCCGGCCATGAACGACCGTCGGTGGTGGCGGCATAATAGATTTGTTCGGGTGACCAATTCGGTTCGTGGCTGCGGTACTGTTCCACCACCCAGACGGGGTCAAGGTCGATCTTGATCTCGGGCAGGATGCGCGCCGCGATGTTCTCCCAGGACAGGCCCTGCAATTTTGGCCCGCGCGGGTTCAGGAAAGCGCGGGTTTCTTCGCGGACATTGCCCAGGATCATCGGTATGGCAAGCGATTGCTGCGCAGCATCCGGCCAGAATGGATGGCGCGGCAAGTTGGTCATGTCGAGAACGGGACCGAAATAGATCCCGCCGCTCATGATCGGATCGCTTGCGTCGAGGCCGTCCATCAACCGCTCGACCGGCATGGTACGCAGACCATCGACATCGCCCGGCGCCAGTTTTAGCGCGGCCATCAGCGCCAGTGTGCGGCTCCACGCATGGGCCGGGCCGCTTGCCTGCACTTGCTGCCCGCTCATCGTGGCGGCGGAATGGAACAGGCCTTTTGCGGCGGGCATGGCCATCAGGGTGGCGATCTTGGCCCCGCCGCCCGATTGGCCGAAGACCATGATGCGCGCAGGATCGCCGCCGAATGCTGCAATGTGATCGGCCACCCATTGCAGGGCCAGGATCAGGTCCAGTTGGCCAAGGTTCCCGCTATCGGCATAGCGCGCGCCAAAAGGCTTGAGCCAGGCATAGCCAAGCGCGTTGAGCCGGTGGTTGACCGTCACCACCACCACATCGCCATCAGCGGCGAGTTTGGCGCCGTGAGTGAGCGGGTCGGTGACCGAACCGGTGGTGTAGGCGCCGCCGTGGAAATAGACCATTACCGCCCGGCCTGCGCGCGGGTTCGCCTCGGGTGTCCAGACGTTGAGGAACAGGCAGTCTTCCGATTGCGGCTCCTCACCCATGGCACGCTGCGGACAGATCGGGCCGAACTTGTCGGCGGCGAGAGCATGGCCGTCCCATGGCTCGGCGACAGCGCGGACAAACCGCGCCGCGCGGCCGTAGCGGATGCCCTTGAAGGCGAGGACGCCGTCCTCGACCAGCCCGGCATAGCGACCCACGCGCGGAAGTTTAGGGCTGCGCGCCAAGAGCGGTGCAGGCGCGGCGGTAGCCAGTACGGCAGCGGATTTGACGAGGGTGCGCCGGGTGATCCCGGCATCGGTGCCGCTCATGATATGATCCTCCCGTGCATCCTTGGCGTTTAACGCCTTACGTCGCCCCCGCTGGCGGAGAAGCCTTCGAGTTCCGCTCGCCCGATCAGGCATATGTCGCCGGGCTGGGTGTGCTTGAGGACGGTGTAGGCGAGGCCCGCCTGCGCCGTGGCGACGATGTCCGCGCCTTCCAGCCACTTGTGCAGCACGCCTGCAGCAAAAGCATCACCGGTGCCGATGCGGTCGACGATGGCGGTGACGTCCACTTCGGCGGTCTGGTGCGCGGCGTCGCGCGCGTCGATGCGGGCGGCGATGCGGTGGTGGCCCGAGTTCACGATGTGCCGCGCGGTGGAGGCGATCAGCTGCAGCTTGGGAAAGGCCTCGAAAGCGGCCAGCGCGGCTTCGCGGCGGCGCTCGGACCCATCGCCGGAAAATGGCTTGCCCAGCAGCAGCGAGATGTCGCGGTGGTTGCCGATCATGACCGTTGCCGATTGCATGAGGTCGGTCAGGATACTGCGCGGATCGCTGTCCCACGCATCCCACAACAGCGCGCGGTAATTGCCGTCGAAGCAGATCGGCACGCCTGCAGCATTGGCCGCAGCAACGGCAGCCTGCGCCAGCGCAACGCCGCCGGGGCCAAGCGCCGGGGTGATCCCCGACAGATGCAGCAACCGGGCGCCCGCAAGCGCGGAAGCGAAGTCGAACTCGCCGGGCGCGGAATTTGCGAACACGCTGCCCACGCGGTCATAAGTGATCGACGATGGCCTGAGCCCTGCGCCGGTCTCCAGAAAATAGAGCCCCATGCGGCCCGGTGCGCGGACGATGTGAGCGGTGTCGATCCCGGCACCGGCCAATGCCGCGCGGGCCTTGTCGCCGAGCGGGCTGGAAGGCAGCC
The DNA here is from genome assembly GCF_000876675.2 of Novosphingobium sp. P6W. Taxonomy (GTDB): domain Bacteria; phylum Pseudomonadota; class Alphaproteobacteria; order Sphingomonadales; family Sphingomonadaceae; genus Novosphingobium. The sequence continues at coordinate 1,868,610 of NZ_CP030353.1, forward strand.
GCGTCAGCATCTTCACGCCGTGGCCGAGCGAGGCAAGGCCAGCGCCGACATTGGCCTCCGCGCCGCCCACCACCATGTCCAGCGCGTCGCACTGCACGGTAAGGCGGGCGGCGGGGGTGGCGAAGCGCAGCAGCACTTCGCCGAAGCACAGGACATGCCCGGTCATGTCAGCGCGCCAGCCAGCCGCCGTCGACGGCCAGTACATGGCCCGTCACGTAGTTCGAGGCGGGGGAGGCCAGGAACACTGCCGCGCCGGCGATGTCGTCCGGGTTGCCCCAGCGGCCGGTCGGAATACGTTCGAGAATCTGGCGATTGCGAGTCTCGTCGCCCTGAAGCGCGGCTGTATTGTTAGTCGAGATATAGCCCGGCGCGACCGCGTTGACCTGTACGCCCTTGGGCGCCAGTTCGTTGGCCATCGCCTTGGTCACGCCGCTGACGCCGGACTTGGCCGCGGCATAGCTGGGCACCCGGATGCCGCCTTGAAAGGTGAGCAGCGAGGCGATGTTGACGATCTTGCCGCTTCCCTGTTCGACCATGCCCTTTGCGGCGGCCTGGCTCAGGAAGAACAGCGTCTTGAGGTTGGTGTCCATCACCGCGTCCCAGTCATCTTCCGAGAACTGGAGCAGGTCGTCGCGGCGGATGATGCCGGCATTGTTGACCAGCACGTCCAGCTTGCCGAGACCGGCGACGGCTTCGGCGATGATGCGCTGGACGGGCTCGATGCTGGAGAGGTCGGCCTTGATGTTGACGGCCTTGCGGCCGGTCTGTGCGATCAGGTCGAGTGTCTCGGTAGGTTCGGAGCGGCCGGCCACCGCAACGTCGGCGCCCGCCTGTGCGAGCGCCACGGCAATCGCCTGCCCGATCCCGGTGTTGGCACCGGTGACCAGGGCAGACTTGCCTTCGAGGCTGAAGGAGATTGCCATCGGACTACTGCAGCTGGCAGATGTCGAGAACGTTCATGTCGGTATAGTCGAGGTTTTCCCCGCCCATGGCCCAGATGAACGCGTACTTCTTGGTGCCCGAACCCATGTGGATCGACCACGGCGGGCTGATGACGGCTTCTTCGTTAGCGATGACGATGTGGCGCATCTGGTCCGGCTCGCCCATGTAGTGGAAGATGCGGTCGTTCTCTTCGGGCAGTTCGAAGTAGAGATAGATTTCGCTGCGGCGATCATGAAGGTGCGGAGGCATGGTGTTCCATACCGAGCCTTCTTCCAGCACGGTCAGGCCAAGCAGCAGCTGGGCGCTTTCGCAGACGCCGGGGATCACCAGCTGGTAGATCGTGCGCTGGTTCGAATTGGCAAGGTCGCCGCGTGCCAGCGGGTTGGCCTGGTCCAGCGTGATGTGCTTGATCGGCAGCGCCTTGTGGGCCGGGACCGACGCGATGTAGAAACGCGAACCCTGGCCTTCGAAGATCACCTCATTGGTGCCCATCGGCACGTAGAGGCATTCCTTGTTCTTCATCTCGAAGCGCTGGCCGTCGACGGTGATCGCGCCCGGTCCGCCGATGTTGGTGATGCCGGCTTCGCGGCGCTCGAAGAAGGACTTGCCTTCCGCGCTTTTCGGAACGGTCTGCAGCGGCAGGGGAAGCGGGGTCGCACCCGGAACCGCGCCGCCGATGATGAAACGCTCGTTGTGCGAGTAGTTGAGGTTGACTTCACCGTCCTTGAACATGCCTGTGACGAGGTAGCGGTCGCGCAGCTCCTCGTTGGAGACGCATTCCATCATGTCCGGATGGGTGGCGTGATAGGTTTTGCAGAACACTTGGAACTCTCCCGTTAAGCTCTCGGCGGCATTGGTATCCGCATTAGGTAACCGGTGTCAACGCTTCTGGACGGTGATTGGCTTTCTTTGCCTGACGGGAAAATTCTTCAGGGCAGATATTCGATCGCGGAGGCGCGGCGAACCAGATCCGAGAGGAAGAACGAGGGTTCGGCGGCTGCCGTTTCCGGGCGCGTCAGCTTGGCGGCCGCAGTGGCCGCCATGGCGCGGATCGGCCAGCGCACGGTGGTAAGGGGGGGCCAGATATGTGCGGCAATCGCGGTATCATCGAATCCGATGATCGACAGGTCTTCAGGCACGCTCATCCCGCGTTCGCGCGCTGCGTGGAGGACGCCGGCGGCCATTTCATCGTTGCTGGAGAAGATCGCGGAAGGCGGAGACTTGGCGGAAAGCAGTTTCTGTCCGGCAGCAAGGCCCGATTCGAAACGGTAGTTGCCGCGCGCAGCGATCTTCGCATCGGGCTTGAGCCCGGCGCGCGCCATCCCTTCGGCAAAGCCCAGTTCGCGTTCGCGGGCCGAAAGGAATCCTTCGGGTCCGGCTACGAAGCCGATGCGCTTGTGGCCCATCTGGGCCAGCCAGGCGACGGCGTCGCTCACCGCCTGCCGGTCGTTCGAGGCGACGAGATGGGCGTCGTCGTCCAGCCGCGCCGAGCCCATGCGTACCACAGTACAACCCAGATCGCGGCAAGCCTGCGCCAGTTCGTCATTCTCGGAAATCGGCGGCAGCAGCATGACGCCGTAGAGTCGCTGTTGTTCGATAAAGCCCCGAATATCCTCGACCATCGAAGGGGAATGACGGTCCACCGGACGCACAACCAGCGCGAATTCGGTGTTGCGGATGGTGTCGAGAATACCCTCCTGCACGCCGAGCACCATCTGCGCGTTCGGGTTGTCGTGGATCAGGCCGATCAGGAAATTGCGCCGTAGCGCCAGTGCGCGGGCCTGCGGATTGGGCACATATTCCAGTTCGGCAATGACCGCTTCGACCTTCTCGCGCGTGGCCTGGTTGAGCAACGGCGATTTGTTTATGACCCGGCTTACCGTCTTCTTCGACACACCCGAGAGGCGCGCGACGTCGTTGATGGTAGGTTTCTGCCCTTTGGCCATACGGCGTCCTTTTGAACTCGCGTTGTGCGCGATTTTCCGACTTGCCTTCGGGTGAGCCAAAAGGCAAGATGACACCGGTTACCATTCTATGGAGCGTGCGCCTATCGGGTTCTTTGACAGCCCCGATTCCCGCCTCCGGGATAGCGCCGGGCGAGGTTCGCCTGCGGTAATCGATCCTGAGAGTAATCTCCGGAAGTTTTGCGGGAAGCGATCGGGTTCTGTTTGACACCGGTGTCCATCAGGGACTTAATGGTAGATCGGGACGGCGATGCGGTTGAGTATGGGGATTGGTTTGACTGATACGGCAAAAGCAGTGGCCGAGGCTTTCGTAGCGGCCCGGCGTGAAAAGCGCGCGCTGGCGTCCTACCCCGGAGAAGCACCTGCCGACTTGGGCGGTGCCTATACGATCCAGGATTTCGCCATCGCCATCGACGGCCGCGAGATCGCGGGATGGAAGGTCGGCAAGATCAATCCGCCTGAGGATGAGCGCCTTGGCAGCAACCGCCTCGCGGGGCCAATTTTCACGGACAGCGTGGTGAGGGTAGGCGTGGGTGAAACGCCCGCGATGCCGGTTTTCGCCGAGGGTTTTGCTGCGGCGGAGGCGGAGTTCCTGCTGCACGTCGCTGCCGGGTGGGATGGCACAGTCCCGCAGGACGATGATGCCACGCGCGCCGTCCTCGACGCAGTGCATCTGGGCATCGAAGTCGCGAGTTCGCCTTATCCGGGCATCAACGCAGATGGGCCGCCGGTAACGGTGTCGGACTATGGCAACAATTATGGTCTGGTCGTCGGGCCGGTGTTGGCCGGGTGGGAAACCATCGACTTCGCCAGTGTCCTCGTCCGCCTCGAGATCGATGGGTCTGTTGCGGGGGAAAACACCACTGCCGCCATGCTCGACGGGCCGCTGGGCGCGGTGCGTTTCCTGCTGGGCAATCTTGCCGCGCGCGGTATCGACTGCAGCGGGGGGACGTGGGTATCCACAGGTGCGGTCACGGGCGTCCACCCGGTGGTGCCCGGAGAACAGGTGCTTGCCACTTTCGAGGGGCAGGGGACTGTCGCTTGCGGCATCGTGGCGGTGACGCCGGCCTGAGAAAGAATACGAGCACGGCAGGATAACAAGGCCGCCGTTACGGGAGTTGGGAAATGGGTGCGGAAACAGGCGGCGCGATCAAAGCCGGAGACAAGGTAGGGCGCTATCGCTGGGTCGTGGTGGCGTTGCTGTTTGCGGCCACAGCGATCAACTATATCGACCGGCAAATGATCGGTGTGCTCAAGCCCACGCTTGCTGCCGAGTTCCATTGGTCCGAAACCGACTTTGCGGGCATCGTGTTCTGGTTCCAGGTGGCCTATGCGATCGGCTACCTGTCATTCGGCAAGGTGGTCGATGCGCTGGGCGCAAGGCTGGGTTACACGATCGCCATCGTGATCTGGACCATCAGCCACATGGCGCATGGTTTCGCCACCGGCATGATCTCGTTCGCGCTGGCGCGCTTTGGCCTGGGTATCGGCGAATCGGGTAACTTCCCGGCCGGCATCCGCGCCGTGACCGACTGGTTCCCTCAGAAGGAGCGCGCTTTCGCCATTGGCGTGTTCAACGCCGGGGCCAATGTCGGCGCCATCATAACCCCGCTGCTGGTGCCGCTGCTGGTACTGTGGTTCGACTGGCGCATGGCCTTCTTCGTCACCGGCCTGTTCGGTATTATCTGGCTGGCGGTGTGGTGGATGGTTTACCGCCATCCCACCGAGCACGCCCGTGTCACGCCCGGCGAACTTGCCTGGATTCGCCAGGACCCGGCCGATCCGGTAGAGAAGATCGGTTGGGGGCGTCTGCTCACGGTCAAGGAAACCTGGGCTTATGCGCTCGGCAAGTTCATGATCGACCCGATCTGGTGGTTCTTTCTGTTCTGGCTGCCGGGCTACCTGTTCGACCGCTACGATCTTGACCTCAAGACCTTCGGCCTGCCGCTGGCGGCGATCTACCTGATTTCGGATCTGGGCAGTGTGGCGGGTGGTTGGCTATCCTCGAAGCTCATCAAGGGCGGCCGCACGCCAAATTTCGCGCGCAAGGTGACGATGCTGATCTGCGCCATTTGCGTGCTGCCGATCTGGTTTGTGCAGGGGATCGACAACGTCTGGATGGCGGTGCTGGTGATCGGACTTGCCACGGCGGCGCATCAGGCGTTTTCCGCGAACCTCTACACCCTGCCGTCGGATGTATTTCCGCGCGGTGCTGTAGGCTCGGTAGTCGGTATCGGTGGCACCGTGGGCGCCTTCGGCGGCATGGGCATGGCGCTGTTCGCCGGCTATATTCTCGACGCCACGCATAGCTACGAGGTGCTTTTCGCGATTTGCGCGAGTGCTTACCTGTTGGCCTTGCTGGTGGTGCATGTCCTCAGCCCGCGCCTTGCGCCGGTGCGGATCGAGGATGTGTCGCAGCGGTAATTCACTGGCGGCAGCGGGTAGGTTCCCCCGTTGCCGCTGGGGACTTCTTGACCCTCACCCCAGGCAAAACGAAACGACCCGGGGCAGTGCGGAACTGCCCCGGGTCGTTTCGTTTTGCCTGGGGTGAGAAGGAAAGCCTAGAATCTCAAACCTCGCGCGGCGCAAAATCGGCCACTAGCCGGCCCTTTTCGTCCATGCGGGCGGGGACGATGCCGGGCTTCTCGCGGAACGGGGCTTCGTCGTCGTTGCCGAAGATGGTGCACCACCAGCGGCCTTCCTTGTCCTTGAAGATGTTGCCGCCGCCGCCGCAGGCCACGCTTTCGTAGCGGTCGCGGTAGGGGCCAAAGGGCTTGTCCGAAGTCGCCAGCGCGAAGGAATAGCGGTTGTTCACGAAGCGGTCGACGGCGCCGAGGTAATACGTGCCATCGTGCTTGAACATCGTCGCACCTTCGAAGCCGATGTCCTTGAAACCCCGGTGCACGCACTTCTTGTTGTGATGCGCGGGGTCCGGGTCGGGGTTTTCCAGGGTGATCGGCTGCCAGTCGCCGTCGTAGCCGGAGAGGTCCGGTTTAAGGCGCACCATCTCGAATGCCCCGGCATAAGTCAGGTAGACCGCGCCGTCGTCATCGCCGAACAGGGTGGCGTCGATGCCGTTACGCAAGGGTTTGTCCGGCGAAAAGGCGTGGACGTAAGGGCCTTCCGCCTTGCCCGTCGTGCTGCGCAGCACGGCAATGCCGGAGCGGCTGATCGATTGGCAGATGTAGTAGTTGCCGTTGATGAAGTGGATTTCCGGCGCCCATACGGCCCGGAAGTAGTCGCCCTTGCGCACCGACCACTGCTTTTCCCAGACGCCGTCCCGCTCGATGCTCCAGACCAGGCCAAGGTAGTCCCACTGCTTGAGATCGGGCGAGCGCCAGAGTTCGACGCCGTCGTTGGCCTTCCAGATGTCATCGCCGGTGGAGCCGGTCATGTAGTAATTACCGTCGCCGCCAAGGCACACGATGGTGTCGCGAAGGTGCAGGTGCAGCAGCGGCTTGACCGGCGGGATCAGGCCCTGCGTAACCACGCGTGCCGAGTCCGAATTGGCCCAGGGCAGCAGGTTCGCCGGCGCCGGGCCGGGGCCTTTGTAGCGCACGCCCTTGCGGTCCACCGCCGCTTCGCTGGTCACCCAGCCGCCGCGCTCGGTTTCAGGGGTGACGGGCAGGCCGGGACCGCTGCGCCGCGCGACATCGTAATAGCCGGGCGGCGGCGGATCGACCGGGCGGCCGTTGTCGTCCTCGATGGGGAAAGGGGGACGCTTTGGCGGAGCGACCATTTCCTTGGCCAGCGCCGGGGCGCCAGCGCCCAGCAACAGGGCACTCCCCGCAATCATAGAGCGGCGGCTGAATTCAAAGCCTTTGGTCACGCTGCGTCTCTCCCGGTTGTCTCGTCGATGCGAGTGTAGCCAAGCAACCCAGGGTGACCTGGATTGCTTGGCTACACTCGCATCGACGAAGAGTTTCGGCCGTTATGTCTCATTCTCTGGTCCAGGAAAAAGGACCCCGGCCCTGCGCTGTGTGCAGGGCCGGGGTCAGCCGTCAGTACTTGAAACGCACGCCGAAGTAAAACTGGCGCCCGAAGGTGTGGTTCAGCACGACGCGGTTATCCTTGTCGATGTACTGGTCCTTGCGCTCGTTGGTGAGGTTGTTGCCTTCGATGGTAAGGGTGAGGGCATCGGTGATGTTCACGCCGATCGAAGCGTCGACATTGATCGCGCTGTTGACGCCTTCCTCGGTGTTCTGGTCGCGTGCGCCGCCGCCGAAAGATTCCACATAGCCCGAACGGTAGGATACCGAACCGCGAAGGGAGAGCAGCTTGTCTTCGTAGAACAAGGTGCCGTTGGCGGTGTGCTTGGACAAGTTGGTGAGCGGGCCGGTGACCACACCGATACCGCCGGGGCCTGGATACTTCAGGTCTGCCTTGACGTACGTATAGTTCGCCAGGATGCCCAGGTTGCTGAAGATACCGGGCAGGAAATCGAGCTGGTGCTGGTAGTTGACTTCGAAGCCCTTGAGCTTGCCGCCGTCGCCGTTGATCGTGCGGCGCACGGTAACCGGGACGTCGGGGGCAAGGCCCTGATCGGTCGCCAGGTTCAGCGGGAAGCCGAGCTGGTTGAACGGCACCAGTGTCGAGATCTGGGTGCCGCTCAGCGAGCCGATGTCCTTCTGGAAAAGGCTGACGCCCAGCAGCGATCCGGGGGCAAAGTACCATTCGGCCGAAAGGTCGAGGTTGAACGCCTCGGTGGGGTTCAGGTAGGGGTTGCCTTGGTTGAACACCTGGTTCGCGGCCTGCAATATCAGGTTGCCGCCGGGGGAAAGCGCGCCCAGCCCCGGACGGGTAATGACCTGCGCGGCGCCGAAGCGGACGAGGAATTCGGGAGAGAATTCCGCCACCAGGTTCATCGAAGGTAGCCAGTTCTCATAGCTGCGCTTGACCGTGATCGGCGTGGCTACGCCGCTGGCAAGGCCATAGCCGAACGAGGTCTGCTGCGTCTTGACGTAACGCATACCCGCATCGCCGCGGATGGTGATGCCGCCGAACTCCTGCTCGAAGTCCACCTGGAACCACAGCGCCTTGTCGACTTCCTTGATGTTGCCGGTGTTACTGGCGGCGGTAGCGTTGGGGTTGGATCCGGCGACGTCGCGGTCGTTGACGCGGAAGTCCACGGCGCGTCCGTTGATATCGGTCACGCAGTTGCAGTAGATGTTCAGCGTATCGACGAAGCCCTGCAGGTTCGGGATGACGTAGCCGCCATAAGCCGGATCGCCGGTCACGCCGTTGAAAGGCGTGGTCAGTGCTGCAACCTGTGCAGGGGTCAGCGTGCCCGAGGAGGTTTCGGCGACGAAACGGCGGGATTCGAAGGTATCGTAGCGGAAGCGGCGATATTCACCGCCGAACGACAGCTTGAACCCTTCGGCCAGATCCCATTGCCCGCCGAGCTTGGTCGAGAGGTAGTCGTTGGTGACTTCGTTCTGGCGGATGCGCACGTCGGATGTGCCGTTGATGAACGACCAGCTTGCCGGATTGTTGGGGTCGAAGCCCCAGTTGATCGTCGGCGAGCGGTCGTTGTCGCGGTAGTCCCAGCTGAAGCCGTCTGAGTTCAGGCGGTCAAGTACCACGGTGGTCTGGACCGGACTGTCGAATTTGGACTTGGAATAGCCGACATAGCCATTGACGCGGAAAGTGTCGGACAGTTCCTGCTTCAGTTCCGAATTGACCTGATAGAACGTGGTGCTGAATTCGTCGTGGCGCGATTCGATGCGCATGTCGACATCATCGAACACGCCGTAGACCAGCTCGTTCTGGTCGTTGACTTCGCCGTCGCGGATGATCGTCTGCGACTTGCCAGACGCCCCGGTGCGGCTGAACGACAGCGCCTCGATGTAGTTTTCCTGACGCTTCGTCTCGGACTTCGAATAGAGCCCCTCGACGGTGATTTCGGTGCGATCCGAAGGTTTCCACTGGACTGCGCCGGTTAACCCCAGGCGCTTGATATCGTTGGTCCAGGTATCGTAGCGCGGGATGCGCGGGTGGTAGATCAGGCTGTCCCAGTTGGAGCCGTCTGCCGCAGGTGCGGTGTTGATCTGGGCGGCGGTATAACCGGGCAGGGTGGAGGCGGCGTTGAACCCGCCGTTGACGCCCGCCGGGCTCCAGCGCACGGTGGAGTGGCCGGTTTCCTTGATGGTGCGGGTGGAATAGGCGCCCGAGGCGAGCACGCCGAAAGTGCCGCTGTCGTTCTGCCAGCTTACCAGTCCGGCAAAGCGCGGGTCCCACGCTTTCGATAGGTCGTTGTAGCCGGCGCGGGCCGATCCGGCGATCACGAAGTTGTCCTTGTAATCCAGCGGGCGGGCCGCCTGAAGGTCTACCGTGGCGCCCAGCGAGCCTTCTTCCACCGAGGCCGAGGCGGTCTTGCGCACGGTCAGCGAGTTGAACAGTTCGGATGCGAAGACGTTGAAATCGAACCCGCGGCCACGGTTGACGCCGCCGCCGGCATCGGAGCCGCCCGTCGTGGCGACCGCTTCCATGCCGTTGATGCGCACGCGGGTATACTCAGGGCCAAGGCCGCGCACGGAGATGCTGCGCCCTTCGCCGCCCTCTCGCGAGATTGCGACGCCGGGAATACGCTGAAGGGACTCTGCGAGGTTATTGTCCGGGAACTTGGCGATGTCTTCGGCCTTGATGACATCGACCGCGCCGGTTGCTTCGCGCTTTTCCGCCTGCGCGGTCTGGACCGAGTTGCGAAAGCCGGTGACGATGATGTCGGCGGGGCTGGCACCGCCCAGGGTGTCAGCCTGGCCATCCTGCGCGATCGCCGGGGAAACACAGGCGATCGCCAGTACCGTGATGGAAGCGCTGCGCGCCAGGCGGCGACGAAGTACCTTTGAAGACTTCATTGTTATCCTCCCCTTTTGTTCGACCCGGCACATTGAAGTGCGCCGTTATCGTTGAGCTTCCCCGGCTCTGCTTTATCAGTAAGCGTGATACCGGTGTCAGCAACCGTGAATTTGATGTTAGGACGATAGGCGCAGTCGTTCATTGCTTCGTCCGCGAAAAGGGGCACGATCGATGCACGCGCAGCATCGGTTGCAGTATGGGGTGGTTGAAAGGGCAAATTGACGGGCGCGGCGCGCTTCAGGCCGGGGCGAAGTTCGTTCACCCGGCGGGCTGTGCGATGTATGATGCGCAGCCGGCATTGATCGAGTTCAATTGCGGCATGGATGGGGCGCCCGTCGCTCGCCTAGTCTGGACGAAGGATAAGCCCGTAAATGGGGCAAGGGAGAGTTGGACGTGTCAAGCAGAGCCGAAATTGCCGTCCCGCCCGCCAGTACCGCCAAACCCACGCGCGTCCGGTTTTTGATTATCGCTCTGGTCTTCGTCATCACCTCGCTGAACTACGCGGACCGCTCGACCTTTTCGATTGCCGGTGCCTCGGCTTCGGATGAGTTGGGGCTGGGGGCGATCGAAACCGGGTTCATTCTCTCCGCATTCGCATGGGCCTATGCTGCGGCTCAGATTCCGGGCGGGTTGCTGCTCGATCGTTTCGGGACGCGGCCGGTTTACATCGCCGCGATCGGTACATGGTCGATCTTCACTGCGATCCAGGGCTTTGCGGGCTTCCTGACCGGAGCAGCCGTGGTCGCGCAGCTTTTCGTGCTGCGCTTTCTGGTGGGGCTATGCGAAGCGCCCTCTTTTCCCGGCAACGCCCGCATCGTCACCGCCTGGTTCCCTGCGAGGGAGCGGGGCACGGCATCGGCGATCTTCAATTCCGCGCAGTATTTCTCGCTGGTTGCCTTTGCGCCGCTGATGGGCTGGGTGGTCCATACCTTCGGCTGGAGGGCAGTATTCTTCGTGATGGGCGGACTGGGCCTGATGGCGATGCTCGCCTTCGCCGCGTTCATTCGTGATCCCGTCAGGCACAAGTGGGCCAACCGGGCCGAGATCGACCTTATTCGCGAAGGCGGCGGGCTGGTCGAACTCGATAGCCATAAGGGCAAGCGCGGCGATCCGACCTTTACCTGGAACAATGTGCGCCAGTTGCTTGCGAACCGGATGATGATCGGCATCTATCTGGGCCAATACTGCATCAACGTGCTGACCTATTTCTTCGTGACGTGGTTTCCGATCTACCTCGTCAAGGATCGCGGGTTCGACATTCTGGAAGCGGGCTTCGTGGCCGCCGTACCGGCCCTGTGCGGCTTCGTCGGCGGGGTTGCGGGGGGCGTTGTATCTGACAAAATTCTCGCGCGGACCGGGTCGATCACGCTGGCGCGCAAGGCGCCCCTGCTGGGCGGGATGCTGCTGGCCAGCCTCATCATGGCCGCCGCCTATGTCGAGAGCCGCTGGGGCGTTATCCTGCTGATGTCTTTGGCGTTCTTCGGCAAAGGCGTGGCCTCGCTCGGCTGGGCGGTGATGTCCGATGTCGCGCCCCGCAAGCTGGCAGGGCTGGCCGGGGGCGTGTTCAATACGTTCGGCAACGCAGCGGGTATCGTCACCCCCATTGTTGTAGGCGTGCTGGTCGCCAATGCCGGGTCGTTCGATACCGCGCTGGTCTTTGTCGGCGCGCATTGCCTGCTGACCATCGTCGCCTACTTCTTCATAGTGCAGAAGCTGGAACGCCTGGAGCTGGTGCCATGAATTTCGACCGACGCTCCCTCCTTGCCGGCAGCGGTATCGTTGCGCTGACCGCTGCGGTGCCGGGCCTTGCCGCCGAGGCCCGCAAGGCGCCCGAGATCGCCATCGACACGCCGATGGCGGCGCCGCGCTGGGCTGTGCTGCAGCGCCACCTGATCGCCATGCAGGGCGACGCCGCGCAGGCGTTCCACGACCGCTACTTCAACCAGAAGCACGAGATCGAGGCATTCCTGCGTTGGGGTGCCAACGATGGCCCGGACGATGCCATTGAGGCAGTGAACGACTGGCCCTATCTCTACCTGATGGGCGGGGGCGACCATATCCTCCAGCTGGCCCGCGCAGTGCAGGAAGCGCATTTCGCGCAGTATTCGCGAGCCAGAACGCGTGACGTGCCGATGGGCCGAAATGGCATGTACGTTCGCGAATTTCCGCCCCAGATGGATTGGCAACACATCTCCGAAGGCCTGACCACCTTCAACCAGCTCGGTCTGTGCACGCCCGGCGACCGCAAGCTGATCGAGCGCGCGCGCCGTTTCGCGGATTTCTACACCGGGCGCGATCCCATCGCGGCCAACTACGATCCCAAGCTGCGACTGATCCGCTCGATGTTCAACGGCAGCATCGGCCCGCTTATGCGCCCGGCAACGATGCTCGACTGGGCGGGCGATCCGTTCGACACCGCGCCCTTCGAAATGGTCCACGGTGAGACCAGTTACGCAGACACGCTCGAACACTACCGCGAATATACCGAGACGGTGGGGGACAACCCGCTCAACCTCCACTCCACCGCGCTGGGCTTCAACGCCTGGATGCTGACGGGCGAGAACCGGTTTCGCGACTGGATGCTTGAATATGTCGAGGCATGGGCAGCGCGCGCCCGGGCCAACGACGGCATCCTTCCCAGCAACATCGGCCCCGATGGCACCGTCGGCGGCGGCGCGGGCGGCAAGTGGTATGGCGGCACCTACGGCTGGGGATTCAGCCCGATAAACCCCGTCACCGGCAAGCGGGAAGACCGCAACCGCATCCCGCGCGCGATTCTGGGATTCATGAACGCCTATATCGCCACGGGAGACGACCGCTATCTGCAGGTGTGGCGCGATCAGAACGCACGTATCAATGCGGCTTCGCGCAAGGTGGACGGCGTGATGTCGGCTCCGACAATGCACGGCAGCGAGGGCTGGTACAGCTTCAAGCCCGGCCCTTACCGCTTCAATACCGGCGAAATCTGGTATCTCTCCATGCAGGGCAGCGACCGCGCCGCTATGGCGCCGACGCCGTGGACACAGTTCCTTGACGGCAAGGCGCCGGATTGGGCCGAACAGGCCCTGCTGGCCGACATGGAGCGTGTGCGCACGCAGCTCGTCCGCGTGCGTGAGGACAAGACGACCGCGCAGACCCGCCTGGCCGACAATCCGATCGAGCGTAATCCGGTTTCGGTGACGGCTCTGATGCACCAGACGATGGGGGCGATCCACGTCGCCCGCCCGCCCTGGTCGCCAACTTCGCCGAACCAGGGCGGGACCTTGCTGTTTGCGCGGCTACGGCATTTCGATGCCGATCGCAGGCGTCCCGGCTTGCCCGAAGACGTGGCAGTGCTGGTGGAGAAGCTGGACGCGAACACGACGACGCTGTCGCTGGTGAACCTCAACCCGGCTCTGGCGCGGCGGCTCGTGATCCGGGGCGGTGGGTACGGCGAGCACCGGATCGAGGCGGTGCGGCTGGGAGATAGGCGCATTCCTGTCGGCAGCCGTGATCTGGCCTTGCGAATCGAACCGGGGTCAGGCGCGCGCATTACCCTGGAAATGAACCGCCATAGCCAGCAGCCGACTTTGGCGTGGCCCGACTTGATGGCTTGAAACGTTATCCTCCCAGATAACGGGAGGACATCACGCCGCCGATACCGCTTTCAGGCACAAGTCCCGGAACGCCGGTAAGGCGGGGTTCTCGCTCTCGCGCCGCCAGGCAAGGTGCAGTTCCACCGGCGTTTCCGGCTCGCTCACGAACGGGCGGAACACAACCCCTCGCGGATGCAGTCCCGCCGCCGCTTCAGGCACGATCCCCGGCGCCAGCGCTGCGCCCACAAGGCCGAGCAGCGAATGGATCTGAGTGACATACTGCACGTAGTTCGGCGCCGCTCCGGCCCGCTCGAACAGGCTGCTGAGCAACCGGTGAAAGTATCCGGCGCCGCGCTGGGCATACATGACAAGGTCGATACCGTCGAAGTCTGCCGGGCCGAAACTTTCCTGCCCTGCCAGCGGATGATCTTCGGGCAGGGCGACAAGCAGGTTTTCCAGCAGCAGCGGTGCGGAATCGAACTGCACCCGGTCTATCGGCGGACGTACCAGCGCAAGATCGATCAGCCCGGTATGCAGCGCTTCGAACTGATCGCCAGAGACCAGTTCATGCAATTGCAGTTCCAGCCCCGGCAGCTCCACCGCCGCGCGCTTGACGATGCGCGGCAGCAGGACATAGCCCGAGACCGCCGTGAAGCCGATCGAGATGCGCCCCGTCTCGCCTTTCCACACCCGCCGCGCCGCCAGCGCCGCGCTTTCGGACAGGCGGACGATGCGCCGCGCTTCGTGGAGGAATGTCTCACCGGCCAGCGTCAGCGTGACCCGGCGGCTGGTGCGGTTGAACAGTTCAACCCCCAGGATACGTTCCAGCACCTGGATCTGCCGGCTGAGCGGCGACTGGGTCATGTGCAGACGCTCTGCCGCGCGGCCGAAGTGGAGTTCTTCGGCCAGGACGACGAAGCAGCGCAAGTGTGTCAGTTCGAACATGATCGATGCGTACATGCTGCCCGCTCTCAGTGAAAGACGCTAGGTTATCCCGCCTGACGCATTCCATCGATGCCGGGTGGACATGAATTGATCCATTCTAAGCGGTGGGTGCAAGGGCGCGGGACGGCTAGCAAAGTGCCACAGGATCAATTGGAGCATTAGCGATGTCGCCTCAGGAACTGGCTGCCCGGATCGGCGCAGGCCTTCTCTCGTTCCCGGTCACCCATTTCGACCGGGACATGGCCTTCGATGAAGGAGCCTACCGCGAGCATCTCGCATGGCTGTCCGACTATGATGTCGTGGGCCTGTTCGCCGCCGGCGGCACCGGCGAATTCTTCTCGCTGACACCGGCGGAAGTGCCGGTGGTGGTCAAGGCTGCGGTCGAGGAAGCGGTCGGCAAGGTGCCCGTGCTTTCGGGATGCGGCTATGGCACCGCAATCGCTACAGGGATCGCCCGCGACGTAGAGCAGGCCGGCGCCAATGGCATCCTGCTGCTGCCGCCGTACCTCGTCAATTCGACGCAGGAAGGGCTGGCCGCGCATATCGAGGCGGTCTGCAAGGCGACCTCGCTGGGCGTGATCGTCTACAACCGCGACAATGCGATCATCAACGAAGATACGCTGGCCGCGCTTTGCGAACGCAATGCCAATCTTATCGGCTACAAAGACGGCATCGGCGATGTCGAACTGATGATGCGCATCTATGCCAAGATGGGTGACAGGCTGACCTACATCGGCGGCCTGCCCACCGCCGAAACGTTCGCCCCGGCCTATCTGGAGATGGGCGTGACGACTTATTCCTCAGCGATCTTCAACTTCATGCCGGAATGGGCGCTGGGCTTTTACAAGGCCGTGCGCGCGCGCGACAAGGCTGCGGTTATGGCCCAGCTGAGCGATTTCGTGCTGCCCTACATTGCCATTCGCAACCGCAATGCGGGCTATGCCGTCTCGATCGTCAAGGCGGGCATGAATGTGATCGGCCGCCCTGCCGGTCCGGTGCGCCTGCCGCTGACGGACCTGACCGATGCAGAGCAGCAGGACCTGCGCGTCCTTGTAGAAAAGGCCAATGCTTCGCTGCGGGCGCCTGCCTGATCTACCTTGCGCGCGGGCTGCTCCAACAGCCCGCGGCGCGGGTTTGCCTTGCCAGCCGCGCATCTCTGGCAAGGCAAACCCGCCAGGGCTTTTCCGTGTCCTGATCATCGATCAGCGGCCTCAACAGTGATCGCCACTGCTGCAACAGCAGCTCGCCGCTATCCGTACACTCGAGCACCCTGATCGGACGACGTTTGCCGGTCAGGTTGCCGGAGCGTCCTGCCATGTGCCGCCCAGTGCACGGAACAGGTCGACCTGGGCAAAAGCCACGTCGCGGGTTGCGGCGGCGGAGTCCGCTTCGGCTTGCGCCAGGGTGCGCTGGGCGTCCAGCACGGCGAGTGCGTCGATTTCGCCCCGGCTCTGGCGGGCCAAGCCTACGTTCGCGGCGCGGCTGGCGGCATCGCGTGATGCGGAGAGGCGCTCCTTGCGCAGCAGCGCGTTGCGGTAGGCCGAAAGCGCGGTTTCCGTTTCCCCCAGCGCACGCAGAACGGCGCCGTCGAAAGTGGCGAGGTCCGCCTTGGCGTCTGCCCTGGCGCCGCCGATACGCGCGCGGATCGCTTCCTGGTTGGGGAAGGCCCACGATATCATCGGCCCCAGCAGCCAGCGCAGCGGGCCGCCACCGAACACTTCGGTGGCGCCCACGGCCGTGGTGCCTACCGAGCCGCCCAGCGTGATGCGCGGATAGAGGTCTGCCGTGGCTACGCCGATACGCGCGGTATCGGCGGCGAGGCGGCGCTCGGCGGCCTTCACGTCGGGACGGCGTGACAGCAGCGTGGCGCCGTCGCCCACCGGGATGGGCTGGCCGACATTGGGTGTGGTGGTGCGGGCGATCACCGCATCGGGCAGGTCCTGCGGGGTTCGGCCGGTGAGCACCGCGATGCGGAACAGGGCTGCGTCCCGGCGTGCCTCCAGCGCGGGGATCGCGGCGGCCTGAGCCTCGCGCAGTTGGATGGTGCGGATCACGTCGAGCTTCTGGTTGAGTCCGCGCTCGAAACGGGCATTGGTGATCCGCTCCGATCGGGCGAGCAGGTCCACCGTGCGTTCGGCGACGTCGATCTGTTCGCCTGCGCTGGTGGCGTCGACATAGGCGCGCACTGTATCCGCCACCACGGTCACCCGAACGGCGTCGGCATCCTCCTGCGCAGCGCCGAGATCGGCGCGCGAGGCTTCGATCCCGCGCTTTACGCGGCCGAACAGGTCCAGCTCGTAACCGACCGAGAGGCCGCCATCGACGCGGCGGCCTTCGCGGTCATAGCCGGGCAGGACCTGGCTTTCCGAGGCGCGGCCATAGGTGCCGGTGGCGTCGATGGTGGTGCTGGGCAGTGCGTCCGATCGCGATCCGCGCAGGGAAGCACGGGCGCGCTCTATCCGGGCCAGCGCGATGCGCAGATCGGTGTTGGCGCGTAGCGCGTCGGTGACGAGGCCGTCGAGCACGGTGTCGTTGTAGAGGTGCCACCACTGCGCCACGGGTGCGCCGGCGGTCACTTCGGCGGACTGCATGCCCACGAAAGGCGCCTCGGCGGACGGGGGCGGGGTAGGCGCGACATGGTCGGGGCCCACCGCGCAGGCGGAAAGGGCGGTTGCGGCCAGCAAGGCCGCGATGGTCTTCGTCATCATCGAAGATATCCTGTCATTCGCCGCGACTGGCGGCGGTGTGAATTTTGCGGTCCTTGGCAAGTCCAGGGTCGGCAGGTTCGATCCCGCCTACCCTGGACTGCCAGGATCATTCCGCCGGCTGCAGCGCGTGGCTGGCGTGATGGTTCGGGCCGCGGCGGCCGCCGAGCCTTTCGGCAAGATTGCGGCACACGACGTAGAAGGTCGGCGTGAACAGCAGGCCGAACCCGGTGACGCCCGCCATGCCGAAGAACACCGCTGTGCCCAGCGCCTGGCGAAGCTCGGAACCGGCGCCTTCCGCGATAACCAGAGGCACGGCGCCCAGGATGAACGCGAAGCTGGTCATCAGGATCGGGCGCAGACGGGTCCGGGCGGCGTAGATGGCGGCCTCCACCGGAGACATGCCGCGTTCGTCTTCGGCCTGCTTGGCGAATTCGACCACGAGGATCGCGTTCTTCGCCGACAGCGCGATCAGCACAACAAGGCCGATCTGGGTGAGGATATTGTTGTCCATGCCCCTGAAGTTGACGCCCAGCATCGCTGCGAGAAGACACATCGGCACGATCAGGATGATCGCCAGTGGCAAGGTCAGGCTTTCGTACTGCGCGGCAAGGACGAGGAACACGAACAGGACCGCCATGCCGAAGACGACGCCTGCCGTATTGCCGGCGGTGGACTGCTGGTAGGCGATGCCTGTCCATTCGTGGCCGTAGCCTGCCGGCAGGGTGTCGTCGGCAAGCTTTTCCATCGTCGAAAGCGCTTGTCCGGTCGAGTATCCGGGGGCGACGTTGCCGTCGACCTCGATGGCCGGGTGCAGGTTGTAGCGCACGACGCGGTAAGGGCCGGTCTTGTCCTCGAAATTGGCTACCGAACCGATGGGAACCATCGCGCCGGAATTCGACCGGGTCTTGAGGTTGGCGATATCGGCGACCGAGCCGCGATGGGCCTGGTCGGCCTGAGCGGTGACGCGGTAGGTGCGGCCGAGCAGGTTGAAGTCGTTCACGAACGCCGAGCCGAGGTAGACCTGAAGCGCCTCGAACACACGTTCGGGAGGAACGCCCAGCAGATCGGCCTTGCGGCGGTCGACGTCGGCGAAGACGCGCGGGGTGTTCTGATCGAACAGGGTGTAGATCTGATGCAGGCCCTTGCTCTGGTTGGCCTTGGCGATCAGCGGACCGGTGGCCTTGGCAAGGTCGCCGTAGCCGCGTCCTTCATTGTCCTCGACGATCATGCGGTAGCCGCCGGCGGGGACGATGCCGTTGATGGTCGGCGGCGGGATCAACAGGACCTGCGCCTTGTCGTAGCCCTTCATCGCCTCCTGCGCCTGCTTCATGATCTGGTCGTAGGTAACGCCCAGTTCCTTGCGTTCCTCGAAGGACTTGAACGGGAAGTAAATCGCGGCGGCATCGGGAGCGGCGGTGCGCGAAGGCCCGTGGAAGCCGGCGAACATCACCGCGCCGCGAATGCCCTTGATGGGCAGCAGCCGCTTGGCGATGTCCTGCGTCACCTGGTCCGTGCGCTCCAGCGAGGAACCGGAGGGCAGAAACGCGGCGGCAAGGAAGTAGCCCTGGTCCTGCTGCGGAACGAAGCCAGTCGGCGTCGCCCAGAACAGGCCCACGGTAGCGGCGATGAGGGCGCCGTAGACGGCCATCATGCGCGCGGGCAGAACCACGAGACGGGCGGTGAGGCGGGCATAGCTGTCGCTCATCCGCTCGAAGCCGTGGTTGAAGCGGTCGCCCGCCGATTGCAGGACACGGCGCCAGCGCGGCGCATCCTCGCCAAGGCGTTCCTTGTGGCGCAGCAGGATCGCTGCCAGCGCTGGAGAAAGGGTGAGCGAGATGATCAGCGACAGCACCGTCGCGGTCGAGATGGTGACGGCGAACTGCTTGTAGAACTGGCCGGAAATGCCATCGATGAACAGCGTCGGCACAAAGACCGCGCAGAGCACCAGGACGATGGCCACAAGCGCGCCGGAAACCTCGTCCATCGAACGGCGCGAGGCTTCAAGCGGGGTTAGTCCTTCCTCGATGTAGCGTTCCACGTTCTCGACCACGACGATCGCGTCATCGACGACGATGCCGATGGCGAGCACGAGCCCGAACAGCGAGAGGTTGTTGAGTGAATAGCCCACGGCTGCCAGCATCACCGCCGTGCCGACCAGCGAGACCGGGATGGCGATGATCGGGATGATCGCCGCACGCCAGTTCTGCAGGAACACGAGGATGACGAGGACGACGAGGATCACCGCCTCGAACAGGGTGTGATAGACGGCGTCGATCGACTGGCCGATGAATTCGGTGGGGTTGTAGATAACCGAATATTCAAGGCCCTTGGGGAACTTGGCGGCAAGGGTATCCATCTCGGCGCGGACGGCCTGCGCGGATTCCAGCGCGTTGGAGCCGGGGCGCTGCAGCACCGCCATGACGATGGTGGGCTTGCCCGAGAGATAGGTGTTGGTGTTGTAGTCCTGCGCGCCCAGCTCGACGCGGGCGACATCGCGCACGCGCACCTGATGGCCGCCCGGATCGGTGCGGACCACGATATCGGCGAACTGCTTCGGGTCGGCAAGGCGGCCCTGAAGTTCCACGCCGACCTGGTAGGCGTTGCCCTTGTCGAACGGCGGTGCACCGATGGACCCTGCCGAAACCTGCACGTTCTGAGCCCTGAGCGCGGCGACGATCTCACCGGCGGTCAGGTCCATTTCCGCTGCGCGGCCGGGATCGATCCAGATGCGCATTCCGTAGTCGCGCGCGCCGAACAGCTGCACGTCGCCCACGCCCTCAACGCGCGCCAGCCGGTCCTTGACCTGGGTTAGCGCGTAGTTCGAAAGGTAGTCGCGGTCATAAGTTCCATCGGGTGACTGGAGGTTGACCACCATCAGGAAGTCCGGCGAGGACTTGCGTGTGATTACGCCCAGGCGCTGCACTTCTTCGGGCAGGCGCGGCGTGGCAACTGCCACGCGGTTCTGCACAAGCACCTGCGCGGCGTCGAGGTCGGTGCCGATCTTGAAGGTGACGGTGATCGTCACCTTGCCGTCGCCGGTGGACTGCGAGTCGACATAAAGCATGTCGTCGACACCGTTGATCTCCTGCTCGATGGGAGCAGCTACGGTGTCGGCGACGGTTTCGGCTGAAGCGCCGGGGTATTGGGCGGTCACCGTCACGGTGGGCGGGACGATGTCGGGATACTGGCTGACCGGCAGGCCGACGAACGCCAGCGCGCCGATCACGGTGATGATCACCGCGATGACGCCCGCGAAGATCGGGCGGTCGATGAAGAAGCGGGAAAGTCGCATTTTGGGTGGCCCTTCTGGGCGCGCGTCGGGGCAGGCTTGCAGCGGGGGCTGCAAGCAAGGCATTCCGGCGCGCCGGTGGCGCGGTAGGTCGAGGTGAGAACGGCGTAAGGCTTCCGCGGCGGAAACGCGGCCGGCCTGTCCTATTTCTTCGTCATCCCGGCTTTCGCGAAGGATAACGGGTTCTTGTGTATCGGCGCTGTCAGTTCACGAGCGTGGCCTGCGCGGCAGCCGGTTCGGCCGGGCCGGGTCCTGCCTGGACCTGAGCGCCCGAAACGATCTTGCCCGCCTTGGTCTGCACATGCGCGCCGGGCATGACGGCCTGGTAGTTGGAGATGACCACCGTATCGTCCGCCTTCAAACCCGAGCGCACGACGCGAAGATCGCCGATCAGCGGTCCGGTTTCGACCGGCCTGCTGGCCACGGTGCCATCCTTGCCCACGACCATCACGACCTTGCGGGTCTGGTCGGCACGGATCGCCGCGTCGGGCACCAGCATGGCCTTGACGGTGCCGCCGCTGGCGAGGCGCATGTTGCCGAACATGCCCGGGGTCAGGAACCCATCGGCGTTGTCGAGGCTGGCGCGCACGCGGATCGTGCCCGAACGCGGGTCCAGCCCGTTGTCGGTGAAGTCCAGCCTGCCCTTCCAGCGATAGTCGGCCTCGTCCTGCAGGCGAACCTCAACGGGAGCGGCATCGCGCTTTTCGGCTTTGTCGCGCTGGGTCTTGAGGAACAGCGATTCAGAGGCGTCGAAGGTGAAGTAGATCGGAGAAACGGCATTGATCGTCGTGAGCAGCGTAGCCCCGGCGCCATTGTCGCCGGAGACGAGGTTGCCCGAATCCACACGGCGGTCGGACACGCGGCCCGAGATCGGCGCGCGCACGGTGGCGAATTCCACGTCGAGGCTACGGGTGCGTACCCGTGCCTGCGCGCCGGCCAGTGCAGCCTCGGCGGCGCGCACTCGGGCGCGGCGCTGATCGACTTCGCTGGCGGCCATCGCTTCGTCCCCGGTCAGCCCGGCAACGCGGGAATAGTCGGAACGAGCGAGGGCCAGATTGGCGCTGGCCGATGCTGCATCCGCCTGCGCTTCTGCAAGGGCGGCGCGGTAGGGTCGCTGGTCGACCACGAACAGCGCCTGCCCGGCCTGAACATAGTCGCCGTCCTTGAACAGGATCTGGGTAATCGCACCCGACACGCGCGGGCGCACCTCAACCGTCTTGCTGGGGGCGAAACGGCCGACGTAATCGTCCCACTGCGTCACGTCCCGCACAAGCGGATGGGCGGTCTGGACGACGGTTGGCGGTGGCAGCGCGGCGGCAGGCTCGGGCTGGAGGAATTTCCAGCCCAGGCCTGCGACCGCGACCAGCGCCAGGGCGCCGATGACGACCGGCATCCGGCGCGAGGACGAGCCGCGCTCGGTCCTTACGTCGCTGTCCCGTGCATATTCGGAAGGGATTTCAAGAGATGTGGCGAGATTCACGCGGCGAGCCTCCGGAAGGGCGCTTTCGAGCGGCCGATTATATCTATGACGGCACCGATCTTGGCTTCGCTGTGACCGGCCGCGCGGGCCTCCTTCAGCGCCGAGACCGGCAGGGTGTAGCCCTGGTGCCAGGCGTGGACCGCCAGGCGCCGAAGGGCTTCGAGTTGTTCGTTGGCCAGCATGGCCGAAGGGGGCGTCGGGCCGAAGATCAGCCGCGAAAGCCAGCCTCGCTTGCGCTGGGGGCGCAGAGTGCCAAGGCCGTCCTCGCGCGCGAGCGCCACGACGCGGTGTTCCAGCGGGGAAAGTGGCTGTGTTTCGGCGGTCGGGTGCGCCGGGACGGAAATTGCGATGGGCAGCGCCTGGTGTGCTGCATCGGCGAAATCGATGAAGGCCATGTCTCGTGCTCCTTCCTGGAGTGCCCCGGCGCACGCCCCGGGACGGGGGAAGGGCGCACACCGGGGCAACTTCCGGCTCGGGGCAGCCGGAAGGGTTTCGGGTGCAGTCGGCCGGCGGCGGACACGGGTGTCCGACCGGGCAACTGCCAGTTCTGCGTAATGTGGGCCTGCGACCCGCGTGGGTTGAGGCGCCATGACCGACCCGTGAGGGCCAGTTGGTTGTTGAGGGATTACCCGATGCCGTGTCGGCGGCGAGTCGGGCAGTGACTTTCTATACCGAGTGGTATATATTCCATGCTGCGTTGCGTCAAGCGGCTTTCTGTACCGACCGGTAAATTAGGTCGCGCCAGGCTTTTCAAGAGGTGAACGGCAGTTGAATGAAATTTTTGTGGAAGGCGTGGAAGGTGCCGCGCCCGGCTTCGCCTAAGAGCGGTCCGCACTTCGGCGCCTTTCCCGAAAGTCAGCCCTAGCGGCTGGGCCACATCGACAGGAACGAGTCGACTGTACCTTGCAGTTCAGTGGGGCAAAGACATCCCTGCGCCTTGACCGACATCCCTTGGAGGACAGTGGTCAGGCAGCCGGCCAACGCTTTTGCGTCGACGCTGCCGGGCAGGTCGCCTTCGCTCTGCGCACGCAGAAACCGTTGGGCGATGGCCGCCTCTGTCGCGATGCGCCTGGCGATGACATGCTCGCGGATCGAATCGTCTTCAGTCGCGCAGGCGACCGTGCTGATGACGCCAAGGCAGCCGTGGGGATCGCTGGTGCCGCAATGCGTCGCGACGGCACCGTTGAGCAGACGCTCGGCCACGCCGCGGGCGGTGGGCGCATCGAGCGCTTTGCCGACATAGGCCAGCTTGTCACGCTCGTAGAGTTCCAGCGCCTTCTTGAAGAGCGCTTCCTTGTTGCCGAAACACGCGTAGAGGCTGGGCTTGGTGATGCCCATGGCCTCGGTCAGCTCCGCCATCGAAGCGCCTTCGTAGCCGCGCGTCCAGAATACGCGCAGCGCGGAAGCAAGCGCCTTGTCAGGATCGAATTCACGCGGTCGGCCCCGACTCGCAGTGGGGGCCGTATTGGGGGCCGAACATTTCATACCGAGCGGTATATAGGTAGGCGGAGCGGCTGCGTCCAGTGGCGCTTCCCTTCCTATCCTTTTGGTCAAGGCCCGCAACGCTGAGCGGAACCGTCTCGAACGCCGAACTTCCGTGTGCTGAGCGCGTGATCCTCCTATTTCCTGTTCTGGCCCTTTAAGACGAGCAGGCCGATCAAGGCGGCGCCGACTGCGGCTCCGCCGACCGTCGCGGCGGTCCTGATCGGAGACAGGCTGCCGTCGCTGCGGTGAAGATGGGGGCGCAGGCGTTTCAGCAGAGTTTTGCGTTTGGAAAGTGCTTCGAACATCTCTCCCGGCCCTTCCGGGTCGAGTATCTTGTTGTCGGCCAGCCATTCACGCACCGCATCGAGTTCGGGTACTTCGTAGGGGCGCAGCGACCGGCCGGGGCCCCGCAGTTGCTCGACCGTCTGGATGATCGATCCGGTCTCGGCGATCAGCGCCGCGACAGACTCGCAGTCGCTATCGAGATGTTCGGCCAGCAGCGAATTGCGGATGCCCGCGATCGTCTCGCGCTCATCGGCATTGGCTGGCCGTCCGGCATCGATGACGACATCGCATTCGGTATCGAGCCTGAGCGAGCGATTGTTGAAGTTCGACGATCCGACGCGCAGCACTTCGTCATCGATCACCGTCACCTTGGCATGGACGTAGATCGCCTCGCCGCCGGCGGTAAAGGGGTGGTAGAGCCGCAGGCGACCGTGAGGGTCTTGCTCGTGCAGCGCCTCGACCAGACGGGCGCGCGCTGAATCCATGGCGATCGGTTCAAGCCAGCCCTGCGCGTTGGTCGGATGGACGATCACGAATTCCGGGCCGTCCGGTTCGGCCAGCCGCTTCGCAATCGCCTCTGCCACCTTGCGCGAGGCAAAATACTGGCTTTCGGCATAGACCCACCGTTTTGCGCGCGCGATCAGGTCGACGTAGAGCTGCTCGATCTCGTGGCGAGGTTCCTGGTCCGCCATCTCGGGGACGGTGAGCGCGACGCCGACTTCGACGTCGGTGAAGTCTGCTGTGACGTGACCGGGCCAGCAGTCGTCGTCATCGATACCCTCGACCGGCTCGAGGGTGCCGCCTCCCGATACTTCCCAGCGCCGCCGGCACATATCACCCAGAGCGCGCGCGACGGGGCCCTGCAATATGGTCGTGGCATCGTGCCATGGTCCGTAGGGAGTGCCGTCCGGCTCGACACGGCGCGGCTCGTCGTCGGCATGGCCGCGCGTGTCCCAGCGATCCACGGTCATGTCGATGCCGCCGCAAAAAGCGACGTCATCGTCGATCACGACCACTTTCTGGTGGTGCGATCCGGCCGGGGGGTGATGGCCGTCCAGGCGAAGGTGAATCTGGGGGTCCTTGATCCACCGTGCCATCCGCATCAACGTCTGCGCCTGGAAGATCGTCTTTATCGCGCCGGTGTCCCACCGCAGGATATGGACGTGCAGGCCCGGCGTGCGTTTCACCAGCCAGCTTAGAAATTCTCCGACCCGATCCGGGCCGCCATCATCGACGTCACCGCCGAAGCGGATGCGCGCGTCGAAATCCCAGCCCACCAGCAATATCTGCTTCCTGGCATTCATCATCGCCGCACGCGCGGCTTTGAAATAGTCGTCCGCATCGACGATGACCGTGGCCCGGGTAGCAGGTTCGATCCGCCAGCAGTTTCGACCCGGCTCAAGCATGGTTGTCTCATCAGTCATGCGGTGGGCCATCGCAGGCTTGGGGCGATCTGCCAAGCGATCGTCAGCCGTTGTCTGCGTTAATCCGGCATCATGTCGTTCAGCGCGCGGCGCGCATCTGCCTTGTCCGGTTCGATCGCTATCGCTCGTTCGAGATATGACCTGGCCCGGTCCCGATCGCGCCCGACACCCACACCCGCATTATACGCAAGGCCAAGGTTGAGGCATCCGTCAGCATCGCCCAGTTCACAGGACTTTCCGAAAAGTTCGGCAGCACGTTCCACGTCCCTGGCAATGCCGTTGCCATTTTGAACCAGCGTTCCCAGGTTCCCACATGCTGCGCCGTCATCCTCATCACATGCGCCAACATAGAGTGCCGCAGCCCGCTTCGGGTCCTTGCTGACGCCCAGGCCCTGATCGTACACCACACCCAGGTTGTAACATCCGCCGGCATCGCCCCCATCACAGGACTTTTTGAACAGGCGCCTCGCCTTGCGAGCATTGGCGCGCACGCCGATGCCCATTGAATAGGCGGCGCCCAAGCTGGAGCAACTCGCCGCATTGTCCGCTTTGCAGGCGAGGGTGAAATAGCCAAAGGCGCGCCCGACGTCTTTTGCGACACCCTCTCCCTTCACCAACGCCAGCCCGAAATTGCCGCAGGCGCTGGCGCCTCCCAACTCGCAAGCGCGGGCAAATGCAGCAGCAGCGCGTTCGGGAGCGGGAACAATGCCCTGTCCTTCATGGTACGCAATCCCAAGCAATGTGCAGCTGTCAGCTTCACCGCCGTCACATGCCTTGTCGAAAAAAGTGGCGGCCTTTGCTGGGTTCTGTGAGACCCCGTTGCCGTTTGCGAACCGTCCGCCCAGTTCCGCGCAGGAGCCGATGACACCGGAATCGCAAGAGTGTTCGAGCTGCGTTATTTCGGCTTCGTCGTCGGAAACTGTTTCGAGTACCCTATCGGCGGCCGGTGACGACACTGCAATCAGCGTCGCTATCAGGCCGCAGCCCCAGCGGCACCATGTGCGCATCCACTTGCTTGAAGGCACAAGCGCTTTGTGTCTTGAGTAAAGCACGGCGATTTCCCCTTCATGCATTGCCTGGAGTTCCCGGGCGGCCATTTCCAATTTGCCGCTGCGCCAGCATGCAGGGCGAGATCGCTCTTATCTGCCTACTCGCTCATCCGCACGGCAACGTCCATCGATACGAAATCCTCGGCAGCTCCCAGATAGGCGCCCGAGACGGGCATGATCTGCCGGTTGAAACGGGCAAATGCGACAGGCACGAGTTGTCCGCTGCCAATACGCCGATGGGTCGGATCGAAGGCAATCCAGCCGGCACCGGGAAGATAGATTTCGGCCCAGGCATGGGTGGAACCGGCGTTGCCATCTGCCGGGCCGATATCGAGAAGATAGCCGGAAACCGCTCGTGCCCCGAACCCGAGATGCCGTACCGATTCGATGAACAATGTTGCGATATCACGGCAGGACCCGCTTCCAAGAGCAAGGGTTTCGGCTGGAGACTGAGTGCCTTCTTCGTCGCGGATGCGATAGCGAACGTCGCCGAGAACCCCCGAATTGATGTCCTTGAGCAGTGAAAGCGTGTCGGTCTGCGTCCCCATCACGAACCGGCGCGCCCAATCGCTGACCGTATCGCCGCCGGGGGTGAGCCAATCCGGCTGTGCCAGTGCGCCAAGGTCGATGAGATCGTCCAGTGTATAGGTGAACGGGTACATGTGTGCCGCTGGGTCGATCGCGAAAATCGGCCACTCGGGCGCCCTGTGGTCCACCACCGCGTGGCTGATGATGGTAAGTTTGTCCGAAGGTTGGGTGAAGGTCGCGGTTGCTATCAGGTTGCCATGGACATCCAGCGTCCACGATATGTCCGCTTCCGGCTCACAGTGAAGGGAGCGCTCCAGGGTGGTCAGGTCGCCGCTGTCGCGCGGCGTGACGACAAGCCGGTGCGCCTGTAGAATGATGCGGCGGGCATATTGATAGGTCGTACGGTGGTTGATCGTCAGGCGCATTTCAGTGTTCCGACTATGCTATTTTTCTAAAAGACTACCGAAGGATCTTTCATCAGCATGTGCGCAGATCTGCGCTCGGTCTGGTAGCGAATTTGACAAGCACCCAGGCCGGCTAACGTGCATTTACCCGGTGGCGATGCTTTCTTCCAAGGAATGAGGAACCAAAGCATTCCATGAGCCGCTTAGGGGAGACGAAATCTGGGAAATATGCATGGCCGATAATTCCGTCGAGACGACAGTCCTCATTGTGGAGGACGAGGTCTTCATCCGAATGATCGGCGTGGACATGCTGGAAGATTCCGGTTTTCGCGTTCTGGAAGCGAAAAATGCGGACGAGGCACTGGAAATTCTCAAAAACGGCGCCGACGTCAAAGTGCTATTCACCGACATCCGCATGCCGGGGAAAATGGATGGCCTGGAACTTGCGGAGTTCGTTCACGCACGTTGGCCCGAGATAAAGCTATTGATCACCTCTGGCCATTGCAGGCTGTCAGACGATGAAGTTCCAGATGGCGGACGTTTCGTCGCAAAGCCCTACAAGCTGGAAACCGTCATTGAGCAGATTCGTAAAGCCTTGATCGAGCGTTGATAAGTGCAGGGCATGAACGGATTCGCCGTGGGGTATGGCCAGGTCAAGGTAAGCCGCTCGGCGTATGATCGGCCTGAATTTCTTGGCATCGCCGATGGGAACCGTTCGTGCAGCGGCGCGCTTAACGCTTGTATGAAGCAAGCCGATACGATGGTCGCATCGGGACGCCAAAGGAGACTCAGATGGGTGAACTGACTGACAAGCTCGATGCCGCTGGCAACAAAATTGCCGGTAGCGTGAAGGAAACCGTCGGCAAGGCGACCGACAACGAAAAGTTGCAGGCCGAAGGCGCCGCGCAGAAGCTCAAGGGCACCGCGCAGGACGTCAAGGGAAGCGTCAAGGGCGCTTTCGGCGACAAAATCTGATCCAACTCATGTCCGGGCGGTCATAGGTGACAGCCCGGACTTATAACGGAACCGCCTGGTATCCCCAGGCGGCTTTTTCGCGTCAATTGTCTGGCCCCCTAGTGTCGAATAACACCGGAAGCCCAGGCCTTCGTCACGCCGGGAGCATAGTGCCGGTATCGATGAAGCGCTGATGCCATGACAGCGCCTCTCCCGGCAGCGATGGGGCGTGGCGGCCGTAGGAGCCGTGATAGGCGCGGTCGTAGTAATCGCGCAGCGCATCGCGGTACATCGGGTGGGCGCAGTTCTCGATCACCAGCGCGGCGCGCTTGCGTGGGGGCAGGCCGCGCATGTCGGCAAGGCCCCGTTCGGTCACCAGTACCGCTACGTCCTGCATGATGTGATCGACGTGGGCTGCCTGCGGAACGATGGCCGAGATCGCGCCGCCCTTGGCGATGGACGGGGTCATGAAGATCGAGACGTAGGCATTGCGCGCGAAGTCGCCGGAGCCACCGATGCCGTTCTGGATGCGCGATCCCATCACGCAGGTGGAGTTGACGTTGCCGTATATGTCCGCCTCGATCAGGCCGTTCATGGCGATGCAGCCCAGACGGCGGATCAGTTCGGGGTGGTTGCTGATCTCCTGCGGGCGCAGGATCATGCGGCTGGCATAGCGTGCCATCTCGGCATTGATGCGCTCTGCCGCCTCGGGGCTAAGCGAGAACGCGGTGGCGGAGGCCATGCGCAGCTTGCCCGCGTCGATCAGGTCGAGCATGCCGTCCTGGATCACCTCGGTATAGGCGGTGAGGTTGTTGAAAGGCCCGTCGATGAGGCCGGTCAGCACGGCATTGGCGATGTTGCCGACGCCCGATTGAAGCGGCAGCAGGTCTGCGGGAAGGCGCCCCTTGGCGACTTCGTGGCTGAGGAACTCGATGATGTTCCCGGCAATCGCCAGCGCGCTGGCATCCGGCGCGGTGAAAGGCAGGTTGCGGTCGGGGGCGTCGGTTTCGACGATGGCTATAATCTTGGCGGGGTCGCACTGCAGGGTGGCCTGGCCGATGCGGTCGTCGGGGCGGACCAGCGGGATCGGCACGCGGCGGGGCGGCAGGGCGGTGCCGTAATAGATGTCGTGCATTCCCTCCAGCGCCGGGTTCTGCCACGAGTTAACCTCGAGAATGATCGCGTCGGCGCGGTCGAGCCAGGTCTTGTTGTTGCCAACCGACGATGAAGGAACCAGCGAGCCATCAGGCCGGATTGCGGTCACTTCCACCACCGCCACGTCCAGCGGCCCAAGGAACCCCTGCCATGCCATCGGCGCCACCTGCGACAGGTGCATGTCGAGATAGTCCATCTCGCCCTTGTTGATCCTCTCGCGGGCGATGGGGTCGGAATTGTAGGGCAGGCGCAGTTCGATGCCGTCCGCCTTGGCCAGCGCGCCGTCGAGTTCAGGGCCGGTCGAGGCGCCCGTCCAGACCTTTACGCGCATAGGGCGGCCGGCGGCGTGTTCAGCTTCGATCCGTGCGGCGAGCGCCATCGGTACGGCCTTCGGGTAGCCGGAGCCGGTGAACCCGCTCATCCCCACGGTCTGCCCGTTGTGGATCAACGCGGCGGCGTCGGCTGCGGACATGACCTTCTGGCGCAGGTCGGCACGGGCGATACGGTTCGTCATGGGGAGTCCCTCTCAGTACTCTGGCCTTCTCGGGGCCGCAGCGCTTCATTCGAACCGTGCAGGAATGAAGGCAATAGCTCAAATGAGTGCATCACTTGTGCTATATGCGTTCAAATGAGCGACCTGATCCGATCCCTGCGACTTTTCGTGCGCCTGAGCGAGGAGGGCAATTTCTCCTCCCTCGCGCGCCGGCAGAACCTCAGTCATACCACGATAGCGCGCGCAATTGACGATCTGGAGGCACATTTCGGCGTCCGCCTGTTTCAGCGCTCCACTCGCCGGCTGACGCTGACCGGCGACGGCGAACGATTGGCCGAACATGCCGCCGCGATCCTCGATCAGGTCGGGCAGGCGGAGGCGGATCTGGCCGGCGCGGTGGCAGCGCGGGGCCTTGTGCGGATCGGCGTGACTACGGCGCTGGGCCTGCATTATGCGCAACGTCTGGAGCGCCTGCGAGAAGGGCACCCCGATCTCATGGTGGAACTGCTGTTCGCCGACTGGCGCGACGTGGCCGACGATGGCGGGCTGGACCTGTGGCTTACAGTTGGGGCGAGCCAGATCCCGGGGGCGGTGATGTTGGGGGAACTTCCGCGTATTCTCGTCGCCGCGCCGGCCTATCTTGAGGCCCATGGCGAGCCGTCCAGCGCCGAGGACCTGATGATGCACCAGTGCCTCACCTATGGCTATGCGGCCCGCGCCGAGCCGTGGCCGATCGAGGGGCGAGAGATGCGGGTGAACGGGTTCCTGCGCGCCAGTACCAGCGAGGCGGTGCTGCGAGCGACACGCGGAGGGTTGGGCATCGGCCTGCTGCCGCGTATCCAGGTGGAGGAGGACCTTGCGCGCGGCACGGCCGTGCAGGTGTTGCCAGAGGCTCGCATCGCGCCGCTCGCCATCATGGTCGCCCATGGATTTCGCGGCATGCGCATGCCGATGCGCGCCCGCGTGGCGATGGATTTCCTGGTCGAAAGTTTCCCCGGAGACCGGACATACACACGCATTACGACGGGCAGGCGACATGGGACATGAAAGTCCTCTCCTCGAAGGTCAGTTCCCCCGAGAAAATGCCGGGCATCGAACTGGAATTCGTGAATTGGTCAGGAATGCGAGCGGAAAATATCCTGCGATGATGCTCCCCGGAACACCGCGACGGTTTCCTTGAGGCCTTTCGTCGCCAACATTTTGCGGATCTCCTGCACTTCCGGCTCGAGGTGAAGAATAGCGTCGCTCTCGGCGATGGCGGACAGGCCCTGATCCCAGCCCGCAGCTTCCATGGCCCGATTGATCGAGCGTTTCTTTCCGGCCAGTACGCCCGGAGGAACCAGGGCGATGCGAGCCGCCAGTTCTTCGACGCACGCGATCAGGTTCTCGGCCGGAACCGCCGCGTTTGCCCAACCCCACTCCACTGCGGTCTTTCCGTCGATGCTGTTGCCAGGCAGGAAGGCGAATTCCTTGGCCCGTCTGCCCCCTACCTGATGTACCCACGTCGGAGCCACGAAACCGCCGCCGATGGGTATCGTCGGCTCGGTGATGGCAGCGTCCTCGGCGACGACGAGGATGTCCGCAAATCCGGCCATCTGTGCGGCGACGCCGATGCAGTAGCCATGTACGGCCACGATCACTGGCTTGGGATGGCGCCAGATTTCGCGCCAAAGCTCGACGTAGCCCGCCAAGCGCGTCACATCCTGCATGGGGCTGGCATCGGCGTTGTACTGGCCAAGGTCCATGCCCGCGCCGAACCCTTTGCCTGCGCCCCGGATACCGACGACCGGCGCGCCTTCCGCTTTGAGGCGCTGCAGCACCACGCCGAACTGGGCGAGCATGTCTCGCGAGAAGGCATTAGCGGCCTCGGGCCTGTCCAGCACGATCCAGTCGATCGCCTTGCCTTGCTCGAGGCGAATCCCATCTATGTTGCCGTCCGTCATCCCCGCTCCTGTTTTCTTGTTAATTGAGGGTCAAAACCCTGTTTAGAGCCGCAACCGAAGCGGCAGGCACATGGCCATCACGATCTGCTCCATGGTGTCTTCCAGAGCGTGATCGAACGTTTCCGGAAATTCGTGTGCTTCCATCCGCACATGTCGGACCAGCAGGTTTAGAAACATCAGGCTGACATTGACGAGCCGCCGCTGGGCGACGGCCGCGGGGAGATAGTCGACCCGCTCGCGCAGCAGTTCGAGGGCACGATTGAGCTGGGGAGGCGCTTCGCCGCCAAACTGGCCGAACTCGTCCCAGTCGCCGTGAAGCAGGTATTGTGACAGGAACGTGCCGTAGGAGCGGTTCGTCCCGCCGTCGAGATGCAGCTGTGGAAGCAGGATGACTTCGAGAATGGACCTGGCGTCACGCAACCTGCCTCTACTCGATGCGCTTCGGCGACGACCGCAAGCGGGAACCGCATGCTGTGATCAAGCCTGCCTTCCCATTCGTCGGTCTGCCGGTTCACCTTCGGGGAAACGTATTTTTGGATCAGGAAACCGTGGGCTCCGTGCAACTCCACACCTTCGAATCCAGCCTTGAATCGCGCGCTCGCTGCTTCTCCGAAGACGGCGATGATGCTGCGGATTTCATCGGCGGTGAGCGTCCGCACGGGTGCGCCGCCCGGTACGAATGGCTCTCTTCGATGGAACAAGTACTGGGGCTGATTACGTCACCGTTGGGCACGAGATTTGGAAAAGCGTTGTTATATCTGAAAGAAGGCCTCACCTCTTTCGTTAAGCGGTTCGCAGCCGTCCTCCGTAATCAACCATAGATCCTCCAAATGGACGTTTCCGCCGGCATCGAGGTGGAGCACGGGGCAATCCACGCTGACGACCATATCCTTGCGTATGACATGGTCGTCCTTTGCGAAGTTCAGGCTTCCCGCCTGGAACGCCTCGTCCGTATGGTATAATCCGACGCTATGCGTGCCGCAGGCGATTGCTACGTCATAGCCCGCCTGTTTGACGGCTTCATGGCCGATATGGCGTACATCCGAGTAGCGCAGTCCAGGACGAAGCGCGCGCGATATCGCATCGTTGGCGCATGTTGCCGCCTCGACCATGCGGATGATCATAGGGTCCGGCTCGCCGACGAAGACCGTCCGCCCGAAGTCACCGTAATATCCGGCGTAACTGCTGACTGCATCGATCTGGAAACTGCGCCCTTCGTGCAGGATGCCGTCCCTCCGGCGCATGGCCATGCTGTCGGTCGACATAAAAAGCGGGATACCTCCCCGGCGGCCGGTCGCCTCGAAGAATGCGAGGCGCAGGTCCTCGTAAGACTTACCCGCTCGCATCGAAAGAATTGCCTCTTTCGCCGCATCGGCGTTGCTGGATGCGGCGCGGCGCATCAGGGCGATCTCGGCCGATGACTTGATCATCCTGATCTGGCGCAGCAGCGGCTCGGCAGGCCGTAATTGCCCATCGAGGTCGAGCGCGGCTGCTGCATTCAGCGTGTCGACGGCAATGCTACCGGCAAAGGGGGCCGCAGCAGCTTTCAGCGCGGAAGCAGCGGTCGGATAGGCCGGTCGGCGAGAAAGAACACGTAACGTCGACGTGCGGCTTACAGCATCCATCGGATCGGGCCTGCCGCCGAAAGCTTCATTTAGGAAGATTGGCGGCGCGGCGCCCTCAAGTCCGTCAGGCGCAGTGTAGAGCAGGATGCGAACGGGATCTTCGCGAGGCACGTCATCCACATCATGAAGATAATGAATAAACTGGCTGGTGATGAGGACGACCGGCTCGCCGATCGCTGCCGGAACCACGGCAAATACTGTGCCAGACTGCCCCATGGTTACCATCTGCGGCCAGAAACCAGTCGCATGATAAATGTTCACGGGGTCTGACAGAATCAGCGCGGACACGCCGCAGGCACTGAGTACCTGCTCTGCCTCGCTGCGGTTCATCAGGGGAGCAAGCGTGTTCATGAAAAAATCCGTATTCTGTGCAGTTGAGAATTGACGGCGCTTCCTGTCGAGGCCCGTATTTGTAACGAGCCGGGCTCACCAGATTTCTGGGCGCCGGCGCGACGCGGGATCAGCATCGAAACCATTGGGCGGAACGGCTAGCCCCAGGTTCTCGCGCAGCGTAGTCCCTTCATACTCGCGCCGAAAATGTCCCCGTTCCTGCAAAATGGGCACGACCATATCGACGAAATCCTCCAGACCGCCCGGCAGAAACGGAGCGGAAATCACGAACCCGTCCGCTGCGCCGCCGTTCTCCCATTCGATGAGAGTGTCAGCGATATCTTCGGCCGTTCCGACGATCGTGTGCCCAGTGCGCCCGGCGGCGACACGGCGCGCCAATTCCGCAATCGACAGCATTTCCCGCTCCGAAAGCTCGAGAACGCGGTCGCGGGTCGAGTTTTGGCCCGCCAGCGCTTCGGCAGGCAACTCGAGCAGAGGCCCATCGGGATCGGCCCCGGACAAGTCCACATTGCCTAGCAGGCCCTCCAGCTTCGAGATCGCGATACGCGCGGGAATCAGGTCGTCCAGTTCGCGCTTCAGATCCTCCGCCTCGGCACGGGTACGTCCAATCACCGGAGTCACCGCCGGCATGATCTTGAGACTTTCAGGACTGCGCGAGAATTGCGCCAGTTGGGCATGCATATCTGCGCGAAAGGCCTGGGCCGTGAAGATCGTCGGGTGTGAAGTGAAGATGACTTCCGCATTGGCTGCAGCGAACTGCTGCCCGGTGGCTGATGCGCCTGCCTGCACAAGCACGGGATGCCCTTGGGGCGTGCGCGGGACCGTAAGTGGTCCGGCAACGCGAAAGTGCTCGCCTTGATGATCCACCGCGCTGATGCGGGCCGGATCGGTATAGGCGCCGCTCATCTTGTCGGCAACGACGGCACCGTCCTGCCAGCTATCCCAGAGCTTGCGCGCAACCGCCACGAATTCATCTGCGCGGGCATAACGGTCGGCATGGGCCAGATGAGCCTCGAAGCCGTAATTGTGTGCCTCGTTCTCCATTGTCGAGGTGACGATGTTCCAGCCTGCGCGCCCGCCGCTGACATGGTCGAGCGACGCGAAACGGCGTGCGACGTCATACGGATGGCTGTAGGTGGTCGAAGCAGTGCCGATCAGGCCAATGTTGCGGGTTGCAGCAGCAATCGTTGCCAACACTACCAACGGGTCGAGTTTAGGACTTTCCAGACCGGCGAACACCGCCTCGCCCTTGACCGGGTGGTAACCGACATAGTCGGCCAGAAAGACGCCATCAAACAGGCCTTTCTCCGCGGTACGGCCAAGAGCCTGAAAATAATCGGCATCGCACAGGGCATTGTCGGCGGCACGCGCATGGCGCCAGCCTGCGATGTGACCGCCCGTCTGCATGAGAAAAGCAAGCAATTTCATGACGTCGTGTCGCGCCTCGCCTAAAAATGATCGTATTTGGTCAACATGGTTGGGGGTGCCAGGCAGCGCTATCTGGCTGCCACCCGTACAGTCTTCCCAAGCAGCACGGCTGCGCGGCATACGCCAATCAGGAATTGTTGGGGGTGATAAGGGCTTCTGATTTCCGAAGCGAAGAAAACCGATGATACGGTGCACCCATCGAACGGCAGATTGATGACGGTCCACGTCGCAATATCGAAATTTCCAAAAAAATAAAAAACAAATTATCGCAGGAAGAACGATCTCAACACT
The DNA here is from genome assembly GCF_000876675.2 of Novosphingobium sp. P6W. Taxonomy (GTDB): domain Bacteria; phylum Pseudomonadota; class Alphaproteobacteria; order Sphingomonadales; family Sphingomonadaceae; genus Novosphingobium. Next base: position 1,903,786 of record NZ_CP030353.1, read on the forward strand.
CAGACCAAATTAATGGTCAGGGATCGAAATGGGGAAGCAGTAATGACCAACATTTCGGCGCGTCGCGGCGCCCTTCTAATGTCTTGTGCATCATTCGCGATAACTGGACTGTCTTCGGCGGCGAATGCGCAGGAGCAGAATACTAGTGCAGTCGCCGGCGCACCGGGTGATATCGTGGTCACCGCCCGCAAGCGGGGCGAAGACATTCTCAAGACGCCGATCTCGGTTACTGCGCTGTCCGGCCAGGATATGCAGAAGCGCGGTGTACAGTCGATCACCGACCTTGCCTCCTTTACGCCAAGCATGAAGATCGTATCGAGTTCGTCAGGCCGCAACGATCGTTCGTTCCAACAGGTAATCATCCGCGGCTTCACCCCGTCGAGCGCATCGGTGCAGACCGCATCGATGTTCATCGACGGCGTCCCCGTTTCCACCGCAACCGCGATTCAGACGATTTCCGACCCGGAACGTATCGAAGTTCTCAAAGGTCCGCAAAGCGCCTATTTCGGCCGGCAGACCTTTGCCGGTGCCGTCAACGTCGTGACCAAGACTACCCCGGACCGGCTCGAAGCCAGTTTCTCGGGCATGATAGGCACGCGTGACAACCGCGATGTTCAGGCGTCCATCGGCGCACCGCTGATCGAAGGCCTCGTCGGCTTCCGCGCTACCGTGCAGGAGACCGCCAAGAGCGGCTCCTGGAAGAACCAGGGCGTCCCCGGGCAGACCTTGGGCGATCAGCGCACCCGCGCCGCAACGCTGGCAATGACGTTCACGCCCGCTTCGAACCTGAAGGCTAAGGCCTTCGCGATGATTTCGAAGAACAACGATGGTCCGAACGCTACCGGGCTGCTCGCGGCGCATGCCGTTACGAACCCTTCCAATGGCGCGGTAATCGTTCCGGATTCTTCAAACTGCGCGTTCGGAAAGAACCGCTATTTCTGCGGAACCTTGCCCGGCCTGCCCGCCGGAGCGCCGTCGATGAACACGGTCAACACTCCCTTCATCCAGGACTTCCTTGCTAATCCGCGGGGACGCCTTGTCGATCCGGAGGACGGCGTACAGGGCTACGGCCTGCGGAGCCGGTTCTACCACCTGCACTTCAATGTCGATTGGGAAGTTGGCAGCGGCGTGACACTGTCTTCGCTCACAGGTTATAACAACGAGCGCCGCAGCCAGTTGTCGGATCTCGACCTCTACTACAACACGACGGCTCCGAACTCCAGCAACGCCGTTGGCACCGCACCCGGAGCGCCGACCTACTTCGATTATCCCTACCTCGTCGAGGCGATCAGCAAGGACTTCTCGCAGGAACTGCGCGCCAGCTATGACGATGGCGGACCGTTCACCGCGACCTTGGGCGGCAGCTACCTGAACGCGACTTTCCAGGGTGGCGGCGGCGGCAACAACGGCGCACTGGGTACCAGCCAGTTCAGCGTCGTTTCGGGCAAGACCCGCAATCGCACTTTCGGCGCCTTCTTCGGTCTGGGCTACAAGATCACGCCTGACATCAGCATCAACGTCGACGGTCGCTACCAGATCGACAAGATGTACGCCTATGCCCGCCCGGGTGGCCAAACGATCGCCTCGGCCGCTTTTGCAACGCCCGGCTTCTACGAGGAAGGTTCGGTTCTCGCACAGCAGACCTACAAGAACTTCACTCCGCGCGTGATCGTGAATTACCAGATCACGCCAGACACGATGGTCTACGCATCCTATTCGAAGGGCGTAAACCCTGCGGCCTTCAACACGGTTTTCCTTTCGAATCTCAGCCCGGCAGCGCAGGTTTTGGCCGCCGATGCAGGTCTGCGCATCGCGGTGGAGCCAGAAAAGCTCGACAACTTCGAGGTCGGCGCAAAGGGCCGCGCATTCGACAATCGCCTGCGCTACGCCGTAGCCGCCTACTACGGCATCTGGAACGACCAGCTCAATGCGAACGTCATCACCCTGGTCGATCCGGCAACCAGCGTGGTCTATAACATCCAGGCCCAGCTCAATACGGGCAAGGTCAAGATGTATGGCCTGGAAGGCGACTTCTCCTTCGCCGCCACCGAGCGCCTGACGCTTTCAGCCAATGGTTCCTACAACGAAAGCGACATCCGCAAGCTCAGCGCGCCGACGGTGACTGCCCTAACCGGCATCACCGACTTTACCGGTAATCACAATCCGCTGGCCTCACGCTACTCAGGTTCGGTTTCTGCGAACTACACGGTGCCACTGCGCGGTGACGTGGAAGTCTTCGGCCGCGCCGACTTTACCTACAAGTCGGGGGTTTACACCAATGCCTCCAACCTGACGAAGACGCCCGACATGACGCAAGTGAATTTGCGCGCAGGCTTTGGCAACGACCGCTTCACCTTCGAAGGCTTCGTGACCAACCTGTTCAACAACAAGGCTTATCCGGCAGCAACCGACTTCACCTTGCTGGAGCGCACCAACTCCTACCTCTCGCCGTTCTCCGGCGTTGCGGTGGCCTTGCGGGACTTGCGCACGTTCGGCGTGCGGTCGACCGTGAAGTTCTGATGAGCATTAGCGCGCGGTGCAGGACACGCGTCTTTCGCCGCGCGCAATCTTTAAAGACCCGCGCCTTATGTGAAGGCGATACCACAGGCGCGCTGCTTAGCGGCGTCGTACGCGGCCGCTGTTTTCCTCCTGCCGCCTGATGCCCCTATTCGGACAACACACCATGCTCCTCAACCGAGACCGCGCCGACGCCCTGATGGACCGCGAGGATATCGCCGTCGTCGTCGCCTCGACACCGATCAACACCTATTACTTGTCCAGTTGGGCGACCGACGCCAGTTGGGGCTTCGGCGACCTTGCGATGGCTATCCTGCCGCGCAACCATGCGCTTGACGCGGCGGTGCTGACCGTCGAGGTCGACATGGGCCAGCCACAACAGGGCCAGGGAACGTGGATGGCGGTGCGCGGCTATGCCCGCAAGCCCGGCATCGGGGCCGGCGGCGTACAAGGGGTGCTCACCGCAGAGGGCCTGCCGCAGAACCATCAGGAAGCGGTCGCCCAGTACTTGCGCGAACTTGGCCTCGACAGGTCGCGCGTGGCCTTCGAAGACCGGGGCCTTGGCCTCGACGTCAGCGCCTTGCTGGGCGGTACGATAGACGTGGTTCCCGCCCGCGATCTCCTGCGCGACATTCGCATGGTCAAGACCCCGGCCGAGATGGCTAACATGCGCGCGGCCGCGCGCAAAACCGAACTGTCGCTCCAGCTCTCCGCCGAAGCGCTGGCCGCCGGTGCCACCTGCGCCGAGGCCGAACGGGTGTTCTGGTCCGCCTCTGCTCTGGCTGGCGGACGTCCGGTATTTCTGTTGATCACCCCCTACCGTCCCGGTTTCGGCCGCCTGACCAAGAATGCGAAACTGCAGCAGGGCGACATGGTGACGTTCGACGCCACCGCCGAGTTCGCGCACTACACCAGCGACATCGGCCGCACCGCCGTGATCGGCGAACCTTCGCCGGAACAGCTGAAACGCTACAATGCCACTCGGCTGGGCTGGCACGCATCGCTTTCGCATTTTCGCGCAGGCGCACTCTCGACCGACGTGGAGAAGGCCGTCGTGGCCTCGATCCAGGCGCACGGCAACCCAGATTTCCGCGCCTGCGGGCTGCACTCGGTCGGGCTTGAACATACCGACCATCCCCATCCCGGCGGGGGCATGCACACCTTCGAGCTGGTCGACCGCATGGTTCTAAGCTGCGATCTTCCCTGGATCGGGACAGAAATCGGCAAGTTTCACTTCGAGGACATCATCTATCTTGACGGCGACACTGTCGAAATCCTCAACGATGCCGACGGCCGCCTGATGGCCTGCATCGACGGGCGTACAGTCCGTGTCGACTGAGCCCGCCGCCGTCCCATTTCCGCCCGTGCGCCAGACGCTCTGGCCCATGCTGCTGCTGTTTCTCGCCGCCATCTTCTATAGCATAGACAAGGCAATCGTCGGCGTTCTGGCAGAGCCCATCAAGGGCGACCTTGGCATCGACGATATCCAGATGGGCTTGCTCATGGGTCTCGCCTACTCGCTGCTTAGCGGTGTGTGCGGCCTGTGGCTCGGCTCGCTGGTCGACCGGCATGTGCGAAAGCGCGTGCTGGGCGGCGCCATCATCGTATGGAGCCTGTCGACTGCGCTTGGCGGCCTTGCACCCAACTTCGCGACATTTTTCTTGTTCCGCGCTCTGGTCGGCCTCGGCGAAGCGGCGGTAGCGCCTGCGGCGATGTCGTTGATCGCCGACATGTTCCCACCGGACCGGCGTGGCCGTGCGCTCAGTGCGTACCTGATCGGTGCGACCATCGGGACGGCATTGTCATCGGTGATCCCCGGAGCGATCCTGGCAGCGAACCTGCACATCACCTTGCCTGGCTACGGCCTCGTCATCCCGTGGCGAAGCGCTTTCCTGATGTGCGGCGTCGTCGGTCCGATCGTCGGGTTGGCCTTCCTCACCATTCGGGAGCCGGCGCGCCGAGGGCTTTCGCCCCAGCGCAAAACACCTGCGCGGGTCGGCGATAAGCTGGCCTACCTGATGCGCCAGCGCCGGTTGGTTATCCCGCTATTCGGAGGTTTCTGCCTCTATTACCTGGCGTTCGTGGGTGTCACATCATGGACTGCGCCGCTGCTGATGCGCACTTATGGCCTCACCCTTCCCCAGATCGCCAACCTGCTGGGCCTGGGCATGCTGATGGCCGGCATATCGGGCTACGTTCTCGGCGGTTTCGCTGCCGACAGCCGCAAATCCGGACGGATCGGCCTGATGGCCATACTGCCGCTGATCGCGCTGCCCACCGCCTTCGCTGGCTATGCGCCGGGAGTTGGCCTTGCCATCGCCGCACTGGCCACGATCAGCCTGACCACACCAATGCTCAACGTCGCCATGAACGCAACTGTGCAGGAAATCGTCCCCAACGACATGCGCGGGTTTTCCTATGCCTTTCTCAGCGTCGTCGCCGCTTTGCCGGCAGGCGCGGGCGGGCCTTTCGCCATCGCTTTCGTCTCGGAGAAGGTACTGGGCGATCCTTCGCGCATTGCGGATTCCTTCGTCTGCGTCGTCTTGCCCTGCCTCGTGCTGGCGGCGGCTTGTTTTGCGGCTGCTGCGCGTGCCTACGGCGCCGCCAGGGCAGACAGTGAACTCGCCCGCGTCATCGCCGCTAGCCACCTGTGATTTCTTCCGGAGCCATTGCCATGCCCGCCGCCAACCAGATGATCCTTGCCACCTTCATCCACAATAGCGGCGCACATCCCGGCGGCTGGCGCTGGCCCGGCGCGCCCGCTGCCGACCAGCACGACTTCGCGCATTTCGCGCACCTTGCCCAGACCGCCGAACGCGGCAAGATGCACTGCTATTTCTCGGGCGATTCCCAAGGCTTCCCGCATATCTCGGGCAAGGACGCCTTCGCCGCGACAGACTATGCCGGCAAGCTGGAGCCGACGACACTGCTAGCCGCGCTGGCGGTGGTGACCAAACACATCGGCCTGATCGCCACGGCTTCCACCACGTATAACGAGCCTTATGCGATCGCCCGCCGTTTTGCCTCGCTGGACCATATTTCAAAGGGCCGCGCGGGCTGGAACGTCGTCACCTCGGCCAGCGACGGAGAGGCGCGTAACTTCGGGCGCGACCTCAACATGGACCACGATGCACGTTATGCCCGCGCCGAAGAGTTCGTCGATGTCTGCAAGAACTTGTGGGACAGCTGGGAAGATGGCGCGATCCTGCGCGATCGCGAAGCGGCGCGCTATTTCGATCCCGCCAAGGTTCACGAACTCGACCACCGGGGCGAGCACTTCACCGTCGCGGGGCCGCTCAACGTGGCGCGGCCACCACAGGGTCATCCGATCATCGTTCAGGCGGGCGGATCGGGGCCGGGTCGCGCGCTTGCCGCCCGCACCGCCGACATGATCTTCACGGCCGCCAACTCGCTGGAGGTAGCGAAGGAATTTCGCGACGACATGCGCGCCCGCGCCGCCGCGTTCGGCCGTAATCCCGACCATGTGAAGATCATCCCTTCCGTCCAGCTGATGGTCCGGGCCAGCGAGGCGGAAGCCCGCCGCGCCGACCAGGAATTGCTCGACCTCGTGCCCGAAGCGCTTGCCCTCCGGACGCTCAGCCTCCAACTCGGCGTCGACCTTTCGCACCTCTCGGTCAACGACAGGCTGCCGGACCTCCCGGAAACCAACGGCGGCAAGTGGGTGCAGCAATCGATCATGCGAATGGCTCGCGCGGAAGACCTCCCCATCGGCCTGCTCGCCCGCCGCGTCGTCGTCTCACGTGCGAGCTTTTCTTACACCGGCACGCCTGAACAGGTCGCGGACCTGTGCGAAAGCTGGTTCCGCGCTGGGGGCGCAGATGGCCTATCGCTTTCGCCAAACTACCAGCCCGGTGTCCTGGAAGACTTCGTCGACCAGGTCATCCCCATCCTTCAAAAGCGAGGGCTGTTCCGCAACGAATACGAAGGGGATACCCTGCGCGAGAACCTTGGCCTACCGCGCCCGGAAAATGCATTCGTGACCAATCCCGCGCTTGGGTGCGAACCCCGCATGTGGGCCTGATCGCTCAGGCCAATCGAGACAAGGAAAAGCACCATGTTCAGCCGTCGTGACATCGCCAGCGCCATCGGACTTGCAGGCGCGATCAGCGCTCTTCCCGCTATCGCGGCCCCGACATCAGGCGCTAAGGCAAACACCGCACCCATGCCGCCGAAAGGGCCATGGACGCGTCAGTGCGACTTGCGCCGTGCGGGCGGCGTGCTGCACTATGCCGTGATCGGGGAGCCGGCAGCGGGCAAGCCGCCGGTGGTGCTCCTGCACAAATTGGGCGGCTGGCTCTCGGACTGGCGCTTCGTGGCGCCCCTGTTGGCGCAAGGCCGTCAGGTCTACGCCTTCGATCTGCCCGGCCACGGCGGTTCGCATTGGGACGGCGCAGCGCCCTACATCCAGTCCCTGGGTGAGACGGCGGCGCTGCTGGTTGGCGCCTTTGATGAACTGGGGTTCGACAAAGTGGATTTGATCGGCACTTCGCTGGGCGGCTGCCTTGCCGTACCGCTCGCCGCTTTCTGGCCGGAACGGATCAACAAGCTGGCGCTGGTGTCCTGCGCGCTTGGGCATCGCCGTTCGCTAGCGGAGATCAAGGCCGCGGTGGATGACAAGCAGGGTGCGTTGTTCGACAAGAACGGAGACCCGGTTCCCACTCCGCCGGAGCTGTTGACTCAGATCTTCGGCATCGTCAACACGGGCCCGATCAACGCAGAGGGTATCCTCAGCCGCAAGGCCGCCGGCAAGTGGATTCAGCCCTCGGAACGCGGTGTCGCCATTACTGAGATCGCCGGCACCATGAATCGCATCGCTGCGCCCACGCTGCTGGTCTACGGCCAGTTTGACAAAGCCTACCCCAAGTTCCGTTCCTCTGCGGAGGCGGCGCTGAAGCGCGGCAAGACTGCGGTGGTGGAGAATTCCGGCGCGTTCGTGATGCAAGACAACCCGCCGGCCACGGCACGCGTTTTGAAGGCGTTCCTCGACGAAGCGTGAAGCAGGCGGTCAATCCTGCTTGCGGGCGCACCATTGCCTGATGGTCGCCTTGAGCTGGCGTACGGTGCGCGTCTCGTAGCGGTCCTTGAGCGTGATGAAACCGAAGGCGGGCGCCGGAATCTCGGAGCCCGCCAGACGCCGCAGCGTCCCGCTCGCCAACTCTTCGGCGACCGCCTCGCAGGCAACCATGCCGATCATGCCGGAATGCAGGATCATCGCTTTCACGAAGGCGGCCGACGACGCCTTCACCGATTTGTTTTCACGAGAATATCCAAACTGCCGCAGGTTGTTCGCGACGTCGTCGTTGTCGAGCGGATCGACCTTTTCATAGGCCCTGACGTGGGCCCATACAAAGTCGGTTCCACGCGCGATCTCGGCCTGCGTCATGCTGAAAACCGGGTGTTCGGGCGTGGCGACAACGGCATATTCGCGCTTGAACAGCGGTTCGAAATCCAGCGTCTCGCTTGCGTAACCTTCGGGCAGGCCGCAAAATGCGAAGTCCAGTTCCCCCGCCGAAAGCAGGTCAAGCAACTGCGTGGTGTAGCCTTCGCGCACCCACATATCGACCTGGCCGCTTTGGTCCACGAACTGGCGCATCGAGCGGCTCATCATGTCGTTCATGAAGATCGGGTGGACGCCCACCACCAGCTTTGGCACGCGGTTCGCCTCCACCAGATCGCTGATGATCCGCTGCTCCTCCATCAACATGAGCCGGGCCCGCTGGACCAGCTTTTCACACATCTCGGTCGGCCGTACCCCGTTCGGTCCCCGCTCGAACAGGCTGGTGTTGAACTCCTCTTCGAGATGCCGAATGCTCAGTGTAAGCGCCGGCTGGGTGATACCCACAGCCTTGGACGCCTTGCGAAGGCTTCCGCTTTCGTAGATCGCGATCACCCGCTTTAGCTGCACGAGATTCACGGGATTTTCTGCTCCTTGAAGACGGGTAAAGCGCAATGTGTCACGTTCGTGCCCCCGCTCAAGTGCCTATCGCGCCGGGTCAGGTCAGGAACGCTTCGATTTCGGCCACCACGCGGGCGGTTTCCAGTTTGAGGACCCCGTGGCTGACGCCTTCGATATCCACGCGCCTTCCGTTTGGGAAACGGTGAGCATTCGCGACGGTTGGCGCCCACAAGTCGTCCTGGGGGTTCATCACCAGCACCGGCTGAAAGACTTGCGCCATGGCCGCAAGGAAGTCGTAGCGGTAGACCGAAATGTACCCCCACGGCATCCGTGCGCCAAGCCTCAGGCATTCGGCCATGCTAACGTGACGGTCCTCGTAGGATATGCGTGGGTCGCTAAGGTGCCCTATGATCGCCCAGAGCTTCTCGACATGCTGCAAGTCAGGTCCCGGCGGAGGGAATGCACCGAGCAGATTGGCCAGCTTGGCCTCGCGCTGTTCGGCGGGATACGCTGCCAGACCGAAAACGACGGCACGGCGGACGGTGTCCGGCAGGCTACGGGCCAACTGCGTAGCGATAAGCGATCCGGTATGAAAGCCCATGACATCGAACTGGCCTGCCGCGATCAGGCGCTGCGCAGCGAGGTCGGACATGCACTTCGCCATGATCTGGGCGAAATCCTCTATGGTGGCAGGTTCCGGCGGCGCATCGCTCATGCCGTAGCCGGGTGTATCGACGGCGATAACCGTGCGCCGGGCGGCCAGCGGTTCCATCACCGGAAGCCAGTCGCCGCTGTTGCTCGGCGTCTGGTGCAGGCATAACAGCGGAGGCAGGGGGGCGGGTGCCTCACACACGGCGATGCGGTAATGAAGTTGGCCGAAGCGGCTGGCGGTATAGCCGCGCAGGATATTAGGCATCATCAGTTCCGTTCGTCAGAAGAAATGGATGCAGCCGCGCGAAATGCGAGCAGCGCTGCAACGACGAAAGCGCTTACGCCTACCGTCGCCATCGATCGCCCGACCGCCATCGGCGAAGCAAAAACGTTTTCGGTCAGCCATGCCACCGCCAGCGGGCCAAGCGAGCCGCCAATAACGGTCATCACAAACGCATAGAGTGCGACGGCAAATCCCCGTACCTTGGTCGGCGCGATCTCGGAAATGACGGAAAGCATCGTCGTCCCATAAATGGCGCTGACCAGCATGACCTCGCCCAGCATGGCCATCGCCGCGGAACCGCTTCCGGCCAATATCGGAAGGCTGCAGGGAATGCCCGCCAAGGCAAGCAGACCGGCCAGCCGCATACGTCCCGCAGCGCCCGACCGCGCGCCGATACGGTCGACCACGATACCGGCCACGACCGCGCCTATGACTGACCAGACGATCTGGCTGGTGCCCAGGCCCTGTCCGGCGATGCCCACCTGATAGCCGAAGGCCCGCGTCAGGAACACGGCGCCCCAGCCGGTGGCAACCGACCCACCCATCGCGAATAGCGCCAGTGAGCCATAAAGCGGCAGGAAAGTCGCCTTTCGCGCTTTCAAGAGCCCAAGCCCCTGAACAAAGGAAAGCTTGATTTGCGCGTCTGCAGCAGAACCTTGCTCAACACGGCGCGCAGGCTCGCGCAGCAGGAACAACAGCACGACAATGAGCAGACCGAAGGCGCCGACCAGCGTGAAGGCAATACGCCACGGTGCAAGCAGACCGATCACCGGGAGCGCGGCGAAGGCTCCTTTGGGCGCCATGTCCAGAATTACGCCGCTGACAAGCGAACCAAGCCCATAGGCGATCATACTGCCGAAGACATAGAGCGCCATCGGCCTGCCACGTCGATGCGGCGGAAACAGGTCGCTGATCATCGTCACTGCGCAAGGGCCGAGCACCGCTTCACCTACCCCGATGAAAAGACGTGACGCGAACATCGACCCGAACCCTTGCGCGAACCCTCCCGCAATGGTCGCAGCGCTCCACACCATGATGCCGGCAATGAGAAGTCGCCGCCGATTGACCACGTCCGCGAACGCCCCGAGAGGCAAGCCCACCGTGACGTAAAAGATCGAAAAGGCAAACCCCTGCAACATAGCGATCTGCATCTCGCTGATCGCAAGGTCCTGCCGCACCGGATCGATAACCAACGCCAGCATCCCCCGGTCGACCGTGGACACGATCTGCGCAGCGAAAAGGGTGGCAACGGTAATCCATGCACCGACAGGACCAATTGCCCTAAGCGGTTTGGGCTCCTTGGACTGCATCATCAATTATTGCTCACTCCGGACCAGAAGGCCCACTACCTACGCGATCCGTCAGGAAGGTCATCGTTGGTAAGGTGATTATCCACCCTGTGACAAAAGCGATGAATCCAACAAATTGTTTATCACCCCCGCACCCTCATAGGAGGTCAGGGCAAATGGGGGCTGCACGCTATCTGAAGAGAGGTCGAGTTGCGGATCGGGCAGCTGCCTGCGATGGCCGATGCGATTGATTCCGAGCGCCCTCGCATCGATTGATCGTTAGGCCTGAATTGACAATCGACAAGCTTCATCGATTGATTCAGCCGTGCATATGTTGATTGCCACTGAGAATTGGCTCTGACTCATATGTGGACCGGCCCGGTTAGCAAGATGTTGGCCGCGTAATTACCTTTGCACGCGGCTCCATCCGATCCATGATCTGTTCTCAGCGCAACTCAGCGTGTAGCTTTTTCGAGAAGCGATGCCTGCTGATAGAAGGCTAAGTCCTCCATTTCGTATGCAGGTGGGGTGTCGCTGGCACGATTGTCGTGCAGCCGTTTCCAGTGTGCAAACAGACCCATGATGTGTGGAGGATCGCCGTGGATTTCGGTGAAACCGCCATTCAGTTCACGGGTGTCGAAATAGGCTGCGTTCACTTCGTCGGCATAAAGTTCGGTGGCGAGTACGTAGCCCATGTCGATCCAGCGCCGGCGCTCGGCCGCGAAGTCGCTGACGAGGTAGGCGACGTGATGGAAGCCTTCTTCGCCAGGCGCAAACATGTCGCGGTAGATTGACGGCTTTTCGTCGTGCTGCTCGATGAACTGGATCATCATGTCGCCAAGGTAGCCGAAGGCATAGGATACGTCGGCCTCCTGCGCAGTGCCGCGATACGTAAATTCGTCACAGTGGTGATGGCGCACCATGCAGAAAGGGCCTGCACCGAAGGCGTCGGACCACTTGCGGGCGGCTTCGTCTATGCTGGTGACGAACCAGGCCTGCTGAAATAATGCGCGCTTCATGATGGATCCTTATTCGGCCGCTTCGGTAAGCGTGTGTTCGACGAAGGGCGACAGCACCTGCTGCACCTTCAGCTTGTCCGGCACGCGCAGCGCGCCGATGCGGCGGTCCACTTCTTCGTGGAACCAGTATATCCGGCGTTCTTGGTAATTGATCATCATGCCCGTGAAGCCGCCGGACTGGAGACTGCGCTGGATCGGGGCGAGGTTCATCATGTCTTCTTCCAGAACCGCGTCGAAGATCGGCAGGAAACGGTCCCAGAATGCCGGGATATCACCATCCCCCCAATCCGGCGCAACGTAGATGGCCTGCAACGTGCAGTGGCCGACGCCGTCCGGCCAGAACAGCAGGATGGGAAATCCGGTTGGCTCGACTGGAGAAATCAAGTTGGGGAACGCCATGTAGGCGACGTTGTTGGCGCGGAAGAAATCGGGCATCGAGGGGATGTCCGGCGCTCCTTCGAATTCGACGAAATTGAGCCCCTGGTTCATTTTCTTGCGGGTCGCCATGCGCGAATGGCCGCCCTCCATCAGGCCCATCGCCGCCGCCTTGCTGTCCAGCATGATGCCGGCATTGGTCGGGTGGATGGTGTTGATGTGGTAGACTTCCAGGAAGGCGTCCATCGCCACCTTCCAGTTGCACGCGATCGAATATTCCTGGACGTGGACGGTCCGCAGGTTCTCCATGCCGACGCAATCGAGTTCCGCGACCAGCGGGCCAAGATAGTCAGCCAATGGCATCGCGTCACGGTCCAGGTTGACGAAGACCCAGCCGCCCCAAATATCGCAGGACGCCTCGATCAGTCCGCGCGCCTTCTTGTCCAGGCAGGGGAAATCCCGTTCGTCGGGCACGCCCTTGAGGCTGCCGTCGAGCCCGTAGGACCAGCTGTGATACTGACAGCGCAGCAGCTTGGTGTTGCCACGATCACAGCGCACCACGGGCGCGCCGCGATGCCTGCAGGTATTGTAGAAAGCACGCAGGATCTGATCCTGGCCCCGGACCAGCAGCAGGGGAACGCCCAGCCGGTCCCATAGCCGGTAATCGCCCGGATTGCGCAGATCCTCGTCGCGACCGGCACAGACCCAGCTTTTCGTCAGGACGTGTTCGCGTTCGAGTTCGTGGAATTCGGCGCTGGTGTAACGGCCTCCGGGAATTTCGGGGAGTGGTGGAAAATCGGGACGCGGTTCGCCGCGTGCAGACTCGAATTCGATGATTTTCTCGACCTCGGCATAAATGCTGCCAGACATCGGCATTTCCTCTCTCGAAACCCTGTCCCGTTTTTCATCCAAAATAACATAATGATATTATTGTATTTATATGTTCGGCTTGGTGAGTGATGCAACCGTATATCCGCGTTCAACTCTACTATCGAAATGAATAGATGAGCCCGGTCTTGATCGAGCGCATGCATCGCACATTCGCACATAAAAATAAACTGCGTTAAAGTTATCGAGTCCGCCGTCAATGACCGGACCCGCAACAAGCAAGACCATAACGGGTAGAGGAGAGGGAAGATGAAGGGCATGAGTACAACTGCGTGCGGACGCCGCGCGGCGTGGCTGGGTGCGGCGGCGCTGACGGGAGCGATCTGGGCGGTGCCGGCGGCAGCGCAGGAAGCGGCGGGGGCGTCTCCGCAGACCAACGGGCCGGAGGATTTCGGGACGATCGTGGTCACTGCGCGCCGCCGCGCGGAAGCGCTGCAGGACACGCCGGTGGCGATCACCGCGATCCAGCCTGCGCAGTTGGAGACGAAGGGCACGCTGAACATCGGCGATCTTCAGGGTGTGGCGCCCAACATGCTGATCACGCAGCAGCCCACAGGCTCGTCCGCGGCAAATATTTCGATCCGGGGCATCGCCTTCGCCGATGTGGAAAAGAGCTTTGATCCTGCCGTCGGCATCTATGTGGACGATGTCTATATAGGCACTTCCACGGGCCAGTACCTCGACTTTTTCGATATCGATTCGATCGAGGTCCTGCGAGGGCCGCAGGGTACGCTGTTCGGGCGTAACACCATCGCCGGTGTCATCAACATCCAGCGCACCAGGCCGACGATGGAGTTCGGCGGCAAGTTCGAGGCGACCATGTCCAGCTTCGGCACCATCGGCCTGCGGGGCGTGGTCAACATTCCGGTGATCGAGGACAAGCTGGGTATCAAGCTGTTCGAGTTCCACCAGCAGAGCGACGGTTTCCAGAAGGACGTGAGCACTGGCAAGCGTCTGGGCAAAACCAATAGCGAGAATTTCGGCGCTGCGATCCGCTTCAAGCCGACAGACACCCTCGACATGATCCTGACGCTGGAGAAGCAGGATCAGGTCTTCGAATCCTACATGGCATCCACCTCGATCCCGGGCGACGTCTTCTGCGGTTTCCTGCCGGCGGGTGCCTGCGGCGGCAATATGACCGGCGATCTCTACAAGGTGTACAAGGGCGTCGACGCGCCCGGTTTCTACAAGGCCAAGGCCGCCACGCTCAACGTGAAATGGGATGCCGGGCCGGTCGAACTCACATCGATCACTTCGTATCGCAAGAGCCGTGAGCATGTGATCTTCGATGTCGGCACTGCGGGCCTGTTTGTGGCGGACCGGCCCCAGACCTACGACCAGTTCAGCCAGGAATTGCGCTTCGCGGGCGATCTGTTCAAGGGTTTCGACTACGTTGCGGGCCTCTATTATTTCGAAAGCGATTATGAACTGAACCAGAGCACGTTCGTGTTCGGCGCGCCTGCGGGCGGCATCAACGTCATCGGCCATTCGCAAAGCTATGCCGGCTTCGTCGACTTCAACTGGCAGGTCCTGGACACCGTCCGCCTGTCTGGCGGCGGGCGCTATACCGAGGACAAGAAGCGCTATCGCTTCCCGCTCATCATCGAGGACACGGTCGGCAAGAAGTGGAGCAAGTTCACCCCCAAGGTGACGCTGGACTGGCGGCCGAACGATGGCGTGATGCTGTATGGAACATGGTCTCGCGGGTATCGTTCGGGCGGGTTCAGCGGACGCGCGGGTACGCCATTTTCGGCCAGCACGCCCTATAATCCCGAATCCGTGGACAGCTTCGAAGTGGGTGCCAAGACGAAATGGCTGGGTGGCCGAATGACACTGAACGTCGCGGGTTTCTATACCGACTACAAGGATATCCAGCAAAGCAGCGTCATCACCGCCGACACGGCGCAGGGTAACGAGACGGTTGTGGTCAACGCGGCGGGCGCCAAGATCAAGGGGGTCGAGATGGACCTTGCCTACGAGCCCGTCGACCGCCTGCACCTGCGCGCGGCACTCGGGTATACCGACAGTAAGTTCAAGGGCTTCATCATCGGCCAGCCGATCACCACGCCAAGCGGCGCGGCCTATCTTCAGCAGCTCGATTATTCGGGAGTCGATCCGATCTTCGCGCCCAAGTGGACGGTTTCGCTCAATGGCGACTACACCATACCGCTGGGCAAGGCCGACGTGACGCTCTCGGCCGGGTATCGCTATCTTGCCGCTTACGATCAGCAGATCGCTCCCGATCCGGCGATCTATGCGCAGTTGCTGGCGGCGGGCCCCAGCGTCACCCCGCTTTCCGTGCCGCGCAATGATCCGCGCGTGCGATCGGACCCGCAGAACCTGCTGGACCTGAGCATCTCGGCGACGTTCCCGATGAACGAAAGCGGCACGAACGCGCGGCTCACGGCTTTTGCACGCAACGTGCTGGATGATCGGGGGCCGTCGTTCTCGTTCGCGGTCGCGGCCTACCCGAACCTGTTCCACTATGCCGTGCCGCGTGAACCGCGCGTGTTCGGGGCATCGTTCGGCGTGGAATTCTGACAGGCCGCAAGAGGGCGGCAGGGCCATCCTTTGGGATGCGCACTGTCAGCCGTCAGCCGCAGGCTCCGGGCCGAAGCTAAGCCCGGCCTGGAGCCTGCGGACTTCCTCGACGATCTCCTTGCGTACCGTGGCGCGCGCCAGGGGCGTGACGATGCGCAGCGCGCCCAGCAGGGCGAAGCCGGGGTACTGGTCGTCCCGGATATTGCGGCCCGCCCACATGTTCTGCACGGCGATCTGGTCGAACATCATCGAGCGCGCTGTGAAATCCACGTCTACCCAGGCGTGCACCTGGCGTTCCGCCTTCATCAGGATGATGGCCCGGCGGTGCAGGCGTTCGAAGAAGGCGGTAAGGTGAAACTCTTCCGCCGAACTGACAAGGCGGGGTGCCAGCGCGCGTGACAGTTCGGGCGTCTGGAGAACCGCCTCGCAGGTCTTGCGCACGATCGTCAGCAGGCGGGTAAGGCCATCGCCTTCCAGCTGTTCTCCGAAACTTTCGATCAGCATATCGAGGCGCAGCGCGACTGCCTGTGCGACCACGGCCTGCTTGCTGCCGTAAATGTCGTAGAGCGTCTTCTTGGTAACCAGTCCGGCCGCCGCGAGTTCATCGACCGTCACCGCGTCGTAGCCACGCTCGGCCACCAGATCGAGCGTTGCCTTCATGATGCTGGCCCGGCGCTGCAGACGATTTTTGCTCAGCTTCCGTCCGCGCCGATCTGTTGCATATTCCCCGATCCTGTCAGCCAGCTTGCCGTCAATCACCACTGGATTCCTTGAATAATAACATTTTTGCGTACTTTTCCCTTGTGCGGATCATCCATCCCAAGACAAATGATAGCGCCTTTCAAACTATAATATAGGATATTATCGTGGAGAGAACGTCGAGATCAAGCTCGTCACGTCGATAACGGGAAAGGCGAGGGCGCGGGCACGCGACACTTCGCTGCGAGAGAGGGATACGATGGAAGGCAAGGTTCTTCAGGAAAAGGTCGCGATCGTCACCGGGGCAGGGCGGGGGATCGGCCGTGCGATCGCGCTGGCTTACGGGGCGCAAGGGGCGAAGGTGGTCGTCGCCTCCCGCACGCCGTCCACGGTGGAGCGGGTTGCGAAGGAGATCGTCGATGCCGGCGGGACAGCGATCGGCATCGCCTGCGATGTCGGCCGCCGCGATCAGGTCATGGCCTGCGTCGACAAGGCGGTGGAGACGTTCGGGGCCGTCCACATCCTCGTCAACAACGCACAGGGGTTCGGCACCGAGGCGGACCCGCAACCATCCACCGTGTTCGTGGCCTGCGAGGATACCGACGAGGACGAGTGGGAATACACGTTCCGCACCGGGGCAACCGCCAGCCTGTGGTTCATGAAGGCCTGCTTCCCGCACATGAAGAAGGCGGGCTGGGGCAAGATCATCAATTTCGCTTCCAGTTCCGGCCAGATCGGGTTCGAGGGCAACACCTGCTACAACGCGACCAAGGAGGCGATCCGTGCCCTTTCGCGTACCGCCGCGCGCGAATGGGGGCAGCATGGGATCACCGTGAACATCATCAATCCCGCGCTGGAAACCCGGGCCTTCGACAAGTGGAAGCAGGCGCGCCCGGAATTCGTCGAGGCGCTGAAGGACAAGATTCCTATGCGCCGCCTGGGCGATCCCGACCGTGATGCTGGCCCGATCGCGGTGTTCCTCGCCAGTCCCGGTTCTGACTACATCACCGGGCAGACGGTGATGCTCGAAGGCGGCATGCACACGCTGCCCTGAGGTGGGGAAGGGACATGACGATGCGAAGCGGAGCGAACCGGCAATGGCGAGTGGGGCGGCCCAACGACGATACGGCGGGCGGCATGGCGCTGGTGCGCGGCCACTTCGAACGCTGCGATGGCGATATCCCGGAGGTCGCTGACGGCAAGTTCCTGGTTCGGGCGGAATACTTCTCGCCGGATGCCATGAACCATGCCTGGGTGCGGGGCATGCCCGGAAAGTTCGAGCCGCTTGCCCCCGGTTCCGTGATGCGCGGCGGCATCGCCGGCACGGTGGAGGAAAGCCGCCATCCCGACTGGCCGGAGGGCACGCGCGTTACCGGGTTCCTCGACTGGGCGGACTATAGCCTGAGCGACGGGACCGATCACATGGGAGCGCTGCTGCAACGCATTCCCGACGGCGTGGCAATGGCCAGCGGCCTCGTTACCCTGGGCATGAGCGGGGTGTGTGCATGGCTGGGACTGGCCCATTTCACCCGTCCCCGGCCGGGCGACACGGTCCTCGTCTCCGGGGCTTCGGGGGCGATCGGCTCGGTGGCGGGGCAGCTGGTGCCGCTGTTCGGCGCACGCCCGGTAGGGATCGCCGGCGGCGCCGAGAAATGCGCGGCGGCGCTTGCCAGCGGCTTCGACGCCATGGTTGACTACAAGGCGCCAGACCTCGCCGGGCAGATCGCGGGAGCGTGCTCCGATGGCGTCGACGTTTTCTTCGACAACGTCGGCGGGGAACTGCTGGACGCGGCGCTCGTCAACATGCGGCACGGCGGACAGGTCCTGATCTGCGGCGGCACCGCGCATTACGGCGCCCGGCCCACCCCGATCTATAATCACATTCACATGGCGATGCGTTCGCTGACGATGCGCGGCTTTTTCTATTTCGATCACGTGGACTTGTGGGACGAGGCACGGAGGCGGCTTGCGCAGTGGTTGCGGGAAGGGCGCATCCGCGAATGGCTGGATGTCTCGGATGGCTTCGATGCGGTGCCCGATGCGGCTCTGGCCGGGTTCCACGGCGGCGTAAAGGGACGCAAGTTGGTGAAGATCGCCTGAAATACGAAGGAAAGAAAAGACCATGGCGGAGAGAGATGCCAAGCTGAAACCCGGCGACGCGCGCAGTGACGGTATCGACTGGAACGCGCTGATGGCGCTCGATTCCCGTCCCGTCCCCGCCTTCCTCACCGAGGACAGCTACGCCTTTCGCGGCTCCGACCCGGTCCCGGCGCAGCGTTATACCAGCGAGGCCTTTGCGCGTCTTGAGCGCGAACGCATGTGGCCCAACGTGTGGCAGTTCGCCGCGCGGGACGAGGATCTGCCGGAGCCCGGCGATTTCGTCGTCTACGAGAACGCCGGACGCAGTTTCCTTGTGACGCGGCAGGAAGATGGCTCGGTGCGGGCGATGCACAACGTCTGTCTCCACCGCGGACGCAAGCTCCGCATCGAGGACGGCAGCGCAGACCGCTTCATCTGCCCTTTCCACGGTTTCGCCTGGAACAAGGACGGCGGCTTCGCCTCGATGCCCTGCCAATGGGATTTCCCACACCTGAAGCCACAGGACATGGCGCTCCCGCAGGCGGAAGTGGCGCGCTGGGCGGGCTATATCTTCTTGCGCGAAACGCCGGGCGGGCCGAGCCTGGAAGAATTCCTCGCACCCTTACCGGAACACTTCGCGCGCTGGCGACACGAGGAATGCGCGACTGTTGTGCGCGTCGCCAAGGCGGTGCCGGCCAACTGGAAAGTGGTGATGGAGGCGTTCATGGAGGCCTTGCACACCGTCGTCACCCATCCGCAACTACTGCCCTTCACCGGCGACTGCAATGCCGGCTACCGGACCTGGGGCGAGAACGTGAACGTCAACCTCGTGCCCTTCGGGATCATGAGCCCGCACATCGCCGATGCACAGGACGAGCAGTGGATCGTCGACGAGTTCGTCAAGTTCAACGGCCGTTCCTCCGACAATTACGACCCGAACGCCGATCCCATGGCCGTCACCGTGCCGGAAGGCAGGACCGCGCGGCAGGCGCTGGGCGATGCCATGCGCGAGGTCTATACGGCGCAGACCGGCTATGACCATGCCGAGGCGACCGACTGCGAACTGCTGGACGGGCTGGTCTACAATGTGTTCCCCAATTTTGCGCCCTGGGGCGGGTTCATGCCAAACATTGTCTACCGCTGGTTCCCCGGCGACACGCCCGACACCTGCGTCATGGAAGTTCGTGTCCTCGCCCGGGTAAAGAAGGGTGAGCCGATACCTCGCGGTGCGCCTCTGAAATTCCTCGGCATCGACCAGAAGTGGACCGACGCGCCGGAGTTGGGGATGCTGGGCGAGGTGTTCGAGCAGGATATGGACAACCTGCCGCATGTGCACGCGGGACTGCATGCCTCGAAGACAGGCCGGGTGAACCTGGCCAATTACCAGGAAATCCGCATTCGCCAGTTTCAGGACACGCTTGCCCGATACGTAGGCGGGGATGTTGACGACAAAGGAGCGGGGGCGTCATGATCTCGTTAAGAAGGCACCCTTCGCGGCAAAGTTCGTCTGCTTCGGTGATCGCTGCGGAGTTCGGCCGGCCGCGCGGCAAGCCCACCGGGGAAATGTCGCTGGCCGATCTCGACGCGGTCAGGATCGTCGAGCCTCAGGGCATCCGCAAGGCGGCGGAGGCACTACGCCGACTGGCGGCAGGGAAAGGCCTGCGGGTCGCCTGCGCCTACGATCTGACAGACAAACGGACGCCCGTCGATATCGACGGCACCGTCCTTGCCCGCGAAGTCTTCGGTTGGGGCGCTGGGGACGAAGTCTGGTGGCGCAATTCGCGCATCGCCCTCAATTCGCCGATCGTCACCGCTTGCCGGTTCGAGACCGAACCTTTCTGGGTCAACGCCGGAGGGTTCCACACCCATTCGCCCAATCCTTACCTGGCCGGCATCGATCTGGCGGATTTCGAGGCGCGGGCGCTGACCTGCGCGGCGCTGGTGGTGCCGGTGCACATGGCGTTTGGTCAGATCGGCGTCGTCTGCCTGACGCCCGAGGACAATGGACGTACCGACCTTTCGGACGTTTTCGCCGCGCATGGCGACATGCTGGGCATCCATTCCCGGCTGTTCGTGAGCACGTACGTCAAGACCATGGGCGGTGCCCGCGCGCTGCCTGTCGATGCGCTGCTTTCCAAGCGCGAGGTGGAGTGCCTGCGCTGGGCGGCGCTGGGCAAGACCGACCTCGAGATCGGTCTCATCGTCTCGAGGTCGCGCGCGACAGTGCGGTTTCACATCCACAATGCCTCGCTCAAGCTGGACGCGGTGAACCGTTGCCAAACGCTCTTCAAGGCAGCACAGCTGGGCTACATTACGCTTGGCTGAGTATTGCAGTCAAAGCGACCGGGCGGCCAGGTGGCCTTCTCGGATCGCGGTCTGTAGATAGCGCGGGCTACGCACGTCCCCCGCAGCGATGACCGGCAGCGGCCCATTGGCAAGCGCGTCCAGCAATTCGCGGTTGGGCTCGTTGTGCGATACGAACACGGTCGTGTCGGCCTCCACGGTGAAAGCGCTGCCGCCGAAACGGTGTTTCAGTTCCACCTTACCGTCGCCAACGGCCAGGAGTTGGCCATACGTAATCAGGCGGAAGGTGTCGTTCACCGCCAGACGTTCCAGCGCGGCCTCGTCGCTCAGCGCCGGTTCGAGGCCCGGTGCGAAAGACTTGTGCGGAGTGACGAAGGTGACGGCTATGCCCTTGCCAATCAGGTATTCGGCGGCGGCGACCCCATCGTAGTGGCCGGTATCGTCGAATACCACGGCATGTCTGCCCCAGTCCCGGTTGCTGCCTTCGGTCAGCAGTTCGTGGCTCGATACGACCGAATGGTGCGCCATGCCGCCAGCCACCAGCCCGGGGGAGCGGTGCTGTACGCCGTCCAGGCGGGGCAGCGATCCCGTGGCTACAATGACAACATCGGGCGCGAATTCGGCAATGTCCTCCGCCTCGACGAATGTTGAAAGGCGAATCTCGACGCCGAGCCGGCGAACCTCGCGTTCTAGCCAGTGGACGATGTCGGCGATGCCGCCACGGCGCGGGGCCAGCGCAGCGATGTTCACCGCCCCGCCAAGATGGGGGGCCGCCTCTGCCAGAGTGACAGCATGGCCGCGCAGTGCCGCGATACGCGCCGCCTCCAGCCCGGCAGGCCCGCCGCCGATCACCAGAACGCGGCGAAGCACCGGCGCCGGTTCGATAAGGTCTTCCGAAAGGGTTTCTTCGAAGCCGACGGCGGGGTTCACTGTGCAGCCGATCCGACCCACCGTCTGCAGACCGCCGATGCAGCCATGGTTGCAGCCGATACAGGGGCGCACGTCGTCCGCGCCTCCCTCGATTGTTTTTCGCACGATGGCGGGGTCGGCGATGTGGGCGCGAGTCATTCCGACAAGATCGCCGTCACCATTGCGGATGACCTGCTCGGCTTCCTCCAGTGTGCGGAAGCGGCCGGTAACGATCACCGGCACTTTGCAGGCCTGCGCAGCTGGACGGTTCGAATCAATTTCGTAGCCGGCAGGTTCGTGCATGGCGCCGATGATGTGATGGGGATCGTAGTCGGTGCCAGCCGAAAGGTTCAAGAAATCAATCATGCCGCGTTCCTCGAAGACGGAGGCGATCCGGCTTACGTCCTGCGGAGTGAGGCCTCCCTCGAAAATCTCGCTGCTCAGCCGCACGCCTAACGCCATGCTCGGCGGGATTGCCGAGCGGACGGCCTCCAGCAGCCGTATCGACAGCCGCAGCCGGTTCTCGAAGCTGCCACCATAGGCATCGTTGCGGCGGTTGTGCAGCGGCGAAAGGAACTGATGGATAAGATAACCGTGCGCCATGTGAAGTTCGGCGCCGTCCAGGTTACCCTTGGCGCAGTCCTTGGCGGCCCGCACGTAACAGTCGACCAGAAAGTCGATCTGCGCAAGAGACATCGCCTGAGCGGGGATGCCCAGCATGCCGCCGACACTATCGGAAGAGGACCATGGCGGCGATCCGTCAAGTTCGGGTATTTCATTGCCGAGGTGGCCAATCTGCTGGAAGATCTTCATGCCATAAGGCGCACATTGCGCCACCAGCTCGCGGTAACCTTCCACTAACCCCGGTGCCCCGGATACGAGGAAGGGATAGGCGCTGGAACCCACTGCTAGCGCCTCGATGATGGTGAGCCCAACCCCGCCCTTTGCACGCTCGACATGATAGGCGATGAGCGCGGAGTTCATCGTCCCGTTGCCGATCCCAGTGCCATGCCCGGTACGCACAACGCGGTTCTTCACCCGCACGGGCCCGATCATGATCGGTGTCAGCACTTTGGAAGGGTTGGCGGGTGCCTTATTCACCAGCTTCATATTCCTGCTCCGCGCGCCATTTGTTGTCATTTATTCGCGCGAGCATAGCATCGGCCAGAGTGCCTGCCGCAACTTGTCTATTGGACAGTCGCCATCTGGGTTCACGGGGTATGCCAGAGACATTCGTATGAGCAAATTTCTACTGTCCCTCGAAAATTCCTAGCAGAATGAGGGGATGATTGGTCGGTCAGTCAGCCCCTGCCGGTCCTGATGTCGCGAGACGCAGAGCAGCAGCGCTCAATACGAGCGAGTGAACGAACGTCCGCGATCAGTGCAGAAATTCGAACCGGGGCAGGGTGGTAGTGGCAGATCGACCACCCTCGTTCGTTGATGCGACCGCTGGGAAGGACTGAACCCGCCACATTCTCCAACCCGAAAACGTCTTCCTAAAACTGCCCTAAGTTCGTCTTTGGGTTTGGTCAGAGATACCGTCAACGGCCTTCTTGCCTCAAGCGCCCCGTCCACGTTACAACTAATATCTTTTGCCGGAATCGGACCGGAATAATTGACCCCATGTGCTAATTCCGCGCATCTCCATCGCAGCACTATGTTGACGGAGGACGTGGGATTGGATCGGTTGCAAGCCATGAGGGTTTTCGTCCGGGTGGCAGAGACCGCAAGCTTCGCCGAGACGGCAAGGCAGATGCACCTCAGCCCACCGGCGGTCACACGGGCGATATCCTATCTCGAAGACGAGATCGGCGTTCGCCTTCTTGCGCGGACCACCCGGTCTGTGAAGATGACTGAGGCCGGGCAGCGCTATTTCGACGATTGCAGGCGCATCCTTGCGGATATCGCGGAGGCCGAGGCTTCGGCGGCGGGATCGCATGGCAATCCCGCCGGTACACTCGTAGTCACCGCGCCGGTCATGTTCGGGCAGATGCACGTGCTTCCCGTCCTGCTGGAATATCTCGATCTCTACCCGCGCGTAACCGGCAGGAGCCTGTTCCTCGACCGCAGCGTGAACATCATCGAGGAAGGGATCGATGTCGCGATCAGGATCGGCAATCTGCCGCCTTCGGGCCTGACCGCCACGCGCGTGGGCTGGGTGCGCCGGACGATCTGCGGCGCGCCTTCCTATTTTGCAGAGCACGGCGTTCCCCGATCCCCTGCCGATCTTGCCGAGCACCGCGTCATCATGCCGACCGGCGCCTGGGTTTCGCCCGAGTGGCATTTCGGCCCGGATTCGCGAACAAGCGTCACCGTTCACCCGCGCCTGCTCTGCAACACCAACCAGGCTGCCATAGCCGCAGCCGAACAGGGCTGGGGTATCACTCGCGTGCTGTCCTACCAGATCGATCCGGCACTGGCGCAAGGGCGCCTCCAGTCCGTGCTTGACGATCATGCGGAAAGCCCAATTCCGATACACGTGGTCCATGGCGAGGGCCAACGCGCGACTGCCAAAGTGCGCGCGTTCGTCGACCTTGCCGTCGAAACGCTGCGGAACAACACGCGCCTTCAATAGGCGTCATGTCCAATAGTCGTCATGGCGCGATAATTCCAATTATCGGAATAATGATTTTCAAAATGGGCGAATTGTCACCTAAAAAAGTAATAATTATACCCTTTTCCAGAAGCTGACGCAGATTGCTCAGCGGTTTCGACGAGGGTGGAAAAATGACGAAGCAGCTGATCCTGTCCCTGATGCTTGCGAGCGCGTCCATTCCCGTTCCGAACGTTGCAGTGGCGGCGCCCACGCAGCAAATCACCAGGTCCAGCACGGCACCGGGCACCGTTCATTACCGCACCGCGACCATCGAGGGCGTGAAGATGTTCTACCGGGAAGCGGGCCCGGCCGATGGCCCGGTGGTCCTCTTGCTTCACGGCTTCCCCACTTCCTCGCACATGTTCCGCAACCTGATCCCGCTGCTTGCGGATCGCTACCATGTGATCTCTCCGGACTATCCAGGCTTCGGCGGGAGCGACGCGCCCGATCACAAGCAGTTCGCCTACGGCTTCGGACACTATGCCGATATGTTCGATGCGTTGATGGGCCAGATCGGTGCCGAACGCTATGCGATGTACGTCATGGATTACGGCGCTCCGGTGGGCTACCGGCTGGCTCTGAAGCACCCCGAGCGGGTGAGCGGTCTGATTGTCCAGAACGGCAACGCCTATGACGAAGGGCTCGGCGCGTTTTGGGATCCCATCAAGACTTACTGGAAAAGCGGTTCGGCGAAGGACCGGGCAGCACAAGCTTGGCTGGTGACGCCGAAGGCGACCAGGTTCCAGTACACCGACGGTGTCCGTGACGTGTCGCGGATCAGCCCGGACAACTGGGTTCACGACCAAGCGCTGCTCGATCGTCCGGGCAACAGCGAGATCCAGCTCGACTTGTTCTACGACTACCGCACCAATGTGCCGCTTTACCCGCAGTTCCAGCAGTTCTTTCGCGAGCGCAAGCCGCCGACGATCATCCTGTGGGGCAAGAACGACACGATCTTCCCCGAATCCGGCGCGCACCCGTACCTGCGGGATCTGCCCGAGGCCGAACTCCATATCCTCGATACCGGGCATTTCGCCCTCGAGGACAAGCTGGACGAGATGGCGCCGCTGATCCGGGATTTCCTCGACCGCAAGGTCGCGCCGCGCTGAACGACGGTGGGTCAGTCTCCGCACTGCCCCGTCCGCCGATCCTGCAACACATCGGAAGATACGCCATGTCTTACGGATTTCTCGATATCGCCATGACCCCCAGCGTCCGCGCGGCCCAGGCGGAGATGGGCGCAGACAGGCAGTGGGCCAATTTCGAGGGGGACCGCGAATTCGACCGGTTCACCGCGAGCGAGGCTGCCTTTATTACCGCGCGCGACAGCTTCTACATGGGGTCCGTCTCGGAAGACGGCTGGCCCTATGTCCAGCACCGCGGCGGTCCTGCCGGATTTCTCAAAATGATCGACGAGCGCACGCTGGCCTTCGCCGACTATCGCGGCAACCGCCAGTACATCAGCACCGGCAATCTGGCCGCGAACGACCGGGCCTCGCTGTTTCTGGTGGACTATCCCCGCCGCATGCGGCTCAAGATCTACGCCCACGTGGACAAGCTGTCGCTTGACGAAGATCCGGCACTGACCGATCTCGTCGTGGACAAGGGCTACAAGGCGCGGCCCGAGCGCATCTTCCGGTTCCGGCTGAAGGCGTTCGACTGGAACTGCCCCCAGCACATCACGCCCCGCTTCACTGAGCGGGAGATCGAACAGGCAGTGCGCCCGCTGCATGAGCGGATAGCCGGGCTGGAAGCGGAGAACGAGGCGCTGCGCGTCCGG
This sequence comes from Novosphingobium sp. P6W, assembly GCF_000876675.2. Taxonomy (GTDB): domain Bacteria; phylum Pseudomonadota; class Alphaproteobacteria; order Sphingomonadales; family Sphingomonadaceae; genus Novosphingobium. The sequence continues at coordinate 1,929,633 of NZ_CP030353.1, forward strand.
ATCGAACAACGAGGAGAAGCATGATGGAAAGTTCGCGCCCGCCTTTACCACCCTTCACGATGGAGACAGCGGCCGAGAAGGTCCGCCTTGCCGAGGATGGCTGGAACAGCCGTGATCCCGAAAAGGTAGCCATCGCCTACACTCCGGACAGCCAGTGGCGCAATCGCGGCGAATTCCTGAACGGCCGCACCGCCATCATCGCGTTCCTGATGCGCAAGTGGCAGCGCGAGATGGATTACCGGCTGATCAAGGAATTGTGGGCCTTTCGGGACAACCGCATCGCCGTGCGCTTCGCATACGAATGGCATGACGACAGCGGTAACTGGTTCCGCTCCTATGGCAACGAGAACTGGGAATTCAACGAGAGGGGACTGATGCAAAGGCGACTTGCCTCCATCAACGACACGCCGATCGCGGTGGAAGACCGGCGCTTTCACTGGCCTCTGGGTCGGCGTCCCGACGAACATACGGGTCTGAGCGACCTCGGCTTCTAGCGACTGCTCCCGTCCTTCCCGACGAAATCAATTGCGGCAGTCGCTTTCAATGCCAGCCATTTTTAGGCCGCTGCCGACCCTTATCGGCCGCTTAGCCGCCAATTTTCGATTCCTAGGTGCGGACGGTCCGCAACCTCGACAGATGTCGGCCAGAAGCCGTCTTCCGACAATCGGTAAGGCGATAGCGGCTTTGCCCCACTTCACCTCACATGTCGGCAGAGGACTTTGGGGCGCTGATTTAGGCCCGGGGAACATCCACATTCAGAAGCAACTCATCGAACTGCTCCATGCCCTTGTCATTCAGCATTTGCCCTGTCGACCCAAAAGTTAGCGCCAAGATGCTACACATCGAAATATATTTCCATAAAATTGCTGAGGTCATCAAACCGTCACGGCTTTGACGGCGAAGAGTCATGAGTGGTTTCTAGTGGGCCCCCAACATAAAAATCTCTTCGGGGCACATCTCACATGCGTATCACCAAGCGGGCCTTGGCGTCGTCGACGTCGGCCATCCTGTTCGCGGCCATCGCGCTTCCGGCATCCGCCCAAACGGCACCCGATGCCGAGGCCGGCATCAACGGCGAGGACATCGTCGTCACCGGCAGCTATGCGCGAAGCCTGCGCGCCGCTACCGAGGCGAAGCGCACCGCGTCGTACCAGGTCGATTCGATCAACTCGACCGATATTGGCAAGTTTCCCACCCAGAACGTCGCCGAGGCGCTTCAGCTGGTGACCGGCGTTGCGATCACCCGTCCGCGCGGCGAGGGGCTAAACGTCAGCGTGCGCGGCCTTGGCCCGCAGTTCCAGAACACCCTGCTCAACGGTAGCCCCGTGGCGGTGAACGAAGTGATCGAGAATGGCGGCGCCGCCGGCCGTCAGTTCCGCTTCGAGATGCTGCCGGCCGAGTTCACCTCCAGCATCGACGTCGTCAAGACGCCGACCTCGGACATGACCGAGGGCGCGCTGGGCGGCAACATCAACGTCAAGACCTTCGAGCCGTTCGACGTCGGCACCAAGACCACGCTCAACGTGCGCGGCACCTACACCGAGCAGACCGGCAAGGTTAAGCCGAACGCCACTGTGATCACCAGCTGGGTCAACAACGACGACACCTTCGGAATCCTGCTTGGCGGCCAGTACTGGGCCAAGGACGTGCGCAACGACCGCTGGTACAACGCCGGCTGGTACAAGGATCGCTTCGCCTCGCAGCTGGGCCAGACCGGCCTCTATCTGCCCACGCGTACGCGTGCGACGGTCGAGACGGAAAAGCGCGAGCGTATCTCGGGCATGCTGTCGATGCAGTGGCGTCCGAACCCGGAAATGACGACGACGTTGAACGTCCTCGCCACCCGGCTCGACGTGGCTTACGACGAATACGGCCTCGACATCTATCCCGACGACAGCAGCGTTGCCGGCCACCGTCCCACCATCGTCCCGGGCAGCGTCGTGCTTGACGGCGACACCGTGGTGAAGGCCACGATCAACGACGTGCGCTTCATGGCCTCGCGCGAGTATAGCCTCAACCGCCACGACCTGTTCAACGTCGGCCTGCGCCAGACGTGGGATCATGATGCCTGGCATGTCGCGGGTACGGTGAACTGGTCCTACGCGCACAGCTATCACCCCAGCTACGACGTCGGTACCGTGCGCAGCCGCGCCATGTTCTTCGCCCCGCTGAACTATGACGCGACGCGCGGCTACAAGGAAGTGCCGGACTTCAACACTACGGTCGATCCCACTAACGCGGCCAATTACCAGCTCTACCAGTTCAACATCGCACCCAAGAACAGCAAGGACTGGAACTTCTATACCCGTGCCGACGTGGCCCACGATTTTGAGGGCATCATTTCGAAAATTGCCGTCGGCGGCGAATACCAGTTCCGCAAGCGCGACTATTCGCGCCGCGATTTCCTGGTGAACCCTGTTGCGGGCACGCCGCTGTCGAGCCTGGGTTCGGGTGCCTACGAGCAGTTGCCCTTCGACGACTATCTGCAGGGTCTTGGCGGCAACATCCCGCGCAACTTCCTGGTTCCGGTAACGAGAGCGTACCTCGATGCCTTCTTCACCCCCACGGTCGAGAACTCGGCGCTGACCCCGGCTGACCTCGCCGCCTCGTTCCGCACCACCGAGAAGATCCTGAGCGCTTATGCCCGCGCCGATTACGACTTCTCGCTGGGTTCGGTGGCCGTCACCGGCAATGTCGGTGTGCGCTACGTCCACACAAAGCAGGTCGCTAGCGGCAACCTGCGCAGTGGCAACACGATCACGCCGGTCAGCTACCCCAAGACGTTCAACAACGTCCTGCCCAGCTTCAACCTGCGCGCCGAACTGACGCCCGCCCTAGTCGGCCGCCTTGGCGCCAGCCGCGTGCTGACCCGCCCGAACGTGACCGACAGCGCCCCGCGCATCACGATTTCCACCGACGCGCCGACCGCCAGCGGCGGCAACCCGGACCTCGTGCCATTCCTGGCCACCCAGTTCGACGGGTCGCTGGAGTGGTACTTCAGCAAGTCCGGCTCGCTCACCGGCGCGGTGTTCTACAAGTCGATGGATGATTACATCACCCAGCAGAACGTGCCGATCGACATTCCGGGTCGCGGTACGGTGCAGCTAAGCACGCAGGTCAACGGCGGCGATGCCAAGGTTTACGGCTTCGAGGCGGCGTATCAGCAGGTCTTCACCTTCCTGCCGCAGCCGTTCGACGGTCTGGGTTTCCAGGCATCCTACACCCGCACCTCGGTCAAGGCGAACTACACAGCCGGTTCGCGCGTCATCAAGGACGAGATGATTGGCCTGTCGAAGAACAGCTTCAACGTGGTCGGCTTCTTCGAAAAGGGTCCGATCTCGACCCGCCTTTCTTATGTATGGCGCGACCGCTATCTGTCGGGCACTGGCAGCACCACGCAGGCGCCCACCTACACCGCCGCATTCGGCTCGCTCGACGGATCGATCGCCTATCGCCTGACCAGCAACGTCACGCTCAGCCTAGAGGCGATCAACATCGCCAAGGCACGCCAGTACACCTACAACGACCTGCCGATCCGCTACGGCGACATCAACGACTACGGCCGCACGATCCTGTTCGGCGCGCGGGCAGAGTTCTGATGCTGCGCGGGGCGGTTCTGGTAAGCCTGATGCTCGGGGGGGCTTTGGCCTCCCCGGTATCGGCGAAAGACGCGGCGGCTTCCGGGCCGCTGCGGATGAACGATATCCAGGTCGTCGGTTCGCACAACAGCTTCAAGGCGCGCATTCCCGCAGCCGTCATGGACGAGATGCGCCGCCGCGATCCGAAGATGGCCGAGGCGCTGGACTACTACCACCTGCCGCTGTCCGCCCAGCTCGACGCCGGCGTGCGACAGCTGGAGATCGACATCTTTGCCGATCCTAAGGGCGGCCGCTATGCCGCGCCTAAGGGTGAGGCGTTGCTTTCCCCCGCCGAACGCGCCCGCGCGAAGCAGGAGGGCTTCGACGAGGCTGCGATGCGCAAGCCCGGCTACAAGGTGTTGCACATTCCCGACGTCGACTATCGCGCCGTTTGCCCCACCCTGGTCGCCTGCCTGACCGAAGTGAACGCGTGGTCGCGGGCGCACCCCGGCCACCTGCCGATCATGCTGACCCTAAACGCCGCCGATACTGCGAACACGCACGAGATCACGCAGCCGCTGCCGCTCGACGATGCGGGCCTGCTGGATGCACTGGACGCGGAAATCCGTAAGGCACTGCCGGGCAGACGGCTCATCACCCCTGACGAAGTGCGCGGCGACGCGGCCACGCTCGCAGAGGCGGTGAAGACGAAGGGCTGGCCCACGCTGAAGGCTGCTCGGGGACGGATCTACGTTCTGTTCGACGTGCGCAAGGCCGTCTCGGACGTATACCGCGCCGGTCACCCCTCGCTGCGTGGACGGGCGATGTTCGGATGGTATCCCGATGGCGAGCCGGAAAGCGTGATCCAGATCGTGCAGGACCCGCTCTTCGATGGTGTGAAGATCCGAGAATGGGTGAAGGCCGGCGTGATCGTGCGCACCCGCACCGACGCCAACACTATCGAGGCGCGTGCCCACGATTTCACCAAGACCCGCGCGGCGATAAAGAGCGGCGCACAGGCGGTCAGCACGGACTATTATCCCGGTGCGCCCGATCCGCTGGGCCTGCATTTCGCCGTCACTCTGCCCAATGGCGCGATGGCGGGTTGCAGTCGGTTACGCGTGGCCGAACCCTGCGCCGTAAAGCCCTGACATGACCGTGCGCGCCATCCTCGCCGTGCTGGCGCTGCTGATCCCGGCGGCGGCTCACTCCGCGCACACTACCCCGAGCGATCTGGTGACGGAGCGGGTGGTACTGGTCATGCGCCACGGCATCCGCGCACCGCTCGAGGGCGAAGTGCCCGAAGGCACTCGCAGCGAACGGCCATGGCCGGTTTGGAGCGTCGCGCAAAGCGTCGTCACCCCGCATGGCGAGCGGGCGCTGGAGATCGTCGCCGAAACCGACCGCCGTCTGTTGGCCTCGCGCGGGCTGCTGGATGCCGCCGGTTGCCCTAAGGCCGGGTCGGCGTCGATCGTTGCCAACACCTCGCCTCGTGCGATCGCCAGCGCGGTGGCGTATGTGCGGGGTTTTGCACCGCAGTGTGATCTCAAGGTCTTGCACCTTGAGGAACCGCAGGCCGATCCGATCTTCGAGCCCTTGCGCGCGAAAGCGACCGCGTTCAATGCCGATGCGGCCGTAGCCGATATCAACCGCTCGACCGGCGGCATGGCCCGGCTTGTCGCCCGGGACCGCAAGGAACTCGCCTTGCTCAATGGCGTGCTGGGCTGCGGCAGGGACGATTGCCTACCGCCCGCCATCGCCACGCGGGGGCACGATATCGCGCTTTCCGGCCCGATCCGCAGCGCCTCGGGCATAGCGCAAGTGCTGCTGCTGCAGTATCTGGAAGGGATGCCCGCCGAGCAGGTCGGCTGGGGGCGGATCGACGCGGCCGGGCTGCAGCGGCTGGGCCGCCTTCATGCCGATCTCTTCACCGTCTACACCCGGCCGCCCTACATGGCGGCCCATCAGGCAAGCGCGCTGGGACGGCGTATCCTCGACACGCTGGACCACGGCCCTGCCTTCGAACTGTTGATGGGCCACGACACCAACGTGACCGCGCTCGCCGCCGCGCTGGGCGTCGACCTGCGCGCCGAGGGGTATGCGACGAACGACGTGCCCCCCGGCGGCGCGATCCTCATCGAGCGTTTGCGCGACGTGCGTTCGGGCCTGCGCTACGTACGCGCATCCTATCGCACCCAATCGCCCGAGGCGCTGCGCGAGCTGGGCGCGCAGGTCTCGCTCACGCCGCTGCGCATACCCGGCTGCGCCAAGGGCCCATGCCGCTACGATGCCTTCGCCGCCGCATTCGCGCAACGCTTGGCGAAGTGAACGATCAGAAGTTAAGCGTTGAGCACGAATTCGGCGACAAGCGTATTCCCTCCGGTTTCTTCGATCAACCTTTGGCAGAAAATGTATCGGCGGTCATTTTCTCCAATGCGGGCACTATCGCGAACTTTGATCGGATGGGGGGCTTCGCTCGCGTCGCTGAGCCTAGCGTTCGATATGTCCGATTCGGGCCGCGCGATAATTCAGATGCCAATGCATCAATGGGCACGCCGTTTTCGATGACGTTCAGGCCTCTGAATATGAAGAATGGTGGACCGACGAAATTCAGGTCTTCCATAATCCGCGCGCGACGTGGCGCCTTGACTTCTCTGCCTCTTGGCGCGACCCACCACTATTTTCAGGATGACGAATTTCAGAGCATTGCTCAGGAGGGCAGCGTATTGTCGTCCTACACCATGCTCATGGGCACACGAGACAACAAAGGCGCTATTTAAGGCCGACTCGTGCCTGCAGCAGGTCAAGCTCCGCCCGCCCGTACTTCTGTCGTTTGATCAATTTGTGATGCGTGATTTCCCCTGTATCTGGGCATTCGACTATGGGGAAACGATCGCGTTTCGGATTGCGGTTAGCTCCTTGCCGACACCTTCGAAGAATTATCTAACCAGATTTCTGTTGAGCACGGCGACGCCAGTAGCCAATTTCAGCCCGGGAGCGTCCGTAATCAGTGGAGGGGCAATGGGTGGCGGCACAATTGGGCCATCCGACGTGTGCGGTTAGATAAGGGTGTCCTGCAAGCTCGGGCATCGCAGTGCCGCTTGCTAAATTCATACGCGTCGGTTGCGGTAACAGGATGGAGTTTCGCCGCAGAACTTGAGAAACGCCCGGTTGAAACTGCTTTGGCTGCCGAAGCCGAGAAGTTCGGCGATCACATTCATCGGCGCATCGGATTGTGCCAACATCTGCTGAGCCCGCTCTAATCGGGTCTTCAGCACGAACTGGTGTGGGGTCATATTCGTGGCTCTGCGAAAAACGCGGCACAGATGTGACGGCGTGATCCCCGCATCGGCGGCCATTTTTTCGAGGCTGTGCTCGGCTTCGGGATGACGGCGTATGGCATCCATCATATGGTGGATGCGATAGGAGGAAAACGCCGAGACTGGGAAATCGACCCTTGTAGTGCGTGCCGGTCCACGGAGCATATGCGCCTTGAGCGCGTCTATCAAAGATGCCACGTAGATGTCTCGTGCACCTGTTTCCGGTTCGTATAGTTCTGCGAGGATTTGGCGAGACAGCGCGGCTCCCAACGGATCGTTGAACGCGAAACGCATACGCGAGAACTGGTCGAGCACCGAGGCGGATCGCAGTTCGTCCGAATCTATGCTGAGCGTGATTACGTCCAGTTCGCCATCGACCAGCCAGCGCGTTTGCATGGTAGCGGGCACGATGGTAGCCGCGCCGGGATAAGCTGCGTCCTGGCTCCAGCCATCTCGGTCCCAGGTGCGCACGTTGGCCTTGCCGGCAAGTTGCACGACGAACAACGGGTCAGGCAGGCCGGGCAAGGCATAGCTGCCCACAAACTGCCGCCAGCGGCTGAAACGCCAGCGCCCGTCGCTGGACTCCAGGCTGACTTCGGGGCCGCGCCGCAGGGTGTCGGCGATGATCGCCTCGCCGTGCCACGTGCTGGGTGAGGCGATGTCGCATGCAGCGATCATCGCGGCGCACCCTGGGCGGTAGCTTGCGATCGCTGCTCGGAGCAGATCGTGACGATTGCGTCCATTGTCATCCTTTTCCCGGGCCGGCAGTCAGGGCTGCTCTTTCGATCCGGACAGGGTAACGCAAAATCCTCGCAACGCCTTGTCGAAAATGCGCATCGATTTTAACGTTTCTTGATCTGCCGGACTACGGCAATCCCCGTTCGTCCAGCCCCATGCCGCGCGCGATGATCTCCAGCATGATTTCGTTCGACCCGGCGAAGATGCGGCTGATGCGCGCGTCGGTGTAGATGCGACTGATGCGGTACTCGTCCATGTAGCCAGCGCCGCCGTGCAGCTGGACGCCCAGGTCGGCGGCCTCGCCCTCCAGTTCGCTGGCCACCAGCTTGGCGGCCGCCGCGTCCTCTGGCGTCAGGCGCGAGGCATTGGCGAGCAGCACCAACTGGTCGATCCACGCCTGCGCCGCGTCGATTCGGCTGCGCAGTGCGGCAAGGCGGAAGCGGTTGTGCTGGAACAGGGCGACGGGGCGCCCGAAGGCGGTGCGCGTCGTCGCGAAGTCCAGTGTCAGCGACAGCGCGGTCTGCGCCGCCGCGATGCTGGCGATGGCCGCGATCAGCCGTTCGGTGGCAAGGAAGCGCATCAGCGCGGGCAGGCCCGCCTCGGGATCGCCCAGTACGTTGTCGGCCGGCACCTGTACGTCGTTGAAGAACAGTTCGGCGGTATCCTGCGCGGCAAGTCCCATCTTGCCCAGCTTCCCGCCCCGCTCGAAGCCCGCCATTCCGCGTCCGACGACGAAGAGGCCCAGCGCCTTGTCCCCCGTACGCGCGGCGACGACCACCGCATCGGCAAGGATACCGTTGGAGATGTAGGTCTTGGCGCCGGTAAGCCGCCAGCCGTTGCCCTCCCGGACGGCACGGGTGCGGATCGCCCGCAGGTCGCTGCCGCCGCCCGCCTCGGTCATCGCGATGGCCAGGATCGTCTCGCCCGAGATCACGTGGGGCATCAGCCGATCGCGCAGGGCCTGCGTGCCCAGCGCGGCGATGTAGGGGGCGACGAGATTGCTGTGCAGGTGCAGGTAGAACCCCGGCTCGCCGCCGCGCACGTTTTCCTCGATGACGATCTGGTCGAAACGCAGGTCTGCCACGCCCGCGCCGCCGTGAACGGGATCGGCCCAGAGGCACAGCAGCCCGGCGTCCCCTGCCTTGCGGTACACCTCGCGCTCGACGATGCCCTCGCGCCGCCAGCGCTGGGCGTGGGGAGCGACTTCGGCGGCCATGAACCGCGCGGCCGAGGCGCGGAACAGGTCATGCTCCTCCTCGAAGATCAGGCGGTCCACGATCAGCGGGCCTTGAACTCGTCGATCAGCCTGCGCTTCATGAGCTTTCCGGTGGGTTCGCGCGGAAGTTCGTCGCGAAATTCGAAAGCCTTTGGCGTCTTCACGCTGCCCAGCGCGGCCCGGGCGAAGGCGCCAAGTTCCTCCGCCAGCGCAGGGCCGGAAGCTACCCCCTCGGCGGGGCGGACGACGGCGAGCACGCATTCGCCCATCTCCTCGTGCGGGACGCCGATGACCGCGACGTCGGCGACCTTGGGATGGGTGATCAGGTGGTTTTCGATCTCCTGCGGGTAGATGTTCACCCCGCCCGAGATGATCATGAAGCTGCGCCGGTCGGTAAGGAACAGGTAGCCGTCCGCATCGACATGGCCGACGTCGCCCAGCGTCGCCCAGCCCCAATCGTTATGCACTCTGGCGGTCTTCTGAGGATCGTTGTGGTAGACGAAGGCGGGGCCGTCGGCGAAGTAGATGTCGCCGGTCTCGCCGGGGGGCAGTTCGCGGCCTTCGGGGTCCAGCACCTTCACTTTGCCCAGCACCGCCTTACCGACCGATCCAGGCCGCTCAAGCCATTCGGCCGAGGACAACGCGGTGATCCCGCAGCATTCGGTGCCCGAATAGTATTCGTGGACGATCGGTCCCCACCAGTCGATCATCGCTTGCTTGACCGGCACGGGGCAGGGCGCGGCGGCGTGGACGACTGCACGCAGCGAGGAATGATCGCGGCGCTCGCGCGCTGCGGGCGGGAGTTTCAGCAGGCGCACGAAGTGGGTGGGCACCCATGTGGCGTGGGTGATGCGGTAGCTCTCGATGAGCGCGAGCGCTTCCTCGGCATCGAAGCGCTCCATGATGACCACGGTGCCGCCGAGCCGGTGGATCGTCATCGCCCAGCGCAGCGGCGCGGCGTGGTAGAGCGGCGAGGTGGAGAGGTACACGGTGTCCTCGCCCATGCCGTAGAGCGCGGTGCCCATCGTTTCAAGCGGCGTCGTCTCGTCCAGCGCCCCTTGCGGAAGCGGCGGCTTCACGCCTTTCGGGCGGCCCGTGGTGCCTGAGGAATAGAGCATGTCGGTGCCCGTGCTTTCGTCCTCAACCGGGGTTTCGGGGTAGGACGCGAACGCGCTACGCCAGCGGCTGGCATCGTAGCTCTCCACCCCGGGCGCATCGCGCAGGGCCTCGGCGGCGAGAGGGGCAAGGCGGTCGGAATAGACCAGCAGGCGCGCGCCGGAATCACGCAGGATATAGGCGATGTCGACCGCGGCCAGCTTGGTCGAGATGCTGGTGAGGTAGAGCCCGGTGCGCTGCGCGGCCCAAGCGACGTCGAAGATCGCGCTCTCGTTGTCCATCAGCAGCGCCACGACGTCGCCGCGTCGCGCGCCGAGATGGCGCAGCAAGTGGGCGCCGCGATTGGCGGCCGCTTCCAGTTCGCCGTAGCTGACCGCCTCTCCCGTCGCGGGGATTACGAGGGCGGGGCGCTGCGCAACGCTGAGGGCGAAGGGCCTGGGGTGCATCGATGAAACCTCTCTCGGGCAAGTTCGGCGCGGACTCTGTCGATCCGCCGTCGCCGCGACTTTGGGCCGCAAGGGGGCGCCGGCTCAAGGCGAGCGCAAGAAATGACAAAAACGGGATCAAGCCCGGTTAAAGCCATGGGGCCTTTCAGCGGCTAGTCATGGGGCAACCCGACGAAGCCCCTGAGATTAAAAACGGGGCGAGGGAGGAGAGGTACAATGAACATCACCAAGGCTGGAATCGCGTCCGTCATCCTGTGCTGCGGCGTTTCCAACATCGCGCTCGCGCAAGAGGCGACGCAGGCTCCGCAGGCCAGCAATGCCGTAGCCGGAGACATCATCGTCACCGCGCAGCGCCGCTCGCAGTCGCTGCTCGACGTACCGCTCGCGATCTCTGCTCTGGGCGGCGATACATTGGAATCGAAAGGAATCACCAACTCCGCCTCGCTCGCGACGGCGGTGCCGAACTTGCAAGTCAGCAGCTCGTTCGGGCGCACCCAGCCCAACTTCTCGCTGCGCGGCATCAGCGTGGCGAACGAGTTCAACTCCAACCAGGCATCGCCGGTCGGCGTGTACATCGACGACGTCTACATCGCCGCGCGCACCAGCCATGGCATGGGCCTGTTCGACCTCGACCGCGTCGAGGTGCTGCGCGGCCCGCAAGGCACGCTTTTCGGCCGGAATACGACCGGCGGCGCGATCAACTTCATCACCCGCCAGCCCAAGCTGCAGGGCACCGAGGGCTACGTCCAGGCGGGCTACGGCAACTACAACACGTTCAAGGCGCAGGGCGCGATCGAAACCACGATGGTCGAGGATGAACTCGGCCTGCGCATCGCCGCGAACTACGAAAAGGGCGACGGACAAATCCGCAACGTCTACCCCGGCGGCCGCGACGCCAACAGCGTGGACTCGCTGCAGGGCCGCGTCGCCCTGCGCGCCAAGCCCGGCAACGGCGCCGTCGACATCAAGATCCGCGCCTATGCCGGACGCGATCGCGGCACGCAGGCCACCCCGCTCGGCATTCCCAGCGAGCGCGCCGCATCGAACCTCGGCTTTTTCGAGATCAACGAGAACCGCGTCGGCCTAAGCCGCACCGATGCATGGGGCATCGCTGGCAACGTCTCGGTGGAACTGAGCCCCACGCTGACCTTCACCTCGATCACGTCGTATGACGGCGGCAAGCTCGATCTCGACCAGGCGGCCGATGGATCGCCCAACGACGTGCTCGACATCAAGTGGCAGTCCGGCTTCCGCCAGTTCAGCGAGGAGGCGCGGATCAACTACGAAGGCGATGCGCTGAAGCTCGTCGGTGGACTGTTCTACGGCTGGGACCGCACTGTCACTGACAACCGCTTCAACATCGGCAGCGCACTGGGCGCGGGCGTCGATGGCGGGTTTTTTCAGCACTACCGCCAGAGCCGCCGGTCCTACGCCGCGTTCCTGCAGGGCGACTACGACCTGACCGACAAGCTCGTCCTCACACTGGGCGCGCGCTACACCTGGGATCGCGGCAAGTACCGCGACGGCTACGCCTATCTTTTCGCCGGCGGCGTTGACGATGCGATGACGCCGATCGCCTCGACTGTGCCGTGCACCGGCGCGCCGGGCACCTGCGCCTACGATCCCAACGCGCGCTTCAACCTCGACGGCAAGAACAACGCACTCACCGGTCGCGCGGCGCTGAGCTATACGTTCGACAACGGTATCCTCGTCTATGCCAGCTACAGCCGGGGCTACCGTTCGGGCGCGTTCAACGGCGGCAGCTACACGTCGTCAGCGGGCGTCAACTACGTCGAGCCCGAGCGCGTCAACGCCTACGAGGCGGGCGTGAAGGGCCGCCTGATGGGCAACATGCTGACTTTTTCGGCCGCCGGGTTTTACTACGACTACACCAACCAGCAGGTGCAGGACCTGCGCGCCGGCCCGGTCAACTTCCTCGTCAACGCGCCCAAGGCCGAGGTCTACGGCGGCGAGATCGAGGCCACCCTTCGCCCTGCGCCCGGCTTCACTATCAACGCCTCAGGGGGCTACCTCCACGCCGCGTACAAGGAACTTGCGCTGCAGGGCGTCGACCTTGCTGGCAATGCGCTTCCTTTCGCCCCGCGCTGGACCGCACAGTTCGGCGTGGACTGGAAAGTGTTCGACACCGGGCGCGACAGCGTGACGTTCTCGCCCTCGGTCAACTATTTCAGCCGCCAGTATTTCTCGCCCTTCAACACGACCGACGTAGCGGGCACAGGCCAGGTCAACTCTGAGCTACAGCAGGGCGCCTATGCCAAAGTCGATGCCGCGCTGGTCTGGCAGCACGACACCATCGAACTGCGCGGCTGGATCAACAACGCCTTCAACCGCAAGGTGCTGGCCTATGGCCTCGATCTGCGCGGCGCGGGCTTCAACTACAACCTGCTCGTCCCCGCCGCGCCGCGTACGTACGGCGTGACCGCGCGCGTCAGCTTCTGACCGGAGTGCGCGCCATGAGCCCGACCCTGACCTCTCCGGACCTGAAAGACCCCGACCTCTATCTGGACCGGGCGCCGCATGACGTGTTCGACCGGCTGCGCACCGCGCAGCCGGTCTACTGGAACCCGGGAAAAGGCGGCGCGGGCTTCTGGTCGCTCACCCGTTATGCCGATATCGTCGAGGTATCGCGCAATCCAGCGCTGTTTTCGTCGGCCAGCGAGAATGGCGGCCACCGCATCTTCAACGAGAACGAGGTGGGCCTGACAGGCGCGGGGGAGTCGGCCATCGGCACCCCGTTCATCTCGATCGACCCGCCCACACATACCCAATATCGCAAGTTCATAATGCCTGCCGTAGCCCCGGGTCGCCTTGCCGGGATCGAGGAGCGCATCCGCGAACGGTGCCTTGCGCTGGTGGACAAGATTCCGCTCGGTGAGCCGGTGAACATCGTGCCGCTGCTTTCCGCGCCGCTGCCGCTGCTGACGCTGTGCGAGCTGTTCGACCTGCCCGCAGATATGTGGGTGAAGCTTTACGACTGGACCAATGCCTTCGTCGGCGAGGACGACCCGGATTTCCGGCAGTCGCCCGAGGCGATGGCCACGATCCTTGGTGAATTCCTGGCCTTCTGCGCCCAGTTGTTCGAGGAACGCCGCGCCGCACCGGGGCAGGATCTTGCCACGCTGCTGGCGACGATGGAGGTGAACGGTAGCCCCGTCACCTTGCGCGAATTCACCGGCAACATGATCCTCGCCCTCGTCGGCGCCAACGAGACGACGCGCAATTCACTCAGCCACAGCATCGTCGCCTTCGCCGAGAATCCCCAGCAGTGGGACCGCATCCGCGCCGAGCCGGACCTCATCAAGACCGCCGTGCGCGAGATGGTGCGCCATGCCAGCCCGGTTATGCACATGCGCCGCACCGCCATGGCCGATACCGAGATCGGCGGGCAGGCCATCGCGAAGGGCGACAAAGTCGTCATGTGGTACATCGCCGCCAACCGCGACGAAAGCGTGTTCCCCGATCCGCATTGCTTCGACGTGGGGCGCGGCAATATCCAGCACCTCGGCTTCGGCACCGGGCAGCATGTCTGCGTCGGCTCGCGGCTGGCGGAGATGCAACTGCGCGTCGCCTTCGGCATCCTGGCCGAGCGGGTGGCAGGCTTTACCGTCCAGTCGCCGCCGCGCCGGTTCCGGTCCAACTTCATCAACGGCCTCAAGAACCTCGACGTGGTGCTGGCACCAGCGTGACAGGAGAGATGACTTTGCTTGGTTTCGATGGTCTGGAACTGCCCGATCTGGCGCTGACGGCGGCTGGGGACCGGCTTGCCACCGCCGCGACGCTGCCCGATGTTGACCCGTGTTCGGAAAGCATCTTTGCGGATATCCCCGTAGCCTCGGCCTCGGACGTCGATCAGGTGGTGGAGGCGGCATGGCAGGCGTTCCGCGCGCCTGCATGGCGCGGCCTTGCCCCGCTGTGGCGCGAGCGGCTGTTGCACCGGCTGGCGGATGCGATGGAAGCCGACCTCCCGCGCCTCGCCGCGCTGGAAGCGCTCGATACCGGCAAGCCCGTCAGCATCGTCGAGGCGGTGGACATTCCCGCCGCGATTTCCTGGCTGCGAGCTTATGCGGGCTGGCCGTCCAAGCTGGCTGGCCGGGCAGGCACCTTGTCGGCGACGCCGGGAGATTATCACGTCTATTCTCGGCGCGAGCCGATTGGCGTCGTCGCCGCGATCACGCCGTGGAATTTCCCGCTGGTGCTGGCGATGTGGAAGGTCGCCCCCGCGCTCGCGGCGGGCTGCACGGTCGTCCTGAAACCTGCGCCGGAAACGCCGCTGAGCGCGCTGCGGCTTGTCGAACTGGCGCGGGCTGCGGGATTGCCCGAAGGCGTGCTGAGCGTCGTCACCGGAGACGGTGCGACCGGCGCGGCGCTGGCCGCGCACCCGCGTATCGCCAAAGTCGCGTTCACCGGCTCGACCGCGACCGGACAGGCGATCCTTGCCGCCTCGGTGCCGGACCTGCGGCGTGTGACGCTGGAACTGGGTGGCAAGTCACCCTCGATCATCTGCGCCGACGCCGATCTGGCCTCGGCGATCCCGCAGGCGGCGATGGGGTGCTTCTTCAACTCGGGCCAGGTCTGCTACGCGGGCACGCGGCTCTACGTCCACCGCTCGGTCTACGACGAAGTGCTCGAAGGCATCGCCGCCGTGGGCAGCGCGCAGAAGCTGGGGCCGAGCGCCGACCGCGCCAGCCAGCTAGGCCCGCTCATCAGCGCCCGCCAGCATGCGCGCGTCTCGGGCTTCGTCGAGCGAGCGAGGGCGGCCGGGATCGAGGCGATGCCGTCTGCCGCCGTGCTGCCCGAACGCGGCTACTACCATGCGCCCACCGTGCTGCGGAACGTCCCCGCCACCGCCGAAGTCATGCGCGACGAGGTGTTCGGCCCGGTCCTCGCCACCGCGCCGTTCGACGATATCGAGGAGGCCATCGCGTTCGCCAACGACAGCGCCTACGGCCTCGCCGCGCATATCTTCACGCGCGATCTGGCCACCGCGCACAGGGCCTCCGCCGTGCTGGAGGCGGGCACCGTTTTCGTCAACTGCGTCATGCTGGCGGACCCGGCCTTCCCCTTCGGCGGCATGAAGATGTCCGGCATTGGACGCGAAAACGGCAGTGAGGTGCTCGACGCCTATCTGGAACCCAAATCGGTAGTGATGGCGCTGTGACCGAGCCTGGGACGACCGCGACCAACTCCGGTGGCTGCCTTTGCGGGCAGGTCCGCTATGCCTTTGAGGGTGAACCATTGCTCGCCGCCGTGTGTCACTGCCGCCATTGCCAGCGCCAGTCCGGCAGCGCTTTTTCCCTGGTCATCGCGGTGACCGATGCCGCCTACTCCCAGCAGGGCGAGACGCGGGTGTTCAAGGATATGGGCGACAGCGGGCAGCCCGTTTCGCGCCATTTCTGCGGCACCTGCGGCTCCCCAATTGTCTCGATAGCGGGCGCGCTGCCGGGGCTGACGCTCATCAAGGGCGGCACTCTCGACGAACCGGGGCGCTGGACGCCCGCCTTCGAAGCCTACTGCGATGGCAGCCTGCCATGGCTCCCTCCCGTGGCCGCAGAGCGCCACGCCCGTTCCAATATCGGAGAATGACCATGCCCAGCGCGATCCTAGACCTGACCGGCAAGACCTGCTGGGTCACCGGCGCCGCCTCCGGCATCGGCCGCGAAACCGCGCTGACGCTCGCCCGCCACGGCGCCAGCGTGATCGCCAGCGACCTCAACCTCGCAGGCGCGCAGGAGACGGCGACCAGTTGCGGCGGCGATGCGCTGGCGCTGGCCCACGACGTCAGCGAAGAGGCCGCCTGGGCCACTTGCGCGGCGGCGGTGGAGGCGCGCTTCGGCAAGCTCGACGCGCTGGTGAACAATGCGGGCATCATGATATCGCGCCCGTTCTCGGAAGCACCGGTGGAGATGCTGCGCCGCCAGAACCGCATCAACGTGGAAAGCGTCTACATCGGGATGCAGACCGCCGAGCCGCTGATGAAGGCTGCCATCGCACAGGGCGCGGCGGGGGCCTCGATCGTCAACCTGGCCTCGATCTACGGCAAGGTCGCGGGCGCGCAGTTCGCCGCCTACAGCGCCACCAAGGGCGCGGTGCGGGCGCTCAGCAAGGCGGTCGCTTACGAGTGGGCGAGCGCGGGCATCCGCGTGAACTGCGTGTTGCCAGGCCCGGTCCAGACCAATCTCGGCGCCGACTGGGAACCGCCGCTCGATGCCGAGGGCAACCCCATCCCGCCCGAAGTCGCGCTGGCGGCCTGGGCCTCGCTGATCCCGATGAAGCGCCTCGGCGTGGCGAGCGACATCGCGCCGATGATCGCCTACCTTGCCAGCGACGCTGCCGCCTTCGTGACCGGCGCCGAATTCACCGCTGACGGCGGCTACACCGCAGCCTGAGGAGAGAGCAGATGCACACCACCGCCGCCATCGCGCGCGAGGCTTACGGCGATTTCACCATCGAGCCCGTCGATCTCGCCGAGCCCCGCGCGGGCGAGGTGCGGGTGCGGATCGCAGGCGTCGGCCTGTGCCACACCGACCTCATCGCGCGCGACCAGTTCATCCCGATCCGGCTGCCCGCCGTGCTCGGCCACGAGGGCTCCGGGATCGTCGACGCGGTGGGCGAAGGCGTCAGTAAGGTCACGGTCGGCGACCGGGTGGTGCTGGGCTTCTCCAGCTGCGGCCACTGCCCCCGCTGCGAGGAGCACCTGCCCTCCTATTGCCGCGAGTTCCCGGCGTTGAACTACGCAGGCGCGCGCGGTGACGGCACTACCGCGATCAGCATCGACGGCGCTCCGGTCTCGGCGAACTTCTTTGGCCAATCCTCCTTTGCCGCCCATGCCGTGACGCACGAACGCAACCTCGTGAGGATCGAGGCGCAGGACGTGCCGCTCGAACTGCTCGGCCCCCTGGGCTGCGGGTTCCAAACCGGCGCGGGCGGGGTAATGCGCTCGCTGGCATGCCCGGCGGGATCGAGCATCGCGATCTTCGGCGGCGGCCCTGTAGGCCTGGCCGCAGTGATGGGCGCGGTGGTGCAGGAGTGCGCGACGATCATCCTCGTCGAACCCTTCGCCGCCCGCCGCGCCATGGCGCTGGAACTGGGCGCCACCCACGTCATCGATCCCGCACAGGGCGAGGTCGGGGCTGCGATCCGGACGATCCTGCCCGATGGCGTGGAGTTCGCCTTCGAGACCAGCGGGCGCGAGGCGGTCGTCGAAACTGCGCTGGCATCGCTGTCCAGCCACGGCTTGCTGGGCCTCGTCGGCGTGCCGCCCCGGCCCGAGAGCAGCCTGTCGATCAACCTCGCTTCGCTCATCACTTACGGCCACCGCATCCACGGCATCGTCGAGGGTGATAGCGACCTCCAGACCTTCATCCCGCAACTGGTCGAGCTTTACCGCGAGGGTCGCTTCCCGTTCGACAGCCTGATCCGCACATACCCCCTCGCGCAGATCAACGAGGCGGTCGCCGCGCAACTGAGCGGCGAGTGCATCAAGGCAGTGCTGATTCCCTGACCATGCGCTCAGGAACGCGGTGCAAGGCCCCGTACCAGTACGTCGACCATGGTGGCTGCCAGCGTTTCAGCGCTCTGCTCGCCTTGGGCCGCGTACCACTGGCCGGGCCAGTTGAGCGCGCCCGCCAGCGTGAACGCCGTCATCCGCACGTCGAGCGGCGCGATCGAGCCGTCCTCGATGCCCGCAGCCACCAGACCGCGCATCGCCTGGTCGATCCGCCGCTTGAGCGCCCGGAAATGCGCGCGGCCTTCTTCGGACAGCACGTTGTCGTCGGTACGAACCACGCAGCGGCCGAAATCGTCCATGTTGATCTCGGCATAGCGGCGCAGGAAATGCTTCAGGCGGGTGAGGCCGTCGCCAGGTTCGTGCTGCGCCTCGGCCGCCGCCTCCTGCAGCAGTTCAAGGCCGCGCGTGATGCATTCCAGCAGTACCTGCTCCTTGTTGCCGAGGTAGCGGTAGATCGTCGGCTTGCTGATGCGCAGGCTGGCGGCCACCTCGTCGAGCGAGGCGGCCTGGAAGCCGCGTGCGTTGAAGGCACGCACGGCGGCGCGAAGCACGGCCTCGCGTTTCTGGTCCTTTTCGCGAAGGCGGTCCTCGGGCGAACGGAACGGGGAATCGATGAAATCTTGCGGAGGTGTCGTCACGGGTTTTCCTTGTCTGGCGACATTGACAAGAAACTGATCGTTATGCAACGTACTCATGAGTACATACGAAACCAATGAGTTTCTCAAGCCTTTCCGGCGACGCGATTCGCGTTGGTACGGGGGGCGGTTTGAAAAAAAGGATTTCCTGATGAAGATCGAAGGCGTGGCGGCAATCGTGACCGGCGGCGCATCCGGCCTTGGCGCGGGCACCGCGCGGCGGCTGGCGGCGGCGGGGGCCAAGGTGACCCTGTTCGACCTCAACGCCGAACTGGGCGCGGCAACCGCGCGCGAGATCGGCGGGCACTTCGTATCGGTCAACGTGACTGACGAGGCCATCGTCGAAGCCGCGCTGGACGAGGCCGAGGGCCTGCATGGCAAGGCCCGTATTCTCGTCAACTGCGCCGGGATCGGCCCTCCTGGCAAAGTTATCGGGCGCGACGGCAAGGCGATCCCGCTGGCGGATTTCTCGAAGATCGTGACGATCAACCTGATCGGCAGCTTCAACGTACTGTCGAAGTTCGCCGCCCGCCTGCACGATGCCGACCCGATCGGCGAGGAGCGCGGGGTGATCGTCAACACCGCCTCGGTCGCGGCTTACGACGGGCAGATCGGACAGGCGGCCTATGCCGCTTCGAAGGGCGGCATCGTTGGCCTGACGCTGCCGGTGGCGCGCGAATTCGCCCGCTACGGCATCCGCGTGATGACGATCGCGCCGGGAATTTTCTGGACCCCGCTGCTCGCTACATTGCCGCAGGAGGCGCAGGATTCGCTTGGGAAGCAGGTGCCGTTTCCCAGCCGTCTGGGCCAGCCGGACGAATATGCGCAGTTGGTCGAGAGCATCGTCACCAATCCGATGCTCAACGGCGAGACTATCCGCCTTGACGGCGCGATCCGGATGGCGCCGAAGTGAGCGGGACGGGAGAGGGTGCCGGTCCCGAGCTGACCGCGCAGATCGCCGCAAAGGTCGAGGCCTTCGTGCGCGAGGTCGTCGCGCCTTATGAGAAGGACCCGCGCCGCGATCACCACGATTGCCCGAGCGAGGAACTGGTCGCCGAACTGAAGGACAAGGCGCGCGCCGCCGGGGTCCTGACGCCGCACATCCTGCCCGACGGCCGTCATTTGACGCAACGTGAGACGGCCGTGGTGCTGCGCGCCTCGGGTCTGTCGCCGCTGGGGCCGCTGGCGCTTAACACCGCCGCGCCGGATGAAGGCAACATGTACCTGCTGGGCAAGGTCGGCAGTGCGGCGATCAATGAACGCTTCCTCAAACCGCTGGTGGAAGGACGCGCGCGCTCGGCCTTCTTCATGACCGAACCGGCGGCAGAGAACGGCGCCGGGTCCGACCCTTCGATGATGCGGACGGCCTGCCATCTCGACGGCAATCACTGGGTCATCAACGGGCGCAAGGCTTTCATCACCGGGGCGGAAGGCGCGCAAGTGGGCATCGTCATGGCGAAGTCCGAGGATGGCGCCTGCATGTTCCTGGTCGACCTGCCCGACCCGGCGATCCGGATCGAGCATGTGCCCACCACCATCGATTCCTCGATGCCCGGCGGTCATGCCGTCGTCGCAATCGAAGACTTGCGCGTGCCTGCCGACCAGATGCTCGGGCAGTCGGGCGAGGGGTTCCGCTATGCGCAGGTGCGGCTAGCGCCCGCGCGGCTGTCGCACTGCATGCGCTGGCTGGGCGCGTGCATCCGCGCCAATGAGATCGCCGCCGACTATGCAAACCGGCGCATGGCCTTCGGTAAACTGCTGATCGACCACGAAGGCGTCGGCTTCATGTTGGCCGAGAACATGATCGATCTGCGCCAGTGCGAACTGATCATCGACTGGTGCGCCGGCGTGCTTGACGCCGGCGAGGCGGGCGGCACGGAAAGCTCGATGGCCAAAGTCGCAGTGTCCGAGGCGCTGATGCGGGTGGCGGATCGCTGCGTGCAGGTGATGGGCGGTTCGGGCGTCACCGGCGATACCATTGTCGAACAGGTGTTCCGCGAAATCCGCGCCTTCCGCATCTACGACGGGCCCACCGAAGTCCACAAGTGGAGCCTTGCCAAGAAGATCAAGCGTGACTGGAAGGCAGCTCATGAGCAGCACTGACGCCGCTGCCAATGCCGGCACCGGCGCCGTGCGCGAGGGCTATCGCTTCGACGAAGCCCGGCTGGCGGCGTGGATGGACGCGCATGTCGACGGCTTCGCCGGGCCGCTCACGGTCGAGCAGTTCAAGGGCGGGCAGTCCAACCCCACCTACAAGCTGGTCACGCCGGGCCGCGCCTACGTGCTGCGCCGCAAGCCGCCGGGGCAGGTGCTGAAAGGCGCCCACGCGGTCGAGCGCGAGGCGCGCGTGCTGTTGGCGCTGGGCAAGACGGGCTTTCCGGTGGCGCATGTCCATGGCCTTTGCTTGGACGACAGCGTCATCGGCAGCTGGTTCTACGTGATGGAGATGGTCGAAGGCCGCATCTTCTGGGACGCGACTTTCCCCGATGTCCCGCACGCGGAGCGCGCCGCCTACTTCGCCGCGATGAACGAGACGATTGCCGCACTGCACCGGATCGAGCCGGAAGCGGTGGGGCTGGGCGACTACGGCAAGCCGGGCAATTACTTCGAACGCCAGATCGCGCGCTGGTCGCGCCAGTATCTGGAGGACACCGAGGCGGGTCGCGATCCAGGCATGGACCGGCTGATCGAGTGGCTTCCCACCGCAATCCCGGCGGGCGACGAAACGCGCATCGTCCACGGCGACTTCCGCTGCGATAACATGATCTTCCACCCGACCGAGCCGCGCGTGCTGGCGGTGCTGGACTGGGAACTCTCGACCTTGGGCCATCCGCTGGCGGACTTCGCCTATCATGCGATGATGTTCCGCATGCCGCCCGACATCGTCGCCGGGCTGGGCGGCGCGGACATCGCCGCGCTCGGCATCCCGTCGGAGGCCGAATATCTTGCCGCCTATTGCCGCAACGTCGGCCGCCCGCCGATTTCGGAGCAGGACTATGCGTTCTGCATTGCGTTCAACTACTTCCGGCTGGCGGCGATCTTTCACGGCATCAAGGGGCGGGTGCTCCGGGGCACCGCCGCCTCCGAACACGCCCGCGAACGCGCCGCCAGCCTACCGCGCATAGTCGCTTTGGCGGTGGAAAGCATGGAGGCCTGCCTGTGAGTGAGACACCTGTCCTGTTCGACCTGGCCGGCGGCATCGCCCGCGTCACCCTCAACCGGCCTGAGGCGGGCAACGCCATCGACCTGCCCATGGCCCGCGCCCTGACAGAGATCGCCATCCGCTGCGAGACCGATACCGCCATCCGCTGCGTGGTCCTGACCGGTGCGGGGCGGCTGTTCTGCGCGGGCGGCGACGTGGGGCTGTTCAAGTCCTCGGGCGATCACGTTGATGCGCTGCTCAGCGAGCTGGCGGGCACGCTGCACATGGCGCTTACCCGCTTCGCCCGCATGGCCAAGCCGCTGCTGGTGCTGGTCAACGGCCCGGCGGCGGGCGCGGGCCTCAGCCTGGCGATCGGCGGCGACGTGGTACTCTGCGCACGTTCGGCGCACTTCACCGCCGCTTACGGCACGCTTGGCCTGACGCCGGACGGCGGCATGAGCTGGTGGCTGCCGCGCCTGGTGGGACTGCGCAAGGCGCAGGAGATCATTCTCACCAACCGCCGCATCAAGGCCGACGAGGCCGAAGCGATCGGCCTCGTCACCCGCACCGTCGTTGACGAGGCGCTGGCCGCCGAGGGCGATGCGCTGGCCGTCCGCCTTGCCGATGCCGCCGTGGGTGCGCTCGGCGCGGCGCGGGCGCTGCTGCGCCAGAGCCTCGAAACCAGCCTCGAAGCACAGCTGGAACGCGAAGTCGCGGCGATCACCCGATCGGGCGCCGCACCCGAATGCCGCGAGGGCCTTGCCGCCTACTTCGAAAAGCGCGCGCCTAACTTCAAGCCCGGCAACTTCAAGGGAGTCTGACACATGGCCGAAGCCTACATCGTCGAAGCCGTCCGCACCGCCGGCGGGCGCCGTAACGGCAAGCTCGCGGGATGGCACCCTGCCGACATGGCGGGCGAGGTGCTCAACGCGCTGGTGGACCGCGCGGGGCTGGACCCGGCGGTGGTCGAGGACGTCATCCTCGGCTGCGTGACCCAAGCGGGCGAACAAGCCTTCGCCTTCGCGCGCAACGCCGTGCTGGCCTCCAAGCTGCCGGTCAGCGTGCCTGCCGTCACCATCGACCGGCAGTGCGGTTCGTCCCAGCAGTCGGTGCAGTTTGCGGCGCAGGCGGTCATGTCCGGCATGCAGGACGTGGTGATCGCGGCGGGCGCGGAGAGCATGACCCGCGTGCCGATGTTCTCCAACACGGCTTATCACACGAGGGAAGGCGTCGGCGTCGGCCCGTTCAGCCCGCGCATCCAGGGCCGCTTCGGGGTGGAGACCTTCAGCCAATTCGGCGGCGCCGAGATGATCGCTGCCAAGTACGGCTTCGATCGCGAGACGCTCGACCGTTTCGCGCTGGAAAGCCACCGCCGTGCTGCCGCCGCCACCCAGGCGGGCGTGTTCGAGCGCGAGATCGTTCCGCTGGACGTGGACGGCGTGCCCCAAGTCACTGACGAGGGCATCCGTTACGACGCGACGCTGGAAAGCATCGGCTCGGTCAGGCTGCTTGAGGAGGGCGGCGTGATTTCCGCCGCCAATGCCAGCCAGATCTGTGACGGTGCCTCGGGCGCGCTGGTGGTGTCGGAGCGGGCGCTCAAGGACTACGGCCTCACCCCGATCGCGCGTATTGTCGATATGGTGGTGACGGCGGGCGATCCCATCATCATGTTGGAGGAACCGATCCCCGCGACGCAAAAGGCGCTGAAGCGCGCCGGCATGCGGATCGAGGATATCGACCTCTACGAAGTGAACGAGGCTTTTGCGCCGGTGCCGCTGGCCTGGCTCAAGGCGCTCGGCGGCGATCCCTCGCGGCTCAACGTTAACGGCGGCGCCATCGCGCTCGGCCATCCGCTGGGCGCAAGCGGCACCAAGCTGATGGCCACGCTTGTCCACGCCCTGAAGGCGCGCGGCAAGCGCTATGGTCTGCAGACCATGTGCGAAGGCGGCGGCATCGCCAACGTTACCATCCTGGAGGCGCTGTGATGGGCTTGCGCACGCGCTTCACCGAACTTGTCGGTATCGAGCATCCAATCGTCCAGGGCGGCATGATGTGGGTGGGCCGCGCAGAATTGGCGGCGGCGGTGTCCAACGCGGGCGGCCTCGGCATCCTGACCGCGCTGACCCAGCCCACGCCCGACGACCTGCGCCGCGAAATCGATCGCTGCCGGAGGATGACCGACAAGCCATTCGGCGTGAATCTGACGATCCTGCCTTCGGTCAGCCCGCCGCCTTACGCAGAATACCGCCGCGCGATCATCGACAGCGGCGTCACCATCGTGGAAACCGCAGGCCACCGCCCGCAGGAGCATGTCGAGGACTTCAAGGCACACGGCGTCACCGTGATCCACAAGTGCACGGCGGTGCGGCACGCGCTTTCTGCCGAGCGGATGGGCGTGGACGCGATCTCGATCGACGGCTTCGAATGTGCGGGCCATCCGGGCGAGGACGATATTCCGGGCCTCATCCTGATCCCGGCGGCGGCGGACAAGCTGACGATCCCGATGATCGCCAGCGGCGGCTTCGGCGACGGACGCGGCCTTGCCGCTGCGCTGGCGCTGGGCGCCGACGGCATCAACATGGGCACCCGTTTCTGCGCCACGGTGGAAGCGCCGATCCACGAACGGGTGAAACAGTTCATCGTCGACAACGACGAGCGCGGCACGAACCTGATCTTCCGCAAGTTCCACAATACCGGCCGCGTTGCCAAGAACAGCGTCTCTGACCGGGTGGTGGAGATTTCCACCCGCGACGGCGCCGTGTTCGAGGATATTCGCCCGCTGGTTTCGGGCGCGAAGGGCCGCACGGCGCTGGAGACGGGTGATCTCGACGCCGGGCTCGTGTGGGCCGGGCAGGTACAGGGCCTGATCCACGACATTCCGACCTGCGCCGAACTGGTCGGCCGGATCGTGCGGGACGCACAAGGTATCATCGTCTCGCGGCTGGCGGGCATGGTCGCGGACGAGGTGATGGCATGAGCGATCTCGTCACCGTCACGCGCGAAGGGGCGCTGACGATCATCACCATCAACCGGCCCGAGGCGAGCAATGCCCTGAACAACGACGCGCAGGTCGCCATGAACGCGGCCTTCGACGCCTTCGCGGCGGACGACGATCAGTGGGTCGCCATCGTCACCGGGGCAGGACCGAAGGCGTTCTGCGCCGGGCACGACCTCAAGCAGCAGGCGGCGAGCGGGGAACTGGTATCGCCGCCCAACGGCTTCGGCGGACTGACAGGGCGCAAGGGGCTGAACAAGCCGGTGATCGCCGCCGTCAACGGCGTGGCGATGGGCGGCGGCCTAGAGCTGGCGCTGGCCTGCGACATCGTGGTGGCGGCGGCCCATGCAGCTTTTGCGCTGCCCGAGGTTCGCGTTGGGCTGGCGGCGCTGGGCGGAGGTATCCAGATCCTGCCGCAAGTTATCGGCGCCAAACATGCCATGGGCATGTTGCTGACCGGACGGCGCGTCTCTGCGCAGGAGGGGCACGCGCTCGGCTTCGTCAACGAGATTGCCGAAGGCGATGTGCTGGATGTTGCGCGTAAGTGGGCAGTCGAAATACTCGTCGCCAGCCCCTCGTCTGTGCGCGCAACGAAAGAAGCGGTTAGGCTCGGCCTGTCGACACCTTATGACCAGGCAATCGCCGACCAATGGAATTATCCGGCGATGAAGGCGATGTTTGCTTCGGAGGATTATGTCGAGGGACCGAAAGCGTTCTCCGCCAAAAGAGTGCCAGAGTGGAAGGGACGTTAAAGCTGCGCCTTAAAGCTTGCACGTGAGGCTTGGCAACGCGGCGTTCGGAAGAAATGGCTTCTGCGAAATCGCAGCCAACCGGCGTGCCCGCTCCGGATTTACTCGTTTTTTGGCAAGATGGAACAGCTAGGAGCTTTGGAGCAGTCTACTGAGCGCACGTTCCGTTTCACTTGGCTTGATGCCGGGGCGCCTGAACACGCCCACGGGTCGCTCGTAGCGCAGGGCGCCGGTGTCGAGACATACCAGACGGCCGGCTGAAATCTCTTCTGCGAAGCTGCTGGGGTCGCCCAGCGAGACGAATGGCCCCGACAGCAGGCAGCCTTTGACGACGTGCAGCGAGGACGTGCGCAGTGCGATCGGCGGTGCTGGCAGATCGGCGTCCCGAAAGATCGTACGCCATCCTTCTTCCAGCGCCGGGTGGTCGGGCACGATCCACCTGTCGGCCTTCAGATCTTGCAACCGGATCCGGCGCGCCCGCGCCTGCGGATGGTCTGCACGAAGGATGACACCTGCGCGCTCTGTCGCGAGCGGCCGGAATTCCAGTTCTCCCAGATCGAGCAGCGGGCCGCGCGCCCCACATACCAGGGTGACGGCACCCTCGCGCAGAAGATCCAGCATTTCGCTGAGCGGTCCTTCCTTTACGGTCACGTGGACCATGGGATGCGTGATCGCCAGCCTGGCAAGCGCCACGGGAAGCCGCTGCATCGAGAACGAGGCATCTGCCCCGATGCTGATGGTCTGTGCCCGCTTCCCGGTGAGACTTCTCAGCGCGGCGAGGGCTCGATCGCGCTCAGCCAAGATCAAGCGGGCTCGGGGTAGCAGTTCCTCGCCGCCCGGAGTGAGGACGATGCCGCGCGGCCCTCGCTCGAACAGAGGGGCCTCCAGCGTACCCTCGAGCAACTGGATGCTTCGCGTCAGCGAGGGCTGTGAGACCGCCAGCGCCTCCGACGCACGGTTGAAGCTGCCGTTGTCCACGACCGCAACGAACCGCTGCAACTGGCGCATGTCCATTTCCGCACTCCAAGGGTTATCGAAATAGCGTATATCCTATCGCAAATTGGTAATGGAATTGCTATGGCTTTATGCCAGCGTGTCCGCTTCCAAGCGAGGGACAAAAGCGATGGACATTGCCGCTCAGGACGATCTGGAGATCGTAGGGATCATCAATCACCGCGGCGGCGGCGTGGGCGACGCTCCCAGCGGTCCGGACTTCGATCCCGAGCACATCCGACGGGCGGCAATGTCGCAGGAGGCCGCTGGTTATGATCGCGTACTGATCGCGAACACCACGATCATGCCAGAGTCCTTCGCCATCGGCGCCTATCTCTCGGCCATCACGACCAAGCTCGGCTTCATGCTGGCGCATCGTCCCGGACCGGTGATGCCCACGGCGGCAGCGCGCCATCTCGCCACGCTGGACCGGCTGAGCGAAGGCCGCGCGGCTGTGCACATCATCGCCGGTGCCGACGACCGCGAGGTTCAGGCCGATGGCGCGTTCAACACCAAGGAAGATCGCTACCGGTTGGCCGGCGAATACGTCGAGGTCATGCGCAAGATGTGGTCGGCGACAGAGCCGTTCGACTACGACGGCGAATTCTACAAGTTCCGGGGCTCCAGCGCGATGATCCGGCCAACCCTGGGCTCGATACCGGTCTATTGGGGCGGAACTTCCGACCTCGCGCTTGACGTGGGTGGCCGCGTTGCAGACGTCTACGCCATGGGCGGTGACACCTTCGCACGGGCCGGGGCTCTGGCGAGCGGCGCGCGAGCGGCAGCAGCACGCCACGGTCGTGAGATCAAGGTGCTGATGACCATGGTCATCCTGCTGGGTGACAACGAGGACGCGGCCTGGGCGCGTGCCGATCGACTGTTCGACAAGGTCACCGCGCAGATGGCGAGCGTTGGTAACGTCGCAATGGGCGGCAAGCCGGGCGAGCCGGAAGAGAAAGCCGCCGCCGGGGCCTTCCAGCGCATGCTCTCCCAGTCGAAGGAGGGCGACCGCCTGGACAGCTGTCTCTGGACGGGTCTGAACAAGGCCTACAAGGGCCGGGGTAACAACAGCGTCCTTGTCGGCACGCCGCAGCAGGTCGCAGACACGCTGATGGAGTATCGGCGCCTGGGCGTCACCCGCTTCCTCCTGCGCAGCCCCGACCAGGATCGCGACGCAATCATCATCGGTCGCGAGCTCGTCCCTGAGCTGAAAGCGCTCATGGCGAGGGAGCGTTCGCTTCAGACCGCCGCGTGATAGCACCCTCCCATTACAAGCTTGCCCTGTGCAGGCCGGACGCACCGAATGTGTTCGACGCGCAGGGCCGCGTCCGTGACGGCGTGCTTGACCACAACGTAGGCCTTTATTGCGACCTGATCGAACAGGCTGCGGACAGGTTCGGGGCCAAGCTGATCGTCTTTCCTCAGTTTGGGCTGACCGGCTACACCGCGCTCGACAGCCCCGCATGGGAAGGCGCAAGCCTGGCCTTCCCGGGCCCTGAACTGGAGCGCATTGGCAAGGCCGCGCGGCGGGCGGGAGCCTACGTTGTTCTATCGGCCTCCGAAAAGCACGCCGCCTTTCCGAACCGCTACTTCATCTCGGCAGGCATCCTGACGCCCTTGGGCGAGCTTGGGCTCACTTACCGAAAGAATTACTCCATCTCGATGCGGCTGAGCCCTATCGACGTCTATAGCCGCTTCGTCGAAGTGTTTGGTCACGACGCTTTTACGCCTGTGCTGCCCACCCCGCTGGGGACGCTAGGCGTGGTCATCGGCGCTGAACCGCATTACCCCGAGATCACCCGCGCGCTGGCGTTGAAAGGCGCAGAGGTCATCCTCAATCCGATTGCCGCGCCGGTCATCGACTACATGATGCGACCTGGCGCTGATCACGTTCGTGCAGTGCGCGCCTTCGAGAACGTCGCCTATTTCGCGGCCGTCAACGGCGTGCAGAGTGACATTCCCAGTAAGGCCTGGGATTTCGAGGGCAGGGCCATCGCGGCGCCCTCCGACGATCCGCGCTTCACGCTCGTCAGCGTCGACATCGAAGCGCTGCGCAAGACACGCTCCAGTCCGGCGGCTAATCTGCTCGCGCAAATCCAGCCCCAGATCGCCGAGTATCCGCACAAGTTACCGCTGTGGCCGACCGACGCCTTTGCACAGGCGGCGCCGGGCAGCGTCGACGCGCTGCTGGCGGTCGAAGAACAGGTCTGGAAAGGTCTGCAAGACATCGGGCGCGGCAAGGCGCCAGGCAACTGAACAACGCCCGCCAGCCATGCGCGACTTCGGAATATTCGGAGGCCGGTCAGGCGGGCACGCTCGTTAGACGACACATGCTTTCAATGGCTTGTGCCGGTAAGCGCGGATCGGGAAGATAATCATGGCAATTGAACTGGTCGGGCTTCTCAATCTTGGCCGTGGCTCCGAAGAACGGGGACCGGCGACCGATCCTTTCGATGCTGATTTTGTGGTTGAGTTCGCTCAGGTCTACGACGAGGCCGGCTATGACCGGGTGCTGATCGGCCAGAACGCCCGTTCTCCAGATCCGATCACGATCGCGTCCTGGGCGCTGGCCCGAACGCAGCGCCTGCGGGTGATGATCGCGCATCGCCCGGGCTTCATCGCGCCGACCATGGCCGCGCGCATGTTCGCGACGCTGGACAAGCTCAGCAAGGGTGGCGTCGGGGTGCGCATCATCACTGCGGCAAGCGATGCCGAAACGCGCAATGACGGCGACTTCCTGACCAAGGACGACCGCTATCACCGCAGCCACGAATACGTGCGGATCCTGCGCCATATCTGGTCGGCGACATCCTGTGGATCGGCCGCGAGATCGGACCGGCGCGGCGCAAGGCGACCGCCGCCTTTCCGCGCCAGATGGTCACGGCCTGAGGCGTCGCTGCGATGATGTTCCTCGTTTACGCCGGACCCGACGGTGAGAGCTACATGGCGCGGATCGAACCGCGAAACACCTACGTGGCCGGGACGGCGCCGATTCCCTCGCCGGGTTGGCGCACCATGTCAGTAGAGGGCGGCGGCGAACCCGACCTACTGCACATCTCAAAGGGCTTTGGCAGCGTCCAGATCGTGATGCGCGGCGCGATCAAGATCGAGGTCACCGCCGGACCCTTGCGCGAGTGGCTCGGCCGTCCGGGCGACGCTTTCGTATTCGTCGATTGCGAGGGTACGGGCCACAGCGCCACGGTCTGCAATCTTGAAACATTTCAGGCCATCAACGTACGACTTTCGAGCGACTGGGATCAGCTCAAGGCCGCATTCGACGGTTGGCCGCACGATGCGCAGCCCTTTCCGCCCGGGATCACGCTTTGAGGTCCCGAGAGCTTCGCAACTGAGCGCGGTGCAAAGTGCAGGCTATCACCTTGGCGGCGCTGTCGCGGCAGACTTGCTGACCTAATCTTCCGCGTTATCTGACAGGTCGAAGGGAGCACTTTGTGGCAGGACAAATCCGCAGGATCCGCTAGGCCTGTATACGGGCAACCTCGGCTTTTTCTCTCAGTAATGGGTTGAGGGTTTGGCCAAACTCAACGATGTCATCCAGAAGAGAGTAGCCGCTGATCAGGAAGCGGCGAACCCCCAGCGCATGGTAGCGCATCAACGCGTCGGAAACCTGCTCGGGCGTACCCACCAGCGTCGTGGCGGCTTTCTGGAAGCGGGTGGCCTTGTTGATGCCGATCCACAGGCGTTCGTCCAGAAGGAGGCCTTCGGCTGCCATGGCTTCGATCCGTTCGGCCTTGCCGAGCGTGCTTATCGCCATGCCGCGTCGGTCGAGGTCGGCGACAGACGCAGTCACCTGTTCGAGCACCTCTGCCGCCTTGTCCCACGCGGCTTCCTCGGTTTCACCAAGGATGATGCGGGTAGACATGCAGAAGTCGATCTCGCGACCAGCACGTACTGCTTCGCTCCGGACGCGGTCGATGAGGGTGCGGCTGTTATCGATGGTATCTACACCGAATGCATAAATATCCGCGTGGGCGCCCGCCACCGTCAGCGCATTTTCCGAAAGGCCCCCGAAGAAGATGGGAATACCTTCCTCCTGCAGCGGAGTGACGGCCGAATGGGCGCCGCGAAAGCGGAAGAAGGTGCCGTCATGGTCGAAGGTTTCTCCCCGCCAGACGCGCTGCATCAGGGCGATGTATTCACCGCTGCGCAAATGGCGTTCGTCTCGCGTCAGGAAATCACCGTCGGCCTGCGTTTCGGTATCGCTTGGCGCGGAGATAATGTGAACGCCGACCCTCCCGTCACTCACCCCGTCGAGCGTCGCGAACATGCGCGCGGCCATCGTCGGGGCAATGAAGCCGGGACGGTGCGCGATCATCAACTTCAGCTTTTCGGTAAATGCAACCATGTGCGAGGCGAAGACTATGCCGTCGGGCCAGCTTGCCGCCTGCGCGATCAGGATGCGGTCGAAGCCATTGCGCTCGAAGGATTGTGTGAGGGTGCGGATGAAATCGGTGTCGATCTGCCCTAGGGGAGCAGGATGGCTTTCCGAAGAATCGCGATGGCTGAACGTCCCGATAATCTCGATCGGCATGAATGGTATCCTTGTGGTCGGGAAGGATCAGGCGGCGGATCGCGGAAAGCGATAGAAGGCGAGGAGCAGCACAATGGAGGCGCAGTAGGCGAGGGCAGGCAGAACGCTCATGGTCAGGCGGACCGCATCGATCGCATCGCGTCCCTGCACGACGGCCGCTCCCGCGGAGGCTTGGTAACCGTTTGCGCTGAGAAACAGCCCGACGATGAAAGGTCCGATGGCGAAAGCTGCCTTCTGGAAGAATTCGAACAATGCGGAATACACGCCCTCCCGCCGAAGGCCGGTTAGGTGAAAGTCGTGCTCGATGGTGTCCGGCAGCATCGACAGGGCCATCAACAGGCCACCCGTCGTCGCGATGCCGGTCAGGGCGGCGCGGCACCAGAAAATGAGATCGCTTTCGGCGGGGCCGGCTGCCATCCAGCTCAGGCTCGTCATCGCCAGCATGAGATAAGCGCCGATCGCGATATGCTCCTTGCGCCCGAGGCGCGCGATCCAGCGCCACAGCGGAACGCAAGCCATGCCGACGATCGCGCTGATAAAAGCATAGTGCGACATGCCCGCCTCGCCGCGCTGTACGACGTCACGCATGAAAAACAGCCCCGCCGCACCCATGGCTGCCGTGGCGATGTAGCCGCAGAACTTGACCGCCAGCAGCACCAGGAAAGGCCGATTGGCAAGTAGGGTAGCGATCTGCTGCCCGCTTGGAAGGCGATGATCGGTGCGCACGGTCTCACGTGCAGACGAGGTCGTCAGAACGGCGGTTCCCATGCTTACGAAAACGACCGCCGCCATGACGCAGCCCATGACGACATAGGCCGTGCTGGTCCCGCCGCCCCAGGCCACCATGGCGGGCGCGGCTGAAGCGCCGACCAGCCCTGCGACCTGAATGAAGAAGGTGCGGCAGGCCATCAGGGAGGTCCTGCCCTGGTAGCTTGTCGTCATCTCCGTCGCCATGGCGGAAGCGGGGATGGAAAAAGCGGAATAACCGGTGAACAGCAGCACGAGCACCAACACGATCTGGCCGCTAACCGCTCCGCTCCCCGATGCGAGCGGGGGCAGGAATAGCGCGGCCATCCCCATCGTACCCAAGATCGTGCCGGCCGCCATCCATGGTCGCCTGCGGCCCCAGCGACTTTTTGTGCGGTCGCTGCCGTATCCGATCAGAAGATCCGCGATGGCATCATAGATGCGCGCGAACATCATGATTGACCCTGCGATGGCCGGTGCGATGCCCAGGTGCGACACCATGAAGTAGAGGAACATGACATTCACGACGTAGAGGATCGTCGTGCTGCCCACAGAACCGAAGGCCCAGCCCATCTGAAGACCGCGGCTCAGCGGTGTCTCCGCGGCGTGGTCGCCCGTCGAAACGGAGACCGCGGCAATACCGGGTTCAGTGGAAAGTGCCGTCGCGCCAATCCCGCTGCCCTGCATGCCTGTCGCGCCTCCTTTGGTTGTCTGACGAACAGATGCAGGTTCCGCGCTATACACGCCAATGCAATGTGGCGCTTTCTCCATTCAGAAATTCTATGGAGGCGGCCATGCAGTTGCGGCAGATGCGGCATTTCCTTGCAGCGCTCGATACCGGGTCGATGACACAGGCGGCACGCGACCAGAACGTCACCCAGCCCACGCTTTCGCGCAGCATCCGGATGCTGGAACTGACGCTCAAGGTCGATCTACTGGAACGAAGCCACGGCGGCGTGATGCCCACTCGCTATGGGGAAGCCTTCGCCGAGCACGCCCGCAGTATCATCGCCGGTACGCGCCAAGCACAGGACGACGTTTCGGCGATGAGGGCGGGACGGCTCGGCCACGTCCGGCTGGGCCTTGGCGAAAGTGCGCTGCTGGCGCCCGTGGCCCGCAGCATCGGCAGATTGTCGCTGCTGCGCGAGGATCTGCGTGTTTCACTGGATTATGACGTTCAGGATTCGCAGCTGGCGAAATTGCGGCGAGGCGAACTCGATGCGATCATCGACCTTGGTCGCCCCGATCTCGATGTGGACGACCTGCGCTACAAGGCGGTGGCGAAGCTTGCCATGGTGGTGATGGTCCGGCCCGAGCATCCGTATGCGCGCAAGGGCAAGGTGTCACTACAGGAACTGGCCTGCATGCCCTGGGCGATCCTCGATCAACCGGGGGCAGACAATTATTATCGGCAGATGCTGGGCGGGGAGGAAGTCTTTCGCAACATCCGCTTGCGCTGCGTAGCCCCCACCATGCTCCGCATGATTGCGCTTGAAAGCGACATGCTGATCATGATGACGCGTATCAACGACCAGAAGGCCGCCGATGACGTGCTGGTCGAACTGGAGACGGACATCCCCCCCGTCACTACCGACTTGTGCCTGATCACCCGTCGACGCTCCTACATGACGGGAGCCCTGCGGTTCTCGCTCGAGGAAATTACGCGCGGCTTGGCCCAGTGACATCATACGTTTCACGCATTGCCTGCGGCGGCTTTTCAATTGGCAGGCCTGCGGGCGCCTGCCGATAATCCGTCGATCGACAGTTGGGGAGACATGCATGCGCAGGTGGCTTTGGGGAAGCATGGGGCTTTTGCTGCTTGCTGCTATCGCCTTTGCGGTGTCGGCCCGAGCGGGAATGTTCGCGGTACCGCTGAATGACCTGCGCGCCCGGTATCAGGAGCCATCGTCACGCTACGTGCGGATCGACGGGGTAGAGCTGCACATCATGGACGATGGTCCGCGCGATGGGCCGGTGCTGATACTGGTCCACGGACACTACCAGTCGGCGCGCATCTGGGACCCATGGGTAGGCCGGATGAAGGACAGGGTACGCGTCATCCGCTTCGACATGCCGCCCTATGGTCTTTCCGGCCCTGATCCGTCAGGCGTCTACAGCCCGCAGCGTGTGGAGCAGCTGATCGCCGGGATTGCGGCGCATTACAGGCTCAAAACCTTCGCCATCGGCGGCATATCGACCGGCAGCGCAGTTTCGATGCGCTATGCGCTGGCCCACCTGGGCCAGATCGACAAGCTGGTGCTCATCAATGCGCCGCTGGTGCCGATACCGCCAACGCTCCAGCCCAAGAGCCCGTGGTACATGGCGACGCTGGAGACCTGGGTGTTCCGCCCGGTCTATCGCCCTCGCGCATTCTATTCCTATCTCTTGCACCGGCTGATCGCCGATCCCGCAAAGGTGACGCCTGCGCTGATCGACGAGACTTACGACATGCATCGCAAGCCCGGCAATGCGCAGACCCTGGACCGGTTCACGGCCAACCTGCGCTTCGAAGCACGCGACTATGGCCAACGCTCCCGAAAAACGAGCGGTCAGCTTGCCGACGTTCGTGTCCCGACACTGATCCTGTGGGGCGGCGCCGGCTCAATGCTGCCGATGTCGGTCGCGTGCCGTGTGCAGGCCACGATTACCAAGGCCCCAACCCGCCTGATTGCCTACCCCGGCGCGGGACATTTCCTGCCGCTTGAAGCCCCGCAGGCAGCGGGCGACCTTGCAGACTTCATGACGGCCCCCGGCTTGGCATCCCAGAACCAAGCCGTGCCAGCGTGCAATGCCGCCCCGGCGGTCAGGCCGGTTGGCGCTGTGCCGCAATCTTCTCGCGCACCAGCGGAACAAGCGCACCGCCGATGATGGCGGCGTCCCGATCTTGGTCGGGACCGCGCCGCAGCAGCATCCTGAGTCCACCTTCGATCTCATTTTCCGAAGGTTGGATACAAAAGCAGGGCTGTTCCCGGTATCCGGAAACAGCCCCAGAAGAATGAAATCAGAAGCTGGCGCGTACCCGCAGGCCGCCGTTGCGCTTGACTGGCATCGAGAGAACGACGGCGTTGCCGCCTAGCAGGCTGGTAGTGGATTGCACCCCGGTATAGGCATCGTCGTTAAGCACATTGTTCACGAAGACCTGCACGTCGAACTGGCCGAGCGTGACGCCGCCACGCACATTCACCTTATTGCCGTCGCCGATCCAGGCGATGTTCTGGTAATCGGTGTAGATCCGGCTGCGGTGGGCATAATCGGCGCGAACGAACCAGCGGTGGCCGCCTTCAAACTCGCCCGAATATTCCGCTCCGACGTTGCTGGTAAAGACAGGGGCTGCCGGGTTCTGCTGGCCTGCCTGGATGGTGTTCCTTCCGGTGATCGCTACGCAGGCGGCGCAGGGGATGGTGGTGTTCAGCGTCACCTTGTTGTAGCCGGCGTT
Organism: Novosphingobium sp. P6W; assembly: GCF_000876675.2. Classification (GTDB taxonomy): domain Bacteria; phylum Pseudomonadota; class Alphaproteobacteria; order Sphingomonadales; family Sphingomonadaceae; genus Novosphingobium. The sequence continues at coordinate 1,964,821 of NZ_CP030353.1, forward strand.
GAAGTTGAAGTTCAAATGATCGGTGGCGCGGTAGTTGCCCTCGATCTCCGCGCCCTTGACCGTGCTGCGGCCGGTGTTCTGCGTAACGCCGACAAAGATCGGCGCAGCGCCCGGCACAGTGTTGGTCACGCCCACCGTATTCGTGATCGCCTGGTCCTTCCACTTGCCAAGGAATACCGCAGCGCTGAACGAGAACCGGCGGGCGATATCTCCTTTCAGGCCGATCTCGTAGTTGTCCATCAGCGCGGGCTTGTAGATGTTGGTTACAGAGGATGTCTGCTCCAGTTCTGCCCTCTGCGCTGCTGTAAGCGGCAGGACCGAGAGGTTGAAACCACCCTTGTTCATTCCGCGCGAATAGGTGGCGTACCCCATCAGATCGGGCGTGAACTTGTACTGCGCCGAAACGCGCGGCACGAAGCGGGAGTACTTGCCGCTGGTCCGCAGCGTCTGCGGGTTGCGGAAGAAGACCTTCAGCTCTTCCCGGATGTAGCGTCCTTCGACGTTCAACGTAAACTGCGACGAGAAGTCGTAGGAGGCGCTTCCGAACACGCTCTTGTCTCTCAACCGGTTGAGAGAGCCATCGCCGAACACCTGGATCGAGCTAGGATAAAGGGCGACCGTGTAGCTGCGGTTTTCGACGTTGAAATAGTTGACGCCCGCCATCCAGCGGAACGGCTGGTTGGCACCTGAGGTAATGCGGAATTCCTGGCTGAAGGCCACTTCCCGGTACATCGCCATGGTTGGATAGTTGATGTACGGGTCCTTCACGAAGCCGGGAATGGTCGACACGGTAGTGTTCGGGATGCCGCTCGTGTCGCGACCGTCGAGGTCCTGGTTCGACTGAAAACGGGTCTTGTTGTATCCGGTGAGCGAGGACAGCACGATGTCCGATCCGGGGATGGTGAAGTCGATTCCCAGGTTCCCCACGAATTCGCGGCGTTCCAGCCCGGCGTGCTGATTGATCGCCTTGTATGTCGGGTTAAGGATACCCAGCGAGTTGTTGACGACCTGGCTGACGAAGGCGGGCGTCGCCGGATTCTGACCCAACTGGCTCAGCGGGAACTGCGGTATCTTGCCGCAATAGTAGTTGTTTACGTTGGTGGGCGCTCCCCCGGCGTTGCAATTGAACGTGTTGACGGGCCGCTGGCTGGAAAATGCGCCCGGTCCCGCGCCGTCGCTATCCTCCAGATACATGCCGAACGCCTTCAGACGCAGGCCGTCGAAGGGTTTGATGACGAGGGTTCCGCTGACGGTCCGGGTCTCCTGGTCGCCCAGGCGGCTATTATCGAAAGTATTGGTGTACTGCCCGTTTTGACCGAACATGCGGCCGCCGACGCGCAGCGCAACCGCATCGCCCAGGATCGGGATTTCAAGGCTAGCGCGCAGGTCATATAGCGAATACGTGCCGACAGTCCCGTCGACCTCGCCCTTGAACTCTCCGCCCGGATCGCGAGTCACGACGTTGATCGCACCGGCAAAGGACTGGCGACCGAACGCGGCGCTCTGCGGGCCCTTGAGCACTTCGGTGCGCAGTACTTCGTTGCCCAGGTTGTTGATGACGTCGAAGTTGACCGGCGTTCCATCGAGGAAGACCGACACTGTGGGGTTGAGCGGATCGGCAATGCCCCGGATCGTGATCTGGCTGTAGCTGCGATCGACGCGGCCCGAACTGGTCTGCTGCGCATAAAGACCCGGCGTATAGGCCTGCAGGTCCAGCACGTTCCTGACGTTCAGCTTGGCAAGGGTCTCTGCCGTCATGACCGACAGCGTGACTGGCGTTTCAAGCAGCTTTTCTTCGCGGCGACGTGCTGTGACGACGATCGCGTTATCTCCGCTTGCTGCGGTTTCCGCTCGCGGTTCAGCTGCCTCTTGCGCCATTGCTGCCGGTGACAGGGCCGTTACATAAAGCGCGGTAGTTACGCATGCACCAAAATTATGGATGGCAAGGCGCTTGAATCTCATGAGACCCCCTGTGTTTTGATATTGCCCAGTCGCGATCTTGCGACTTGGGTGGAGGCTGTCATGTGGTCAAAACCGCAACAATTGACTTTTCATTGCAGGGTCATAATTTCAAGTTATCGTCCTCGCGCAAATTCATTTCCGTGCGCGCGGCTAGCAAGGAGTTCGCGATGGATCTGCGGCAGTTGCGCCACCTGATCGCTATCGTGGATCAGCGATCTTTTTCTGGTGCGGCCAAAGCCGTCCATCTTACCCAGCCGGCCCTGACCCGAAGCATGAACGCGCTGGAACAGAGCGTTGGCGATTCGCTGCTGATCCGCAAGAATAACGGCGTCTCGCCAACCGCCGCGGGCTTCATACTGTACGAATATGCAAAAATGCTGACAGCGGGCGCGGACAACGCGCGGGCTGAGATAGCCCGGCTCTCGCAGGGCCTTGGCGGCCAGATTACCATAGGCGTCGGCACGCACATGGCCGAACTGATGATGTCACCAATCCTTGCGAAATTCGCGAGCAAGCAGCCCAATCTGTCGATCAACCTCAGGACCGGGCTGATTGAGGATCTTGTTCCGATGATAATGGAGGGCGAGGTTGAACTTGTAGCTTCGATGGTGCCGATGGATCGTATGCAAAAAGGCCTCGTCTTCGAACGGCTGTTCACCACTTTGACTGCGATCTATGCGGCAAGCGACCATCCTTTGAGCCGGACTGGGGGACAGATCGGCTTCGATCGCCTGGTGCGCGAACCCTGGGTGGTGCTCAATTCCGATCACGCCGATGTTTCTGCCAGACGCATGTTCTCAGCCGGGGGATGTGGCTTTCCTAAGCAGATACTGCGCACGGATTCGATTTCCATGATCCGCACCATGATCGAAACCGAAGGATATCTGGGCAGCCTCCCGGCGGAATACATGAAAGGCAGCCGGACGAAAGCACTTGATGTTCCGGGCATGCCGTTGCTGCGCTCGTGTGGGCTGGTGTACCGCGCGGACGTACCGTTGCGGCCCATCGCTGTGGAATTTGCCGACCTGCTCCGGGCCGAACTATCCCCGGTCAACGCCCCCTTGGCGTAATATCCCTCCACGCATTCCAGGGTCATGCATTTCATCTATGGCCGAGAGCGGCCTTTTCATTACCGTTCGCATGTCATGCCTCCCTAATCGGCAAGTTGTAGCTGGTTGGGAGACGAGAGCGAATGCGACGAAGGACTTTCCCGCGCATACTTCCCGCCCTGGCGCTGATGGCCGGGCTTCCTATGCCTCTCTCGCCAGCAAAGGCCGAAACCTCCCCGCCCGCCTATATTGCGCACGCCGAACTGGAGCGCCGCTACGGCCTCCCGTATTCGCGCTTCACGATGATCGAAGGTGCACGCATTCACTACACCGATCAGGGGAAAGGGCCGGTCATAGTGCTTCTGCATGGGTCCAGCGGATCCCTGCGGACCTACGACCGGGTCGTGCCTCGACTGGTGGACAGCGGCTACCGCGTCATCCGCTACGACGAACCGAACATGGGACTTTCCGGACCTGCGCCACAGGCGCTGTACGATCGCCCGCTTTACCCGGTGGTCGTTCTGGAAGGAATGCTGGCAAAGCTAAACGTACGCTCGGCTACCTTCGTTGGCGTGTCCAGCGGGGGCTCCGCCGCTTTCTTTTTTGCTGCCCGTCATCCCCAGCAGGTGGAACGCCTCGTCCTGTCCAATACGCCGATGGGCAGGGCCGACGGCAAGGGCATGACACTCAGCCGCGACCTTGCCCGCGAACTGGCGCTGTCGACGCCCGGACAGGGGCGCAAAAGCAAGATCTACCGGCCGCTATTTTACTGGCAGGCATTCTTCCGCTTCTTCACCGGCGAACCGGATCGCGTCTCGCCGGCATTGCTGACCCAATATTACGACATGAACCGGCGCGAGCCCGTGCCGGATCGGCTGGCCATGGTGGAAGCGCTGGACGACGCTCCAGGCGTTGCCGCTGCGCTCGACGCGGTCACCGCGCCGACGCTGCTGTTATGGGGTGCGCGCGATCCGGTCCTGCCCCCGGAAAGCGCGGCGGACCTGAAGCAGGCGCTGCATAACACGCAGGTCTCCACGCTGATGATGCCCGATGTTGGTCACTATCCCCCACTGGAGGTTCCCGAACGCTTCGCCGACAGCGTGCTGGCTTACCTGCGGTCGGTAACGCCTGTTCGCCCCAAGGCCCCGCCTCCTTCCCAACGATGAACGTTCCATTTCGGTAGCGAGTGAACCATGGCTTGTGAAATTCTCGGCATCCTGCACTGGAACGAATATTCGGATCTGCGGCCCAAGAGCTTTGAGGAGGTTGAGCCGGAGTTCATTGCCCATTGCGCCCAGGTACACGAAGACGCCGGTTTCGACCGGGTGCTGATCGCCAACAGCGCACACCGGCCCGACAGCCTTCCGATCGCGACGTGGGCAGCTGCCGCCACGAAGAAGCTCGGCTTCATGATCGCGCATCGCCCCGGCTTCATCGCCCCCACCATGGCTGCGCGGATGTTCGCGATCCTCGACCGGATGAGCGGCGGGCGCTGCGGCGTCCATATCATCACCGGCGCTGACGATGTCGAGATCCAGGCGGATGGCGATTTCCTGACCAAGGACGTGCGCTACAGACGCAGCCACGAATACGTCGACGTGATGCGGCGAGTATGGTCATCGGCCGAGCCGTTCGACCATGAAGGAGATTTCTACAAAGCCAGGGGCGCCTTCGCCCACGTCCGCCCTCTTTCGGGAAGCATCCCGATCTTCTGGGGCGGGTCGTCGCCAATGGCCGTCGATCACGGCGCGCAAGTGGCGGATGTCTACGCGCTGCCGGCCGTCGGCGTGGAGCAGGTCAGGCAAATGGTTACAGACGTGCGCATCGCCGCCGCAAGATACGGCCGCACGTTGGACTACCTCATATCTACCCGCGTTCTTGTTGCAGATACCGAGGCGCAGGCCTGGGAGCGAGCGCACGCGATGCAACGTCGGTTGATGGAAGAGGTGGTCGACAACGGTCGCTTTGCCACTCTTCCTGGCGAAACGGGCAGCCAGGCAATAGAGCGCGGCTTGACAGATGCCAATCGCGACAGCCTGGACGGCAGGATGTGGAGTGGCGTGACACGGGTACCGACCGGCCGCCCCTCCATAAACTGCCTGATCGGCAGCACCGACCAGATCTTCGAGGCTTTGATGGCCTATGCCGCTCAAGGCGTCAGCCGCTTCATCCTCAGCGGCTATGAGCCGATCGAGGATACTCGGCATATAGGCCAGTCGCTCATCCCGCGACTGCGTAAGGCCCTTGCCTGATTATTGCAGTGCACGTTAGCGAGAACTGGCGCGCGTGTGGCCTTGAGTAGTATCTAAGCAGGGAAGAAAAGGCGGCGGCCACTCCGGCAATTGGCTTTGATTCTTAATCAGGCGGGTGACTGGCTACCAATGGACGACTCAAGTCGTTCCCTGACGCGCGCGGAAATAGCCGCTTCCGCTAGATAGGCGACTTTCCGGTTTGAGTAAGCTAACCGAAGATGGCTGACATTACTTGAAGACCAGCATGGGTGATAAGCGACCAGTTGGACATCTGTCCTTCGACTGTATAACTTAGTCAGACTGACGTGGCCGTTCGGCTTGATGTGGACGATATACTTCGCAATATAGTCTGATATTGCAGATCAAAATTCATCGATCGCGAGTTCGGCTGTGTAACCGAGCCACGACGCAAAGTGTCACGATACCAAAACGACCTCAGATCATGACCGTGCGCGCTTCGTCTCGAGATCGTGGTGAACGTGGCGGACCTTCAGCAGATCGTGTCTGGTCAGGATGCCAACGACCTGCTTCGTCGCGGGGTCAACGATCGGAATGCGACCGACGCCCGTCTCGATCATGAGGTCCGCGATCCGGCTGAGCGGGTCATGCGGGCTGCCGCAGGGTTGCGACGAGTCGGACAATGTGTCGGCGAGCGTGGCGCCCGCCGGAATGCTATCGACCTGCCAGCGCAGCGCGTCTGAGCGCGAAACGAGACCGGTAAGCGTGCCGTCTTCGGCCACCACCGGATAGCTGCGATGGTGCGCGTCGGTTTTGAAAAAAGCGAGCGTGTCGGCGAGGGTCATGCTGCCGGGCAGCACCTGGGGCTCAGGCGTCATGAACTGCGCCGCCTGGAGAAAATCAAACTGGTCGACGGTGTATTCCTGCAGGATATGCCGACCGCGCCGGGCAATTTTTTCGGTCAGGATTGATCTGCGCATTACCAGCACGCTGATGGCGTAAGCACCTGCCGACGCTGCCAGCGTCAGCGGAAGCATCTCGAAATCACCGGTCAGCTCGACCGCGAACAGCGCCGCTGTCAATGGCGCGCGCATGGCGCCGCTCAGGATGCCGGCCATTCCGGCCAGCGCCCACAAGGCGCTCCCGCCGGGCAGGTACTGGCCCAGAACGAAACCAAGCGCACCGCCCAGCAACAGAAGCGGCGCGAGCACGCCGCCCGAAGTGCCCGAGCCCAGTGCGATAAGCCATACCAACGCCTTCACCACCAGCAGCGCTAAGACCACTCGCATCGCAAGCGAACCGTCCAGAAGCCCACGGATGCTCTCGTAGCCGGCGCCCAGGACATGAGCGTCGATCAGGCCGCCGAGCCCCACGGCCAGGCCGCCGAGCGCCGGCCACCACATCCAGTGAAGGGGCAGCCGGGCAAACATGTCCTCGATCCTGTAGAGCGCCCCTGATAGCAGCGATGCCTGCGTCCCGGCCAGAACGCCCACCGCTACTGCCAGGCCGATATGACCGGCCGCGAGGGCGATCGCATGGTGGACAGGGAACAGCGGCCCGGCCTCTATCAGGAGCGGCCGCCAGAGCCACGAAACAAGCACAGCGATGACGACGGGCACGAAGCTGCGCGGCTTCCATTCGAAGAGAAGCACCTCGATGGCCAGGAGTATCGCAGCCATCGGCGTGCCGAAGATCGCCGTCATGCCCGCTGCCGCGCCAGCAACGAGCAGTGTCTTGCGCTCGGCGGCGCTGAGATGGAACGCCTGAGCGAACAGAGATCCGATGGCCCCGCCGGTCATGATAATCGGTCCTTCAGCACCAAAGGGACCGCCGCTTCCGATTGAGATCGCTGAAGACAGGGGCTTTAGCAAGGCGACCTTCAGCGATAATCGGCTCTCGCCGTAGAGGATCGCCTCGATTGCTTCGGGTATGCCGTGGCCGCGGATCTTGTCCGACCCGTACCGTGCCATCAGCCCCACGATCAGGCTTCCGATCACCGGCACGGCGACCAGCCACAAGCCCAGCACATTGTCGATGATCTGCGCGGGCGCGGCGGACAGGCGTCCGAACCAGAAAAGATTGGTGGCGATAGCGATCGCCTTGAGCAGCACCCATGCGCCGATCGCGCCCCCACTGCCCACGATCAGTGCCGCCGCCGCGAGCAGCAGCATGCGCCGATCCGCGCTGTGATCGGCAAGGGGGCGACGGGAAGGGGATGAGGTTGCGGGAATCATGATGTGCTCGGCTGGCTGACGGGATGGCCTGCGCAATATATCGTAACACGATATATATCAACGGTTGACATAGAGGGTGCCAAGCCGGGACTGAGCCTATGGCCAGCAAACTGACAGACGCGGATTATCTCGCCCTCGCCGACTTTCGATATTCGGTGAGGCAGTTCCTGGCGTTCAGCGAAGGCGAGGCGGCGCAATGCGGGCTCACCCCGCAGCAGCACCAGGCGCTGTTGGTGATCCGCGCGGCACCGCCGGGTACAACTACAATCGGCCATGTCGCCGAGCGTCTCATCCTGAAACCGCACAGCGCCACCGGACTGGTGAACCGGATGGAGGGACTGGGGCTCGTTCGGCGCGAGCCATCGCCTCGCGATAAGCGGCAGGCTGTTCTGTCCCTGACCCCAAGTGCCCTGCAGATACTTGAAACACTAAGCGCAACACACCGCGAAGAGATCAGGCGTCTGCTGCCCGCCGTAACACGGCTGTTAGAGTTGCTCGAAGTTTCGTGAAGATTTACCGGCGGCTGCGGAATACCGCAGTATGGCTGGCCCGACTTCTTGCAGGGGGAAGCCATCCGCGATCATCAGCCGGCCAAAGGCGGTAGGTGATAGAAATCGACCTGCATCCGCATCGCTCCTGAGATCACGAAGTACAGCTGTTGCGGTTCGATGACGCCGGGATGATCGGCGGTCAGCATGATATCCGAAAGGGGATCGAGGTAGGTAAGCTTCAACTCGCCTTCAAGAACATGGATCAATCCCCACACACCCGGCTTAAAGTCATGGCACGCCCGCAGCGCCGCCGGCAACGTATCCTCGTCGAATACCGGCGACGAGCTGTAAGGCGGCAGGGCCGGTCATGCGGGCTCGGCTTCCTTATAAATCTCAGCTTCGCGGTTAATGAGAATGTCGGCGAGGAACCAATAGGCTTCGCCCCATGCCGCCAGGATTTCGTCGGTCGCCGCTTCGCCGAGAATGTCGCGAATGGCTGGCAGCAAGGCGTTGGCGACGGCGGGATAATGTTCGGGCTTGATGTGGGTTTTTACGTGCCGTTCGGCGATCCGCTCGATTGCGCCCTTCAGCACGTCGAGCTTATCGGCATTCTGCGCAAAGGCGAGGATCGCAGCCGCAAGGCGCTTGGGCTGTTCCCCGGACTCCTGCGCCGCCATATCGAACAGCGCCTTGATCTCAGGGTCGACGAACAGGCGCTGATACATACGCGCCGTGATCTCCACGCCGTGCTGTTGTAGAGCGGGTGCTGTCGCCTTGACCAGCGTCAGGGTTTGGGAAGACAAGGGCTTGGTCACGATGATCCTCTTCATGATATCGACCCATCTGTATCGGCAGTTGAGTCGACGCAGTTTGCGCTGGCGCAAACTGCGCTCTCTATTTTCGCTCTATCGCTCCTTGGGCGGCACAAGGCAGGAGACGAGCCATCGGTTGGAAAAACGGCGCTGCCTTAGACGCAAAAATATCTGGCATGCTCGGTGCGATGGAACTGCTTCGCGATCTGCCTGACGAAGCGTTGGTGCGGGCCCATGCCTGCGCGCGTGTCGAACGACTGCCCGGTCATCATCGAATCTTCGAACAGGGCGATCGATGTGAACGGGCCTATGTGGTGGCGAAGGGAAGCGTCAGTATCGTGCAGGCCGGCAGCGATGGCGGACAGGCCATCATCCGTTTTATAGCGCCCGGCGAAATGTTTGGAACGGTGCCGCTTTTCACGGACCATATGCTCCCGGCCGATGCGATCACTGCGGAGCCGTCGGTGGTGCTCAGTTGGAGCGAGGCTGATATCAACGCGCTGATCGACGCCTATCCGCGCGTATCGATGAACATCATCCGGGTGATCGGCACGCGCCTCGTCGAACTTCAGGACCGGGTGCGCGAGTTGGCTACCCAGCGCGCCGATCAGCGTCTCGCACGTGCGCTCTTGCGCCTCTCCCGTCACGACAGCAGCGGCGAGCTAGCTTTCCCGCTGCGCCGCAAAGACCTGGCTGAGTTTTCGGGTACGACCCTTTACACAGCGAGCCGAATGCTCACTGCTTGGGCCAGGGCAGGTGTCCTGACCAGCATTGGGCGGCGCATCCTGATCCATGATCGTGCAGCTCTACATTCCCTCGCAGAGGGTAGGCCGCCCCCCTAGCAAATCGATCATCCGTGAATACGGCTGAAAAATGCTGTCGCACTTCCGCGCGATGCACGGAAATCAGATGTTTTCCGGCACGGCAGGGTTCAGGCGTTCGCCTATGGCTGCTAAACAACGGCACGCGCGCATTTCAGACCGGCAGCTAGTCGCCCCGCTGGCATATTCGCAGCTGTTTCGACGTAGGCCGCGATCAGCCGAACACGCTATGGAGATAGCAGGCGAGATCGCCAGTCGGTGCGTCGACGCCGCGCCTCATTCGTTTTTTATATGTTTCATTCAACGCAAACATCGGGAGTTGCCGGCTAAGTAACCGGCTGAACGAGAGAAAGAAATTTCAGAAAGGCCGGCATGCTCGATAGTGCCCTCGAGGAAGGAAACTCGCTCGAGGGTTATTGACCGGCGCGTTCCTTGACGGTTCCCTGTCGCCCGTGTGACGCGGTGCCGTTCGACAAAGCTTGCTCGCTTGTCGAGGGTCGGGCCCGTGTGCGGCAATCACAAAACGCTCAGCCGCGACCACGTGGAGCAGAGCACTGTCGATCCTGACGTCCTATGCCTTCGCCCGCCTGCCGTGTTGCTCGTGGCGGGCGGATTACGGCGCCGCAGGATAGGATCAAGCCTGTGTACGCGTGGGCTCTGCAAATCCGCTGGGCCGCGCGCCATTCTGCTTTTGAGCCGCCCGACGGTCGGTATAACGCTTGTAAGCGTACCCGCCTGCAACTGCGGTGATGAGGCCAAGCGGGCCGAGGCGGCGTAGCACCATTGGCGCTGCAAAGCCGAGCAACGTTCCTCCAGTGCCGCTTACACCCCGGACGTGCTGTGCAGCCTTGTTTCCTGCTATTGCGCCGATTACCTTGCCAAACATGGGAATTCTCCTTGTGTCCGTTATGCAAGGGACCGGGCGGAGAAAGGTTCCGTGCCCAACGTTTTCCAGGCACTTCGGACACCGAATGAGTTTCACATATCCACAGGCTGTGGACAAAGCGGCCTCAAGGCGCGTTCAACGTGAGTATACGAGTTTGAAAGCGTTTTCGGCTGTTTCATGGTGGAGGGCGGCAAAGCTCGAAAACAGCGTACCTCACTGAATATAGATATCGACAGGACGAACTTCTGATGAACAACAGTGATCTCGCCGGCGCCATCGCCAACGATCACGGCATTACCAAAGCCGGCGCTCGCAGGATTGTCGACGCCGTCTTCGAGGCCATCGGCAGCGCGGCTGTCAAGGACAAGCTCAACGGGTGATGCAATATGGCGGCGGTATCGCGCGGATTGCCGGTGCCACCGCTACGCACAATTTCCCTGTCCAGTTTTCAAGGCCAAGCGGGCATGATTGTACGGATAACATTGGGCAGCGACGCTGATCTTAGTGAATGGTCGGCTTTACGCACGCAGCTGTGGCCAGATGGCTCGGAAGTGGAGCACCACGAAGACCTGGTTCAACTGAGGGCGAACGCACAGTCTTTCATCGCCTTTTTGGCGCGCGATCAACGCAGCAGGCTTGTCGGATTTGCGGAAGCCGCGCTGCGCGTCGATTACGTCAACGGCTGCGAAAGTTCACCGGTCGCTTTCCTCGAAGGGTTATACGTCGTGGAAGAATGCCGGCGACAAGGTATCGGGCGCGCCTTGGTGGACGCCGTGGAAGCATGGGCTCGCAGCATGGGCTGCGCTGAACTCGCCTCGGATGCAATGTTGGACAATACCGTGGCGCAGGCGATGCACGCAGCGCTGGATTTCGAGGAAACCGAGCGAGTGGTGTATTTTCGCAGGGTCTTGCCGCCGATGCCGCCGTTAAGCTGAACTGCTCCAGACGAAGCTATGAATATCCATCGTCACCTTCTCGGTAGCTTATTCATTGTGTTATCAATAGGTCGCTCGTTGATGGGCATGCGGGGCAGATGTGGCATTGATGTTGATCGGGCGGCCGCCTCGTTCTAAAAAAGCTCAAAAGCCAGTGAGCCGGTCGACGCCGATCTGCTAGGTGTTTAGTCCCGGCATCTGGTGGATCGGATCGACGATGAACCTATCCGGCTCTGACGTCCAGATTTTGGCGATGTGAGTAGCACCCAGTCTTTTAGACGCATTGGACCCCCATACAACACCGTAACCTCGTCATTTGCCGAGAACGTTCCTATCTGTCCGGAGCATGTGAAAATGCAGCTGATCGAAGGAACGCCTGAGAATGCCCCAGCACTTGAAGATCGATTTCGTGTCCGATGTGGCCTGCCCTTGGTGCGTCATCGGTCTGAAGGGGCTGGAAGCTGCCCTTGAGCGGCTCCAGGGAGATGTGACTGCCAATATTCATTTCCAGCCGTTCGAACTTAATCCGAACATGGGGAGTGAAGGGCAAAACCTGCGCGACCACATTGCACAGAAGTACGGCACCACGCCGGAACAGTCGGCCGCGAGCAGGGCGGTGCTCCAGGAGCGGGCTGCCGGTGTCGGTTTCACGATTGCGATGAGCGACGAGAGCCGCATCTACAATACGTTCGATGCGCATAGGCTGTTGCATTGGGCGGGAGAACAGAGCCGCCAATCCGAACTCAAGCATGCGCTGTTCGAGGCGTACTTTACCCAGGGCGCCAATGTGTCGCGCCATGACGTGCTGCTGGATGTTGCGACACGGGCGGGCCTTGATACGGCGCGCGCGGCGGAAATCCTCGGCGGAGACGAGTTTGCTGCGGCAGTTCGCGATGACGAGGAGCTCTGGCGCTCGCGAGGGATCTCGAGCGTCCCGGCCATCATCATCGACGAGAAGTACCTTGTGTCGGGCGGCCAGCCGGTCGAAGTGTTTGAGGAGGTACTGAAAAAGATTGCCGCTGAACGGGCTGCAGTCGCTCAATAGCTCCGATTGTACACCTTGCTGCAGGCAGATGGTCGTTACCTTTGCGTCTTCGGCGCAGCTGAATCCGTTCGGGTGAAGTCGATGAAGGCCCTGAGCGGAGGGGGAAGCTGGCGGCGGCCGGAATAATACAGCATCGGCCCCGAGAACGGCTCGTCCCACTCGTCGAGAATCCGTTCCAGCGCTCCTGACTGCATGGCCGGGGCAAGCCAGTCCTCGAAAAGCCGCACGACACCAAGGCCAGCCGTCGCCGTCTCGACCAGCAGGTCGCACGCCGATCCCGGCTGGATCAGCAGAGGGCCGGGCGGGTCGAGGCGGATCACTTCGTCGCCGCGCTCGAACTCCCAGGTGGCCCGTGCGCCACTGGAGAAGCGCAGGCGCAGGCAGGCGTGGTCGAGGAGGTCCCGGGGATGGGTTGGGCGGCCATGGAGATCGAGATAGGCCGGAGCCGCCGCCGTGATTATCAGCTGCGAACGCGGTCCGATCGGCACGGCGATCATGTCCTGCTCCAGCCGATCCTCGCGGCCTTCATACCGAAAACGGTCGCCGTAATATGGATGCCAACGATAATGAAACTCTACCATCTGCCCGACATGGGCAGAATGAACATGTGACGGCAACGGGACGAAAATCCTGGCTCTTCTGCGACACCGTGGACGGCGCACGGGCGAGCGCCGTCACCTACAGCCTGATGCTGACTTGCCGCGCCTGCGGCGTCGAGCCTCTCGCGTGGCTACGCCATGTTCTCACTGAACTGCCCCAGCGACCTCACGGCGCCGATATCGACGACCTGCTGCCATTCAACTTCGAAAGACAAGCCTGACCTGCCGACGTCGTCGCGGTGGCCTGTCTCGTCCAGCGTCAACTATGATGGCCGCACTGCCTCCGGAAGCAGCGTGCTACGAAATGCGCGCTTACGAATGAAGCGCATCCAGACCCCTAACATCGACCGCATCGGCAATGAGGGCGTGAAGTTTGCGGACGGCTATGCGACCGCTCCCGTCTGCTCGCCGTCTCGCGCCGATTCTGGCTGCCGACCGTGTCTATGACGGTGTCGACTTAGTGCCGTTCGTGGAAGGTCAGGCAAAAGGAGTGCCGCATGACGCCCTGATTTGGCGCCGCCAGTCCCTCGTCTCCATCCGCAAAGACGAGTAGAAGCTGTGGAAGCACCTCGATGGCGACTACACGCTGTTGTTCAACCTCAAGGATGATCCCAACGAGCAAATAATCTGGCGGCGAAATATCCCGAAAAGGTCAGGGAACTGGAGGCGGCCGTTGCCCAGTGGTCAAAGGATCTGAACGACCCGAAATGGCCGACCAAGGCGATGATCGACTATGATGTCTGCGGAACACCATTCAGAGTGCCTGTGTAGGCGCAATGCAAGATTTCGGTGAATGAGATTCCGTGTAATCGGGCGGACTGCATATGGGAGTGAGAAATTTGCCTCAGAACGGCGACAAAGGGTTGGTTTCGCTGGCGCCCAAGGCCGACGTCCCGAGGTCCCGGAGAGCTGAACTATGCGGCAACACGATCGCGTCCGGCCAATTTGGCAGCGTATAGCTGTTGATCCGCGCGGTCGACCGCATTGCTCAACGCTGTGTCATCGGCCAGAACTTCGGTCAAACCGATGCTGACGGTCCAGTCGAACGGGCCCAGGTCGCTGACTGCCTTTCTGGCGTTCTGCACCAACCTCTGCGCCTTGAGCAGCGAAGCGTTTGGCATGATTATAAGGAATTCGTCCCCGCCCATCCGGACGACTTTCGCAGCGAACTCGAACTCACTGTTGAGGGTCGCAGTGACCAGCGTACGAGCGAGAGCGACGAGCGTGGCGTCCCCCACGGCGTGACCGAAGCGATCGTTGACGGACTTGAAGTGGTCGATGTCGATGTGCGCCAGCCATGTCCCCGGCTGGAGAAATCCGGAATGCACCTGCGCCAGCCACGCGCGATTGTAGACGCCGGTCAACCCGTCGCGCCAGGCGCTCTCGCGCATCGCGGCGAGCGCAGCTTCCGCGGGCATGGCCAACAGGCCAACGTTCAACAGCATGAGCAGCAGCTGGTCCGAGAGCAAGGCGACCACGGCCAACGTACTAGGTGTGGCGAGGTGCAGGATATCGCCGGCAATCGCAAAGAGGTAGCAGGGTATATAAGCTAGCAAGGCAATGCCGGCAATGCGCCCGCCGTACCCGTCGGGAACGGCGCGGGCGGCCTGCCGGATGACGTCCGCGCCGAACGTGCCCATTCCCAGCGCGAGGCCGAAGGCTGCAAGCAATTGCTCGCTTTGCGGCGGCATGGGCATGCCCAGAACGCCCACGATGGATGGCAGCAGGAACCCGATCAGCGTCACGGCGGGCGGAACGCTCATCCACCAGCGCCATAGGGGGCGCCCGGCAAATAGCCGCACCCCTGTGCTTAGCGGGATGTTGGACGCAGTAAGCGCCGCGACCAGCAGGGATCTGATGAGCACGTCCTCTGGCCTGTTGATCCACTCCAAACCCGCCAGCGCAACGCAGTAGAGCAGCAGGCTAGCCGCCCAGTGCACGTTATGGAGCTGTTCCCTGCGGCCACGCCAGAGCGACAGAAATATGACGACGAACGTCGCCGAGGCAAGCAAGCTGCACAGGCGCAAAGTGGCAAGATCAACGGAGGGTAGCATCTGGTAGGGCTGCCTAAGCGTTATTGCTTAACAATGGCTTCACCTTAGCTGCATTTCTTGTGAGTTCCCGCCGATCAGGTGCCAGCTCGAAAGCCTGCCACCATCGACCCTGCGCGGTGGTGCGAGGTTCGGTACCGAAACTTTGAGGCTGAGCGGTAAAAGAGGGTCGGCTGCGGCTTCCCCAAGTTCCAAGGGAAGCCGCTCTCCCTCACGCCACGTTTGCGCCGCCGAACACCACCTGATTGCGAACCGGCCGCTCGAACAAGCCGTAGAGGAAATTGCCGGTTCCGCCGCTGACGACGTCGAGCGCGGCCAGATGGTCCGGTGAAAGCTCCAGCGCTAGCGCCGAGGCATTGTCCGCCACCTGCTCGACGCGGCTCACGCCCATGAGGGTAGAGGACACGCCCGGCCGTCCGACGACCCACGCGAGCGCGATGCGGGCCGGTGTTTCCCCCGTCTCGGTGGCAATGCGCTTGAGTTCATCCACGATCCGCCAGTTACGGTCGGTGAACAACGTGTCGCCGAAGGGATTGTCGCCGTCGAGCCGCTTGTCGCCCTCCGGGCGTTCGCCTGCCGGACCACCCGCATTGGGTACGCCGCCCTGCCGCGATGCCCCTGCCTCCACCGTGGCACGATCATATTTGCCGGTGAGCAGGCCATACGCGAGCGGGCTCCACGGCACGAGCCCGATGCCCAGCGCGCGGCCGAGCGGAACATGCTCGTTCTCCACCCCGCGCTCGGTCAGCGCGTAATAATATTGGAGGCCGACGGGCGCCGGAAGACCCCGTGCCTGCGCCAATGTCGCCAGTTGCGCGATATACCAAGCGGGGCTGTTGGACAGGCCCCAGTACCGGATCTTGCCTGACCGGATGAGGTTGCTCATCGTCTCCAGCAGTTCCTCTGCCGGGGTGATCCCATCCCAGATATGAATCCAGTAGAGATCGATGAAATCGGTGCCGAGGCGCTTCAGCGAGCCTTCGACCGCCGCGCGGACATGACGCGCGCCATTGCCGCCTGAGAGCGGTGCCTTGCCCGTCGCGAAGCCGGATTTGGTCGCGATGACCATCCGGTCACGCAAGCCCGCATCCTTTACAAAGGCGCCGACCATCTCCTCCGACGCACCGCCGGAATAAACATCCGCCGTGTCGAGGAAATTGCCGCCGAGATCGACGTAGCGATCGAAGACCGCGCGGCTGTCCTTCGCATCCATGCCCCAGCGCGGCGTGCCGAAGGTCATGGTACCGAGGGCCAGGGGGCTGACAAGGAGGCCCGACCGCCCCAGCGCGTGATAGGATTCAAGGGTCATCATAATCATCTCCGACAGGCGTTGCGCGAAAGTCATATGGATTTGGATGCGACCTGTGATTAGATCATCGGCGCCGCATGGGTAGCTGAAGGATTTTCACTAAT
This sequence comes from Novosphingobium sp. P6W, assembly GCF_000876675.2. Classification (GTDB taxonomy): domain Bacteria; phylum Pseudomonadota; class Alphaproteobacteria; order Sphingomonadales; family Sphingomonadaceae; genus Novosphingobium. The sequence continues at coordinate 1,981,329 of NZ_CP030353.1, forward strand.
GGATCGCGACCTCTGGTCCGGGCTCGCCGTCTTTGCCGAGATTGTCGAGGCGGGCAGCTTTGCGAAGGCAGCGACGCGGCTTGGCCTGTCCGCTTCCGCGCTTAGTCATGCGATGCGGACGCTGGAGGCGAAGCTGGGCATTCGGCTACTCGACCGCACCACCCGCTCGCTTGCACCGACGCGCGCGGGTGAGGAGGTGTTGCTGCGCCTGCGGCCTGCCATGGCGTCGGTGGAGGAAGGGCTCGCGATCCTCGACCTCGATCGGGACAGACCTAGCGGTCGGGTGCGCGTCAATGCCCATCGACCGGCCGCCGTCCATATCGTGCTGCCGCGTCTTGCCACTCTCGCGCGCGACTATCCCGATGTGTCGGTCGAACTGGTCGTCAATGACGGTCTGGTCGATGTAGTCGCGGAGCGGTTCGACTGCGGTGTGCGGCATGAAGGGGAATTGCAGGCAGATATGATCTCGCTAAGGATCAGTGATCAGGTGCCGCTGATCTTTGTTGCCGCGCCAGACTATCTGGCCGTACACGGCACGCCGTCGGTTCCGGACGATCTCGGTAGTCATCGCTGCATAAGCTATCGGTATAGCTCAGCGGGAACGGTGCATCGCTGGGCATTCGAGCGAGAGGGCGTCAGCCTCGAACGTGCGGTTCCGACGACATTCGTCACCAATGACGTCGATATGATGCGGGATGCGGCGTTGAACGGTCTCGGGATATGCTGCTTGATTGCCGAACAGGCGATTGGACATCTCGCGGCAGGAAACCTGGTGGAGGTGCTGCCGGGATGGGCGCCGAACCTTCCGCCCAATCACCTATACTACCCCAGCCGCAGGCAGCCCACCGCTGCATTCCAGGCATTCATGGGTGTGATGCGCTCTGCTACGATCCCAGCCGCCGTTTCGGGGCCTGCGAATAAATGAAATGGCAGCATTTCTTCACTGGCAGCACCTCAGAGAACTGTTCGAAGAGACGCGCAAGAACGCCAAGTTTGAGCACCACCTCATAGGGATCGCCTTGCAACCGTAGCGCCGCGAAAAAGCCGGGGCTCGGTTTTCGTGCCTTGGCGCCGATAAGCCATCACGTGGCAATGGAAGGCGGCCGCCCGGTGGTCAGTCCGGACGGGCGCAGCATCGCCATGCAGATTGGCAGCGCCGACGTGGTCGATGCCGGGGTGGGACAAGGCATCGTCATGCTAGCGGTACAACAAGACGGACAAGGGCATACGGTGGCACCATAACGGCCATATCCGTCAATAGAGAAAAGCTGCGCTACGAAGGGCAGCCGCTCATGCCGCTATATGAACTGGACGGGCATCAGCCGGTTCTTGAATGCAGTACGTGGGTGGCCGCGGCCATCGCGCAAAATTGCCGTCCCAATTTCACGGGGCGGCGGCGTCATTTGCCCGCTGTAAGGCTGAGTTATTCAGTTCTTGAAATACACTTCCATGCGCTGGATTTTCCATTCTCCAGCCACCTTCACCCATGTGTTGTCGTAAATGAACATGGAGATCGCCACGGGCTGAGTTCCGCAGCCTTCACAGTGGCGGTTGACGAGGTTCTTGGTGGTGGTCACCGACATGGCGTTGATGTGGGTACGCACCGCGGTGTCGGCCACATCGTCGAACACGACGTTGACGATGTAGTGCTTGGAGGCGAGCCCGCTGTCCTTGGTGCCGCCGCCACCGAATGCTTTCTGGATCGCTGGCCGGCCGCGCAGGTGAATGTCGGGCGTACCGTCGGGGTAGAAGGCGCGCATCTCCGCGTCATCGGTGAACATCGCCATCCACGCGCTGCGGTCGGGTGCGCCGTCGTCACGGTCCACCAGCTGGTTGTAGTGGGCCAGCGTGTCGCGGATCTCCTCCTTGATCAGCAGCCGGTGCAATGCATCGGCGGGTTTGGCCGGTGATGCGGCGGCGATGGCCGAAGGCATAGAGCCCGCAAGAAGCAGAGCTGCAAGGGTCAGGCGTGCGCGGAACGGCATCAGCGTTTCTCCGTGGCAGGGACCAGTTTGACGATCATATCGGGTTCATTGACGGCGATGTAGATCGCCCCGTCCGGTCCGTTTACGACATCGCGCAGGCGGCCGTGCCAACGGAAGAGCAGTTCCTGCCCGGTGACCTTGTCGTTCGTGATCGTCAGTCGCAGGAACTCCTGCTGCTGAAGCGAGGTGACGAACAGGCTGTTGCGCCACTGGGGGAACAGATTGCCGGTGTAGAAGGCGATGGAGGAAACCGCGATCGAGGGCGTCCAGTGCGTGACGGAGTCCACCATCGTGCTCGGGTCCGGCTTCGCCGCCTTGGGCATGGGCACCGCCAGCTGCGAGTGGCCGATGGGATAGGCGGGATCGAAGGGCAGCCCGTCATAGCCCATGCCCAGGGTGACCAGCGGCCAGCCGTAGTTGGATCCGGGATGCAGCAGGTTCAGCTCGTCGCCGCCGCGCGGGCCGTGCTCGGTTTCCCACAGGTGGCCGGTGCGCGGATCGACGGCGAAGCCCTGCGGGTTTCGGTGTCCGTAACTCCAGATCGAGGCGAGGGCGCCTGGCTTCTTCGCGAAGGGATTGTCCTTGGGGATCGATCCGTCCGGTGCCACGCGGTGCACCTTGCCGATGGGCGAGGACAGATCCTGCGCCTCCATCAGCGAATAAACGCGGTCGCCGACCCCGAAGTACAGCATCCCGTCTGCGCCGAAGGCCATGCGGCCGCCAAAGTTGGGCGTGGTGCGGTAGCTCCTGTCAGGGGCCTGCCAGATCGTCTGCTTTTCGACGAGGGCATTGCCGCGCAACTTGGCGCGGATCACCTTGATCTGCGAAGCCAGCTGGAAGCAGGTGGATCGCTTGCCGCAGCGTTCGATCTCGTCGAAGCGGTCAGGGCGCTCGTCGGTGAAGGCGATGTAAATCCAGCCTGACTTGGCATAGTCCGGGGCCAGCGCCAGTCCGAGCATGCCGCCATGGATAAATTCGCTGGTGATCCGCGGGGCATTGGCGACCGGGGCATCGATAGTGCCATCGGTATGGACCACACGCAGGCGGCCGGGGCGCTCGCTGACCAGCATGCGATCCGCGCCCAGGAAAACCATCGACCAGGGCGTGACGAGCCCCTTGGCGACGACCGGCACCACCTTGTATGCCTGCTTCTCCGAGGTCTGCGTGCTGGTGGGGAAGGGGGCCGTGTCCGCCGGGGCCGAAGCGCCCTTTTCGCGGATGTAGGCGACGAGGCCACGCATCTCGGAATCACTGAACCGGCCTTCGAAGGCGGGCATCCCCGCCGTCATCGCGCCCTTCGTGATGATCTTGAGGATGCTGGCATCGTCGCTGCCGTGGATCCATGTCTTGTCCACCAGCGAGGGCCCCTGCGCACCCTTGAGATCGACGCCATGACAGCCCGCACAGTTGGTTCCGAACAATTGTGCGATGGACCCGTCCGCAACGGCGCCATTAGAAGCGGGGGCGGCTGTCTCCGCGCTGGTTTTCTGATCCTCCGGCTTGCCCTGGCAGGCCGCCACCGCCAAGGCAAGCAAGCCGAATGCGGGGAGGACGGCCTGCCGCAGCAGGCCGTGGAAACGTCGACGAAGCGGCAGGGTCATGGCAGTCCGATCAGAACTTGAAGCGCACACCGGCGGTGACGGCGCGGCCGACCACGTCATAAAGCGCGAGGATGGTAGGATAGGTGACGCCCGGGTTGGCGACCGCCGGGATCAACGGAGGCTTCTTGTCGAGCAGGTTGTTGACGGAAATGAACGGGCTGATCGAACCGCCCAGACCGTCGATATGGCCGGTCAGAGTCATGTCCATGTAGAACGCGGCCGGTGCATGGACCGGGTCGAACACGCCGTAGCCCGATCCCGCCAGCGCCAGGTCGCTCAGCTTGGTACGGGTGAAGTAGCGACCCTGGATGAACAGGTCCGCGTGCTCGGTGCTGAGCGTGGCGTTCATCGTCAGGCGCATGCGCGGGAAGGCCGACGTCGTGTCGAAGGTGCGGCCCGCCTGGCTGGCGCCGGTGGCGGAGATGAACTTCAGATCGTAATTCGCCAGCCCCTGCAGGCGGACCGAGACGGGCGTTTCGCCCATGTCCAGGTTGAAATCGTAGCTGGCGTCCACGTCGATGCCGCGCGTGTGCAACGAGGCACCGTTGATCGGGGAGACGTCCACCGAGGTCGGGAAGTTGGCCGTCGTGGTATTGCTGGTCGGGAACGGACGCACGATACGCGAGCAGACCGGGTCGGTGCCGCCGCTGGCAAAGCAGGTGTCGGCGATGGTGCCGGCATCCAGCGAAGTGATGGCGTTGCGTATCGTAAGATCATAATAGTCGGCCGAGAGGCTGAAGCCAGGCAGGAAGTCCGGCTGCAGCACCACGCCTGCGGTGTAGGTCTTGGCGATTTCCGGCTTCAACTGGAGGTTGCCGCCGCCGAAGGTGGTGGCAACGCCGCTGACGCCGGTCAGGCGATCGTTGAGAACGGTCGAGTTGAACGAACGACCGGCGAAGAAGTCGTAGAGGGTTGGCGCGCGGATATCGCGCGACACCGTGCCACGAAAGCGGATCGACGGGATTGGTGCATAAGTCAGGCCCGCCTTCCACGTGACGACAGAGCCGGAGGTGCTATAATCGGTGTACCGGATCGCCCCGTTGAGATCGAGCGACTTGGCGAAGGCGGCATCGCGCAGCAGCGGCAGCGCGAATTCGCCGTAGACTTCCTTCACATTGTACGAACCGTTGGCGACGCCGACGTTGGTGTAGACGAAACGCGCCGCATTGGGGCTGATGCCGCGCAGGCCCGTGATGTCGAGCGGGATCGAGGGATCGGCGTTGCTGGTCTGCTCCAGCGACTGCTTGCGGTAGTCCGCGCCGATGTTGATGGCGAGGGGACCGGCCCACAGGTCCACCACGTCACCTCCGACGTTGACGTTCCACTCGTCCAGCTTGTTGCGCACCGCAAAGCGGGTGATGCCCTGCTGCCAGGCCAGCGCCTCGGGCGAGGAGGAGCCTTCGCCCAGCAGGTTTAGCGGGGTGCAGCCTGGGTAGAGGCCGGGGTTCGTCAGCGTCACGCGGCACACGATATTGCCGTTGGCGACGTTGTTCTGGAATTCGCCTTGGTCCACCGCATCGATCGCGGCGAAGAACCTGGTGTTCTCGCTTTCGTTGCGGCGTGTCTTCAGCTTTGTGTCGCCGTGGGTGTAGTACGCCTCGAAATGCAGGCGCGGGCTGATGTCGCCTTTGAAACCGGCCGTGAGGTTATAGGCGCGGTTCACCGTATCGACATAAGTATCGAGGTTGGAGACGCGGTCATCGGCGCGGTTGATCGTGAAGGACGGTGTGTTGGTGGCGGTCAGCTGCGCCTGTGCCGCGTCGGACAGGTAAGGGTTGCCGCTGTAGATCGGGATGAACACGCGGAAATTGTCTTCGAGCGCGTTGTAGTGGTTGCGCGATTCGGCGTAGCCGCCCTGAACATAGGCTTCGACACCGTCCACGATTTCGTAGCTGAGGCGACCGAAACTCTGCAGGGTCTTGAGCGACGCGCTGAGCACGGTATTGCCGTTCGACGACGAGGCGGAATCCTCGCCGCCGGTGGCAAGGCCGCGATTGCCGATGATCGTGCCGGGATTGAACGGCGCCAGCACACCGCCGGGCAGGAATTGCTGGCCTGCAAACGGCCCGCTGACGGCGAGCCCGCCGCGCGACACGAACGAGAAGTTGGTGTTGGGGTAGATTTTGTATGGATCGGCGGCCGTGCCGGAGCCCAGGAACAGGTAGTCCGAGGACTGGCCGGGACGGTCTTTCTTGCTGGGAATACCGTCGCTCACAAAGCGCTCGACGCTGAATTCCACGTGGCCGCGATCGTTGGCGAAGCCGGTGCCTGCCGCGATGCCGGTACGATAGCCGCCGTTGTCGCCGCGCTGCGAGACGCTACGCTGCGCCACGCCCTTCACGCCGTTGAACTTGGTGTCGAGCACGAAGTTGACGACGCCGCTGACCGCGTCCGACCCATAGACGGCCGAAGCGCCAGCGGTCACCACGTCGATACGCTGAACCAGAAGCTGGGGCAGCAGGTTGGTGTCGACGGTGCCTTCATAGCTTGTCGGTGGCACGCGGCGACCGTCCAGCAGCACCAGCGCGCGGACCGGGCCGACGCCGCGAAGATCGAGATAGTTGCCTGAATAGGGGCGGTCCGCATTGGTCAGCGAGGTCGCCTGGCCAAGCGAGTTCTGGAACTGCGGCGTCTTGTTCAGCGCGTCCGGCAGGTTGCTGGGCGCGGACTGTTCGAGAAGCTGCGCGGTCAGCACCGTGACCGGCGTGGGCATCGCATAGCCGTGCTGGGTGATGCGGCTGCCGGTGACGACGATGGCATCGGTCTCAGCCTGAGGAAGCTCCGGTTTCTGCTGGTCGGTGCCATGTCCGGCACTGCTGTGGTGGTTTGCGACTGTTCCTGCGCGTGCACCGCGGTCGCCCAAGTCGCGCAGCCGCACAGAAGTACGGCAAAAGCCTTCCCATTCATAATCGCACCCTCGCCCTATCATAGGTCTTGTTGAGCGGGGGTGAAATTGCGTTCTCTGGAAGCCCCCCGACCTATTAATTCACCTTGTGAATTTTATTGGAGGTGGGCGCACCTGATATTTAGGTCAGTGCGTGGTGGGCAGGGTTCAGGAGCTTCAAGTGGTGCCGAACAGCCGATCGAGGACGAGCGCGATGGCCCCTTCGACACGGCTACCCGGCTCATCCGCTTTCAGCGTGACCGGTGCGCGATCGCGGAACACAGGCAGGAGATCGGCTGCGTATTGGGCCACGAACCCCGGCCGCATCAGTTCCAGGGCGCGTTCGTCTTCCGACACGATGACGATGTTTGCCGGGTCGAGCAGGTTGACGTGGTTTGCGACTGCGGTGCCTAGCGCGCGACCGGCAAGGTTGAACAGTTCGCGCAATCTGCTGTCCCCGTCACAGGCCTGATCCACGACCTGTTCGAATTCCTTGCGGATCTGCGGCAACGTGGGATCGAGCATGCCTTGCGCCCCCTTGGCCATGCGCAGAATGCCGTAGTGGGAGGATACCGTGATAAGGCAGCCGGTGCCTCCGCAGGGACAGGGATTGCCCGCTGCCAGAGGCACCTTCATGTGCCCGAACTCGCTGTTGAAGCCGTGGGCGCCGAACCGCAGCGCCTTGCCCTGATACTGGCCAAGACCGATGCCGGGGCCGATCGTAATCACGGCCATATCGTCCCCGGCGTCCGGATCGCCGTGCCATCGCTCACGCCGGGCGATCACGTTCTCCCGCGTGTCGAGAAAGACGGGAAGGTCGAGCCGGCTTTCCAGCATCGCCTTCAGCGGCGTTGGCTTGGGCAGGGTGCCGTCTGCTGCCATCCAGTGCACCAGCCCGCGTTCGCCGTCGATGGTCGTGGGGGGGCACACGCCGATGGCGAGCAGCCTGTCATCCACGGCATGGTCATCGCACACCTGCCGGATCGCGGTGGCCAGTTCATCCACGAAGGCCGGGTCGAACAGATGCGCGCCGAGCGTGTGCGTGCTAGTGAACACGGCCTGTCCGACAAGGTTCGCCACTTCGATGTCGACCATGCCTTCGGGGTGGATCAGCACACCGCAGACGAGCCCACCATCGGGGTTGGTGGTCAGGCGGATCCGTGGCCTGCCGCGTGACTGGCGGGTATCCCCGGCCTCGCTGATGAGGCCGCGTTCGATCAGGCTGCCAGTCACCATAGTGATCATTGCCGGGGAGAGGCCCGTGATTTTCACGAGTTCTACTCGCGAGACCGGCTCGCTTTGGCGGACGGCTTGCAACACACGCAGGGCACTGAGGGACGTGAAGGAAACCAAGCGCTGCTCCAGGATACGGACCGCGCTGCTGCGCGGCACGGAGTCATTGCTCATACGATCATGTCGATGGCTTCGACACCCTGACAACGGTTATAATCGTCATCGTGCCGCACTGCCTGAATTTCCGCGTAGCTTCGGGGGCTCGCAGGTGTTCGGCGAGCCCGCTCCTGGCTTCAGCGGAGCAAGTGGCATGTGCGGCTTCGGCAATCGCTGTGCGACCCAAGCGAGTGCCGTGCGAGAAGCTCACTAAGGAGGCCGTCTACTCCGTTCAGACCTGCATTTCGACCTCGGCGATTGGCGCGCGATGCCTTAGCAAGCGGCCGGGCAAGTCGCCGGTGGCCTTGTCATTTTCGCGCGTAATCGTGCCATTCACCATTGTCAGGCGATAGCCGCGGACGTCCTGCAAAAGCCGGCTAGCACCTTGTGGCAGGTCGTCGACAATGGTGGGCTTGCCCAGCGCGAGGTTGTCGAAATCAATCACGTTGAGGTCCGCACGCATTCCGGGTTCCAGCGTACCTCGATCGATAATTCCGATCGAGCGCGCCGTGTCATGGCTCATCATCCGCACAACCTGTTCCAGCGGGATCCCCGGCCCCCGAGAGCGATCGCGTGCCCAGTGCGTCAGCATGAAGCTGTTCATCGAGCCATCGCAGATCGTCATGACATGCGCCCCTGCATCTGACGCGCCAAGCACGGTGGCGGGATGCTCGATCATCGGCTTCAGTTTCTCCAGCGCACCGCCGACATAGTTATTGATCGCCAGCAACAGACGCGGGTGCCGGCTGGTCTGGAGCATCATATCGTAGACGAAGGACTGCGGCGTGGTGCCCGCCGCCGCCGCGAGACCGACTACATTGACGCTATCATCCGGTTCGTAGTCGGCCGTCTCGCCCAGATCGAAGCAGCTGCCCCAATGCTGGTTGAGAAACGCGCCAAAGGTACCTTCCCGGTCGGTCTCGGTCAGGATCCGGGTCTTCATCTGCGGATCGGCGAGCGTGGTCAGCCACTGGTCGCGCGGAAGACTGGCTTTCACCTCGCGAAAGGTCGGCCGCTCCATGAACGGGTGAGTACCGTAGAAGCTGAGCAGCGCGCCAATGCTGCGCCCGCTGACTTGCCCAAATACGCGCGAGCGACCGGCAGCATTGATCCGCGTCGCCCACGCCAGCTGCTCCTGCCAGTAATCCGGGTCGAGATTGGGCTGCAGCAACAGCATGTGCACGTCGACGCCGGTTTCGGTCACGATGTCGTCGAACATCGCCATCTCGCTGCGAATCCCATGCGGATCCTCGCCGACTACGCCCGCTGGCGCGAACTCCATGACGCCCCGGCGCTGCGCAACTGCGCGGGCAAGCGCCACCAGTTCCTCGCGGTCTGCCTCGAAATCGGGGGTCATGTCACCGTGAACGGTGCGATGGACCGACGTGCGCGAACTGGATACGCCAAATGCGCCGGCCCGCATGGCTTCATCGACAAGGCCGGCCATTCGCTCGATCTCGTCGGCATCGGCCTTGCGGCCGGAGCCAACCTTGTCGCCCAGCACGAAAAGCCGGAGCGGGCCATGCGGCAAATAGCAGCCCACGTCGAAGCTGCGCGGCTTGGAATCCAGCACGTCGAGATATTCGGGGAAGGTGGACCAGTTCCACTCCAGCCCGGCGTGGAGCGCGCCGCCGGGAATTTCCTCCACCCCGTCCATCAGGTCGATCAGGCGGCCCTCGTCCCCCCGTGCAACCGGCGCGAAGCCGACGCCGCAGTTGCCGAGGATCGCGGTGGTGACGCCCGAACTGAAAGAGGGGTCGAGCAGCATGTCCCATGTCGCCTGCCCGTCGTAATGCGTGTGTATGTCCACCCAGCCGGGCGTAACGAGCATGCCGGTGGCGTCGATGGTGCGGCGGGCAGGGCCGGACAGGTCGCCCACTCCGACGATGCGGCCATCGGCGACGCCGATATCTGCCGTGAAACGCGGCCTTCCCGTACCATCGACGACGTCGCCGCCCTTGATGAGCAGATCGAGCATACGTGTCTCTCCCGATTTTGTCGGGATGATAGGTCGCGCTGCTCGTCGAGGAGCCTATGCAAAAAGTTAGGCGAGGCGGCGCGATGGGGGCGGCTCGAAGCTGGATCGCATTTGTCTAAGGCGCCGTATCGACGACTCGCCTGCGGACGGTTAGAGCAGCCAGCATGACTTCGCAGATAACGATCCGCCGCCCCGACGACTGGCATGTGCACCTTCGCGATGGCGAGATGCTCAAAGCCGTGGTCGGCTACACCGCGCGCCAGTTCGCGCGCGCCATCGTCATGCCTAACCTGACCCCTCCGGTCGTGACTGTGGCGGCGGCGCAGGCCTATCGCGAACGTATCCTGGACGCGGTGCCGGCCGGCGTGGACTTCACGCCTCTGATGGTCTGCTACCTGACCGACGGCTCGGACCCGGCGGAAATCGTGCGAGGCTACGAGCAGGGCGTGTTCGCCGCCTGCAAGATCTACCCCGCCCACGCCACCACCAACTCTGCGCACGGCGTCACCGACATCCGCAAACTCACTCCGGTGCTGGAGGCCATGCAGCGCATCGGCATGCCGCTGCTGATCCACGGCGAAGTGACCGATGCCGATGTCGATATCTTCGATCGTGAGGCGGTGTTCGTCGAGCGAATCCTGGCGCCTCTGGTGCGCGATTATCCAGCGCTCAAGATCGTGCTCGAACACATCACGACGGCCGAAGCGGCCGCATTCGTCGCCGAGAGCGGCCCCCAGGTCGGTGCGACGATCACCCCGCAGCACCTGATCATCAACCGCAACGCGATCTTCGCCGGCGGCATTCGTCCCCACGCCTATTGTCTGCCCATCGCCAAGCGCGAACGCCACCGCGTCGCCGTGCGCGCGGCGGCCGTGTCCGGATCGCCTAAGTTCTTCCTCGGCACCGACAGTGCGCCGCACGAGATCGGCCGCAAGGAATCGGCCTGTGGATGCGCGGGCATCTTCAACGCGCCCTTCGCGCTGGAAAGCTACGCTCAGGTGTTCGAAGAAGACGGCGTTCTCGACCTGCTGGAAGGATTCGCCTCCGAACACGGTCCCAATTTCTACGGCCTGCCCCTGAACGAGGGCACAGTGACATTGAAGCGGGAGGATATAGCTGTGCCGGAGGTCATCGCCGCAGGCGGCATGAACGTGGTTCCGTTCCACGCCGGCGAGACGATGCGCTGGCGCCTGGTCGACTGAGCCCTCGTCTACGACCCGCGCCGGATACGGGCGTCGATGGCGCGAATGGTGTCAGAGACCGGCGATCAGGCGAGCCAGCGCGTCGTAACGGTCCGTCGCCCAATCGACCGGCGGCAGGAGGATTCGCTCGACCAGATGGAGGTCGGGCCAGATGTACGGCACGACCAGCAGCAACAGGAAGAATAGCGGAAAGCCGTAGGGGCGCAGCCTGGCGTAGGCCCGGGCAGCGCCTCGCGGCAGCAGGCCTTCGACGATGTGCGAGCCATCAAACGGGGGGATCGGCAGCAGGTTGAACAGCGCCAGGAAGATGTTGATCAGGACAAAATTGCGCAGATTGAGGGCGATGAAGCCAAGGATGTCGCCGGCGGCGCCGCTCCTCGCCATCAGTCCCAGCATAACCGCGCCGATGCCCGCCAAAATCAGATTGCTGAGCGGACCGGCTAATGCGACTGCCATCATGCCGAGGCGGGGATTGTTCAACCGTCGCTGGTTCACCGGCACCGGCTTTGCCCAGCCGAAGACCGGCGCTCCGGCGAGCGCGAGCATGCCCGGCAGCACCACGGTGCCGACGGGGTCGACGTGACGCAGCGGGTTCAGGCTCAGGCGCCGCTGTTCGTAGGCAGTCGGGTCGCCCAGCAGCCGCGCCACCATCCCGTGCGCCACCTCGTGAAACACGATCGCGATCACGAGCGGCACGATCAGCGCCGCGGCCTGGATGATGGTCTGTTGCATGGCCCCTATCTGGGGGTAGCGCGGTTCCTCCGCAATCGGTCATCGCGGTTTTTGACCGCGTACCCGCCGCTCAGTTCCCTCAGTGAAGCGGTCGCTCCTGGCTCTCCAGGCTTTCGATCACTGCCCTTACCAAGCCCGTAGCGATGGCGGCAACGTCGTGGTGGATGGGGATCACCTCGGCGGTCTGCACCGCGCTTGCGCGCGGCCGCGCTCTATCTCGCCACCGGCTTCGCCGCCAGAACGCTTCTGTCGCCCGGCCGGGCAATGCGAACGATGACACAAGGAGTGAATGTCCCGGAACCGGGATGCTATCGGCCAGTGCGGTGTACCGCCTGGGCGATTTACTCTCCCCCGCCCGCTCGATCGCTTGGCATTGTCTGGACGCGGCAATGCATCTGAATGCAGAGTTCGGCTTGCCTGATGGGCCGGCGGTCGTCCGCAAAAAGAATCAATAGTTCACAGTCTCGGGAGAAAGCCTTGGCCACCGATAGTACCCGCGTCGCGGTAGTGACAGGCGCCAGTTCCGGAATCGGAAGGGAAGTGGCCAAGGCACTTGCCGCGCTAGGGTGGCACGTCATCGGCACCGGGCGCGACCCGGCTCGCATCGCGGCGGCGAAGGACGAGATTGCCGCTCGTTCGCGCACGGGACAGGTCGATATGATCCGTGCCGACCTGTCGCTGCTGGCCTCGGCCCGCGATACGGCGCGCCAGATCGCGGCGCTTACCGATCGCGTTGACTTGCTTGTCAACAATGCGGGCGGCATGGTGAGCGAGATGGTGATGACCAGCGAGGGGCTGGAAGCGAATTTCGCAGGCAACCACCTGGGCCCGTTCGTACTCACCAACGCCCTGCTTCCGCTCCTGCGCACCGCCGCGCAATCGAGCGAGCCGGGGGCCGTACGGATTCTCAACACGGCCTCCGATGCCAGCGAAATGATCCCGTTCATCAATCTCGACGACCTGCAGAGCCTCGCGGCGTTCAGTCCCGGTCTTGCATATTGCACCGGCAAGCTCGCCAACGTGCTGTTCGCCAAGGCTCTCGCCCAGCGGCTCGCCGAGGACGGGATCGTCGCCCATGCGGTCCATCCCGGAGCGGTGGATTCCAACTTCTTTTCCTATGCGCCCAAGGACACACAGATGCGTTCGCGCGATCTGGCAAAGGCGAGCGAGGAGGAGGGCGCCGATACGCTCGTCTGGCTCGCCACGGCCGACGAAGCCGCGGCCACAAGCGGGGGATACTGGTTCAGGCGCGCCCCGCGTACCCCTAACCCGGTCGCACAGGACCAGGCCGTGATCGACCGGTTCTGGGAAGAGAGTGAACGCCTCGCGGGCGAGCGCTCACCGGGGGCCTGATGCCTCGCGGCAGCCTAATTCCCGGATTGCGGGCAAGCAGTATAAAATAGGCGCCGGACGGCACGATTGTCAGGGAGATGGACATGGCGAAGGTGATGCAGGGTATTCGTGTGCTGGAGGTGGCCCAGCATACCTTCGTGCCATCCGCGGGCGCCATTCTCGCGGACTGGGGAGCGGATGTCGTCAAGATCGAGCACCCCATCCGTGGAGACGCGATGCGCGGCCTTGTCACGCTCGGCGGGCAAAGGGTCAATCCGCAGCGCAATACCCTGATGGAGCATCCGAACCGTGGGAAGCGCAGCGTGGGCGTCGACATCTCGACGCCTGAAGGACAGCAACTCATCTACGAGTTTGCAAAAACGGCTGATGTTTTCCTCACCAATTACCTGCCCCAGCTACGAAGCAAGCTGAAGATCGATGTCGAACATCTGCGAGCGGCCAACCCCGACATCATCTATGCACGCGGCAGCGCCTACGGCGACAAGGGCCCTGAGCGGGAAACCGGCGGGTTTGACGGGACAGCCTTCTGGACGCGGAGCGGGGTCGGCTATTCGATGAGCCCGGCGGCCTTGGATGGCCCTCTTTCCCAGGGTATTCCCGCGTTCGGAGACTCCACCGGAGGAATGAACATCGCCGGCGGAATCGCCGCCGCACTGTTTCACCGCTCTCGCACCGGGGAGGCGATCGAAGTGGATGTCTCGCTGCTGAGCACGGCATGGTGGTCTGCAGGCACCGCTGTCGATCAGTTCATGGAAACGGGTCAGGTTACCCGCGTCAGCATGCCCCGATCCGGTTCCAATCCTGGCAACCCCTTCATGGGCAATTTCAGGACCTCTGACGGCGGCACGATCAATCTGTGCGTGTTGATACCGGGGCCACATATCCGCGACACGTTCCGGCACCTTGGCGTCCCGGCAGCGGCAGCGGCAGACGACAGCCGATTTTCCACCGTGCAGACTCTGATGGAAAACTGGGAGGCCGCCAGCGAGATCATCGTGCGGCAATTCGCGGAAAAGCCATTTGCGTACTGGCGCGAGCACCTCAAGACGATGACCGGGCAATGGGCGCCCTTCCAGAGCCTCCTCGACCTTAGCAATGACGAGCAAGCATTGGCCAATGACATGGTGATCGAGGTCGAAGCGTCGGACGGCGAACCCTTGCGACTGGTTCGCGGGCCCGTCCAGTTCAATCATGCTCCGGTCGAGACGACGCGCGCTCCGCAGGCATCGGAGCATACCGAACTGTTCCTGATGGAGATGGGAATCGAGTGGGATCGCATCGAAGCCTTGAAGGCCGCAAACGTGATCGCCTGATCGGCGGGCTGCGAGGCGGCGGTGAGTGCGCTTATTGGTTGGGCATCAGGGAGTGTTATGAATGGATTTGGTCGACAGGTACGGCCCTTGGGCGCTGGTGACCGGCGGTTCCGAAGGAACCGGAAGTGCATTCGTGGAGCGCCTGGCGGACGCCGGAATGAATTGCATCATCGTGGCTCGGCGCGAAGCTCCTCTCGCTGGGCTTGCTGAAAGAATCCGGTCTCGCGGCGTGGAAGTGGTTACAGCGTGCATCGATCTGTCGGCTTCCGATGCAGCCGATCAGGTTATCGCCGCAGCTGGCGAGCGCGAAGTCGGGCTGTTGATTACGAATGCGGGCGCGGAAAGCAACGGGTCGCCATTCCTCGACGGTACGATGGAAAACTGGGATAGCTTGGTCGGTGTCAACATCAGGACGACCATGCGTCTTGCCCATCATTTCGGGCAGGGAATGCGCGCCCGGCGACGCGGCGGTATTCTGCTGGTCGGGTCGGGAGCCTGTTATGGCGGGATCGGGGGAATTTCGGTCTATTCAGGCGCGAAGGCATTCGTTCTATGTTTCGGTGAAGGTTTGTGGGCGGAACTGCGTGAATACGGCATTCACGTACTCAACCTGATTTTGGTGCGTACCGACACACCAGCGCACCGGCGCAACCTCGAGCGCAACGGACAGGCGATGCCCGCAGGCTTGGCGTCTGCCGATGACGTCGCTCGCGTTGGCCTTGAACAGCTACCGCACGGGCCGGTCTACAACTGGGGGCAAAACAACGAGGAAGCAGGCTATGCTCCCAGTTCGCCCGATACTCGCCGTGAGCGGATACTGGCAATCGAGCGCAACATGCGCAGACAGCCCTGAGCCCAAGCGTCTGAAGTCCGGCACGCATGGCGACGGACGGCCGGCCCAAAACTGAAAAATCGTGCAGGGTGCAAGGGGCCGCGCTGGTTGCCGTGAATGGTATAGCCGCGCTGGAAGAGGGTCGGACCAGCGAACATGGTGTCGGTCAGCTTGTAGCCGGTAAAGATGCGCTCATGGCTGATCTGGCCGCCCTGCCGAACGTTTGCGCCGTACCACCATCATTCCTCGCCGAAGATCATGTGCTGACCATCGATCTGGCCAACGCATGCTTGATTGTTGCCGTGCCCCCCACGCGCAGCTGCGACGGTGACTGCCCGAACCAGCGGCGGCAGCTGCGCGAAAAAACGGCCTGCTCGGCAAAGCCCAACTTTTCGGAGATGCCCCTGAAATCAAGCTGGGTCTGCCGCAGGTAATATATTGTCAGATCACGGCGCACGCCGTCCTTTACGTCCTGAAACGTGGTTCCCTCGTGCTTCAAACGGCGGCGGAGTGTGCGATGATGAATATTAAGAGCCTGGGCGACGTCGCCGCTCGCGCAGTTGCCTTGGGTGAGCCGGCGCATGATCAGGCCGCTAACTTCGGCATTGAAGGGAAGCCGCTTTTTCGGGAAATGCGTCTCGATATAGGTGGTCAGTTCACGATGAACGTCCTCGTTCTGGCTCAGGATCGGACTCGCCAGATCATGCGCGGAGAACGTCACGCCGTTAGCGGGCTCTCCGAAGCGAACGTCGCAGCCGAAATAGCGGCGGTATTCCGCAGGGGACGAATTCGCCTCGTGCCGGAAATGGACGCAGCGTGCACGCGCGTAGCCGCCCGTCATCTCCATAGCCTCGAGGTGCCCGATCAGCAGGATTTGTTCAATGGCCTGGATTCGTTCACCGCTGCTTTCGAGGAACAGTTCATGCCCTGCGAACACCGAGCCTTCAGGCCCGGCTCGCAACCAGACACGTGCGGCACGACTGTGAGCGCTCATGTGCTCGCTGGCGAAGCGCAGCGCATCTCCGAACGTTCTCGAATTGCGCATCGTGCGGCCAAGGGGGCCGAAGATCGCTCCGCCGCGCTGCCGCTGCGCCAGCCGCATCCCGAAGTCATGGCATTTGAGCTCACGCGCTGCCACATCGAGAAGTCGGATCGCCTGGGGGTAGGTGAGATCGACGGCATCATCGCGAAATGTCGCGGACTTGATCCCGGCCAAGTCCAGTAGTTCGCCAGGATCGCGGCCGAAAGCCCGCGCCAGTTCCGGAAAATGACGCAGCAGCGGTATGTTGAGTTTCGCAAACTCCGCATCGGCGATCGATGGCATATTTGCTTCCCCTGGCGCTTCAGCCAATGCACGGAAATCGCTAGTTTCTAATACTTCTAGGCGCTGTGTGGACTTGTGTGCTGCCTCGTTTGGCCACATCGGTCAAGTCGCACGCGTATAAATGCGGCACCATGCAAACCGAAGCGGGAAGGGCGAGGTCAGACAAACTGTGCACCTTCCGGCGCTACGATGTTCAGAGGCCGAATGGCTCACGATGGGGGGAACGATGACTGAATCTGTAACCAAGGCAACAGTCTCGCTGTTGGCCGTAGTTGCCACAATCTCGTCGGTGCCGGCAATTGCGCAAGATAGCGGTGGGCGGGATGTTGGCAGCGAAATCATCGTCACCGCCCAGCGCCGCGCCGAAGCCTCACGCGACGTTCCCATCAGCGTCACCACGCTCGGCAGCGATCAGCTCTCGACGGCGAATGTCAGGCAGCTGTCGGATACGGCCAAGCTGACGCCGGGCCTGCGCTTCGACAGCCAGGGGCCCGCCGTGCAGCCAACCATTCGGGGCGTCGGCACCGCGATCACGACCTCGGGCGGCGGCCCCAACGTCGGCATTTACGTCGACGGGTTCTTCCAGGCGAACACCTATCTGTCCGACTTCGATCTGCTCAACGTCGGCAGCATTCAGGTCCTCAAGGGTCCGCAGGGCACCCTGTTCGGCCGTAACACGACCGGCGGCGCGATCATCGTCACCACGGCCGAGCCCAGCACCGAAACCAGCGCGCAGGCCAAGGTCAGCTATGGCCGCTTCAACAGCGTCAAGGCGCAGGCCTATGCTACCTACGGCATCAGCGACCGCGTGGCGCTCGACATCGAGGGGCTCTACCGCCGCGGCGACGGCTACCTCACCGACATCAGCAATGACGACGACAAGGTCGGCCAGTACGAGAACTGGTCGATCCGCCTCGGCCTCAAGGCCGACCTGACCGACGATGTTTCCGTGCTGCTGCGCTGGAGCCATTCCGAAACCGACGATCCGACCTCGCAACTCGTCAACGCCTACGTCGACAAGTCTGGCGGGGCTGGCTTTTTCGACAAGGTGTCGCCCGCCGGCCGCGCGATCTACGGGACCTCAAGCTCCAAGGGGCTGCCACTGGTCTTCTTTTACGCGCCCGACGGCACCTATACGAGCAATCCCCGGCAGGTGCTACTCAACAAGCCGCAGAGTTTCCGCACCAATTCCGACGCGCTGCAGGGCACGATCAAGGCTGACCTCGGCTTCGCGGAGCTGACGTCGTATACCCAGTACCGCAAGGACCTGTCGCCCTATTACGGCGACCTCGACGCGACTGCGATCCCGATTTTCAACATCTACGTCGGCGTCAACGACGAGACGTGGAGCCAGGAATTCCTGCTCAACTCCAAGCCGGGCGGGCCGCTGCAGTGGACGGCGGGGCTCAACTACTTCCAGATCCGAGACACGTGGGACATCGGCGCCTCGTTCGGCGGTGCGCCGTTCGGCCCCTTCGGCGGCTCGAACACCAAGACGACCTCCTACGCCGCGTTCCTCGACGCGACCTACGAGGTGAACGACAAGTTCTTCGTCACCCTGGGCGGCCGCTACAGCCATGACGTGGTGTCTGACGGGTACTTCGTCGCCAATTTCACTACGCCGCTGACCGGCTACACCGGCCCGAACGGCGAGAACGTGCCGTTCACCGGCAACCCCGGCGACCGCATCGCGGTCGATACGCTCAAGAACGACAGCTTCACCCCGCGCGTCGTGCTGCGCTACAAGCCCAGTGACGATTCCAGTGTCTATGCCTCGTTCACGCGCGGCTATAAGGCGGGCATCCTCAACGTCGGCGGCTATTCCGCGCAGCCGGTAAAGCCGGAGAAGATCAACGCCTTCGAGGTCGGCTACAAGTTCGACAACCGCGTGTTCCAGGCCGATCTTGCGGGCTTCTACTACGACTACAAGAATCTGCAGGTCTCCAGCTACCAGGACGGGGCGGCGCAGATCCGCAATGCTGCAAGTTCCGAAATCTACGGTCTCGAGGCGCAGCTGCGCTATGCGGTCAGCGAGGCCTTCAATATCAACGGCGGCGTCGCCTGGACCCATGCGCGCTACAAGTCGTTCCCGAACGCGCCGTACTACAGCTACTGCGATCCCGCCGTCGTCGATCCGTCGAGCTCCATGAACTGCGCTTACAGCGGCACGCAAAGCGCGGGCGGCCTCGTCCAGACATCCACCGACGCGTCCGGCTACAAGATGCAGCGCGCGCCCGAGTTTTCGGGCAATATCGGCGTCAGTTACGGGCTGGACCTTGGCGGCGGCAGGCTGATGCTGTCGGGCAACGTCTACTACACCTCCAGCTTCTATTTCGACCCGGAACAGCAGTTCAAGCAGAAGGGCTACGAGATCGTCTCGCTGCGCGCGCAGTGGACCGATCCCAGCGAGATGTTCACGGTGGCGGCCTACGGCGACAACGTCACCAACAGCCGCTACCAGACGCAGGTTCTGTTCAACACGCTGGGCACCGGCGCGGTGTGGAACTCGCCGACGACCTACGGCATCGAACTGGGCGTGAAGTTCCGCTGACGACGTCGGTCAGGCACTGATGAGAGCCATGCGCCTTTGCCATCCGGCCTCCCGTGAAAGCCTGGCGCTGGGCCATGCTGAAACCGCGCGCCCTGCCCATGTTCTGGTCGCTGCAGCACTTCGAAGAACCGTACGAAGGTATGCGAGCTGTCATGCAAAAGCGCGCCCCCGCATGGATATCCCAGAGCATGGATCAGGCCCCAGATTGAAACCGGGAGCCGCGTCGGCGATGATCCCGGCGGCGGTGGTTTTGTCCGCATCCGTCAAATCGGAAACGATTGGCTCGGCTAAATCGAGGTAAATCACGTCGGATGAGGGGGGCCAAGGAGAGGCAGGATGGATGAGAATTTGAGCGAGATGCTGGACCGCGAATCAATCCGCACTTGCGTGGCGCGGCTGGCACGCGGTGAGGACCGGCGCAGCGCCGATCTCATCCGCGCGTGCTGGTGGCCCGAGGCCCGCTTCGACTACGGCGTCCACAGCGGCGACTTCGAAACCTACCTTGCCTGGGTTGTGCCCGGCGCCGATGCGATCAAGGACACGCAGCACCTGCTGGGCCAGACGCACATCGAATTCGCCGGCGACACCGCGAAGGCCGAGACCCATGTGTTCTCCTACCACCGCGTCGACATGGGCGACCGCGACACCTGCATCGGCGGCCGTTACCTCGACAGCTTGGAAAAGCGCGACGGCGAGTGGCGCATCGCCGACCGCGTCATGCTTTACGACTGGGAGCAGGACTGGGGCGCGGCGGCTGACTGGTCCAAGGGTGTAATGGGCTATCCGTTCACCGCCGAACATTTCCCCGGCCGCGCCAGGGACGATTTTTCCGAGCGCTGGTTCGCCGGAGACGTCAAGTGACCGCCCCTCTCGCCGGCAAGATCGCGCTCGTCACCGGCGCCAGCCGCGGCATCGGCAAGGGCACTGCGCTGGCGCTCGCCGAGCAGGGGGCAACGGTCTACGTCACCGGGCGCACGGTGAGCATGGGCGGCCATGCGCTGCCCGGCTCGCTGGAGGAAACCGTGGCCGAAGTCGCCGCGCGGGGCGGCAGGGGCGTGGCGGTAGCCATGGACCTGTTCGACGACGCGCAGATCGCCGCGGTGTTCGATCGGGTCCACCGCGACGAGGGCCGGCTCGACCTGCTCGTCAACAGCGCCATGGCCATTCCCGATTCGATGACGCAGCGCGCCGGCTTCTGGGCCAAGCCGCTCGCCGACGAGTGGCAGATATGGGATACCGGCGTGCGCGCGGCGTTTGTCGCCGCCTGGCATGCCGCACGGATCATGGTGCCGCAGGGCTCGGGGCTGATCGCCGCGCTGTCAGGCTATGTCGGCGTGACTTACACGTACGACGTCGTGTTCGGCACCACCAAAACCGCGACCGACCGGATGATGCGCGACATGGCCCACGAACTGCAGGGCACCGGCGTCAGCGCCGTCTCGCTCTGGCAGGGCTTCACTTATACCGAGCGCGCGACCGAGAACCTCAAGGCGGTTCCCGGCATGGCCAGCCAGCTCAACAGCGCGGTCGGCTCCTCTCCCGAGTTTCCCGGGCGCGTCATCGCGGCGCTGGCGATGGATCCCGAAGTCGGCGCGAAGTCTGGCGGCACATTCATCAATGCCGAACTGGCAGCAGAATACGGCGTGACCGACAAGGACGGGCGCACGATCCCGTCGCTGCGCGAAAGCCGCGGGGCCCCGCTGTGGGAACCGGGTGACACGACATGGAGAGCGGAATGAGTGCCAATGTAGCCGGACGCCGCTTCGACGGTCGGGTCGCCGTCATCACCGGCGGCGCGCGGGGCCTCGGCTTCGCTTATGCGCAACTGCTGGGATCGCTCGGCGCAAAGATCGTCGTCAACGATAACGGCAGCGCGATGTCGGGTTCGGGCAGTGACGTCGGCCCAGCCGAGGACGCCGCGCAGGCCCTGCGCGCGGCCGGCTGCGATGCAGTGGCCTGCACCCAGAGCGTCGCCACGCCGGATGGCGGCAAGGCGATCGTCGAGGCCGCGCTTGACACCTTCGGGCGGATCGACGTGCTGATCCACAGCGCCGGCAACGTGCGCTACGGCGCGCTCGACGCGATCAGCCACGAGGATTTCCGCGCGGTGATCGACGTCCACCTGCTCGGCGCTTTCAACGTCGTACGCCCCGCCTTCGAGCGGATGGCGGCGGCGGGGTATGGCCGGGTGGTGCTCAGTGGGTCGATCGGCGGGCTCTATTCGATCGCGCATGGCGTGAACTACGCGATGTCGAAGTCGGCGATGATTGGCCTCAACAACATGATCGCGATCGAGGGTGCGGACCGCGACGTGAAGTCGAACGTGATCCTGCCGGGCGCCGTCACGCGCATGGCCGACGGGCTCGACATGACGCAATATCCGCCGATGGGACCCGAACTGGTCGCCCCGGTGGTCGGTCTGTTGGTGCACGAGAGCTGCCCGGTCTCGGGCGAACTCTACGTCTCGATGGGCGGCCGCATCGCCCGCGCCTTCATTACCGAGACGCGCGGTGTATACCGGCCCGAATGGACCATTGACCAGGTCGCAGCTGACCTTGACGCGATCCGCGACGACAGCACGCTCTGGACTTTCCACCCGGTCGAACACGGCTTTGGCGAGCACATGGCCAAAAGCTTCGCCATGACCCGCGGCGAGACATGAGGTGGCTTCAGCCCCTCCTAGCTGAGTATCGCAAGGCAGGCCGCTAAGCTCGACAACGTTTCGTCGCTGCGGACGCCTGGCCGATGCTTCCTACAAAGGCATGACGGCCGTCTGAATGGGGCGAGGCAATCATGATCGAACTTGGCCCTACATCCCACAAATCAGATTTCGCGAGGTCAACGCCCCTCGCATGGCCTTCCAGCGGGCGTATTGGGAGGCCTTCGTGGGATGGCAGTTCATCGTGTGCATCAGCCAGAACTGGAACAGTTCGACCCACCTCTGGTAGATCGCCAGTCGGTGCGCGGGCTGCCATTTGAGGTGCGGCAGTGACTGAAATCCGGGCGCTGTACTGCGTGCCAAATTACTTGGCACCCAGCACCGATTTCTCCAAAATAACCGGCGCGATCTGGCGGCTTGCGACTTCACGAAGTACAAAGCTGCTTCGGATGCGCCGGACGTGTGGCAGTACTGAAAGCTCCTTGCGATAGATCATGTCGTAGTCCTCCAGCGACTGGACGTTGAGGATCATCAGGAAGTCGGTGTCACCGGTGACGAAGGCGCAGAATTGCATCGACGGGCTTTCCAGCACTGCCGTCTCGAAGTCCTGCAACACCGCTTCCGTCTGCGAAACCAGCTCGATCGATACCATGACCAGCGTCCCGTAGCCCAGTGAGCGAACATTGAGGTTCGCCGAGTAATGCGTGATATACCCCGCTTCCTCGAGGATCTTGCGGCGGCGGGCAACGGCCGTGCTCGACAGATGAACCTTTTCCCCGAGCCAGACGTCCGAGGCGCGCCCGTCCGAGACGAGAGCCCGCATCAGCCTGAGGTCGGTGTCGTCGAGCTCATGCTGCGCAGGGCGTCCCCGTACCGCATCGAGCCAGTGCAGTTTGCTGGACTGCATATCCATCTTGTTGGGCGCCCCTTTTTTCAATTTCGAAACCATAGTGGCTGATATCCGTTCGATTTCAAACAAAAGGGTTCGGAGAGGTCGCCTAATCAGACAGAATGTTATCAAACCAGCCGGTATCCCCGCCAATGGGCATCCCGGCGGGGATTGGCGGGCGCGGACGGCTCAGCTTGCTGATCTCGGCGTCGAGGCGCTTCTGGACGCCCAGCAGCCCGGCCATCGAGACCTGCCATAGCGCGTCCTCAGAGGCGCCGCTGGCCTTGCCGAACCCGCGCGCGGTGCTTTTGAGGAAGCCGTCGAGCAAAGCGGCCACGTCAGCCGGGGTATCCGGATCACGGTGGGCCGAGGCGATGGCGAGAAGCGTCGTTTGTGCGATCCGGCGCGAGACCGCGCCGTCATGCAGCGCGATCACGGGGGCCAGCTTGCCGAGCAGCGTGCCCACACCCGGCTGGGCGTCGTCATAGCCGTGCTGGATTTGCAGCCGCGTGAGCCGCGAGGGGGCGAGCAGACTGTCGAGCGTCACCTGCGCCGCCACTTGCGCCGCGACGAGCGGGTCGAACACTGCGGAGCCGGCGCCCCGAAGTACTTCGGGAGCGGCCTCAACATCGGTGCGCCCGCTGGTGCCACTCGAGAGGGTCATGGATAGCGCCAACGGAACCGTCAATTCGCGCGGTGACAGGGTGCCGATCATTGCGTCCATCGCTTCCAGCTGTTCGCTTGCAAGAACGGGGGTGGGCGTATCGCGCCCGTCGCCCGCCACCGCATATTCGTACCGCACGCCGCCCACCAGCTTGCCGATGGCATCGATCGAGTAGCGGTGGAACAGCCAGACCGGCACGAACTTGCGGCGCAGGTTGGACAGCGGTTCGCCCGCCAGCAGCGTGCCTGGGCCGAAGTTGGCCAGGGCGATGCGGCGCACGTCCATGGTATGGGCGAGGTCGGCGGGGGTGTCCGCGCCTTCGGTCCACATGTTGACGCCGGGAACCGCCAAATCGGCAGCGCGGCCGTCGATGTCGGTGCCGTAGATCAGTCCGGCCTTGCGGATAGCAACGGCCTTTGCTGCGGCTTCCGCGTCGCCGTCCACGCCCGGGGCGGGCTGGCCGTAAAGCCAGTCCACCGTGAACTTGTCCCATTTGCCGATGCCGCTGGCGTAGGCGTCGCCAAGGTCCAGCCTGCCATCGACGATGCCGACCTTCGGCCCCGGATAGTCCATCACCGAGGCCCGGTCCTGCAGGCTGGCCTTGAAGTTATGGACGAAGCCGATGGCGTGGCCCACTTCGTGCGCGCCCAACTGGCTGATGCGGGCAAGGGCGGCGCGAACCGGGTCGTTCGGCCCGCCGGTGTTGTTCTGCGCGGTGCCGACCAGCCCCTCGAACACGGTGATGTCCTGGCGCACGCGCAGCGCGCCCAGAACAACCACGCCCTTGATGATTTCGCCGGTGCGCGGGTCGATCACGCCGCCGCCGTAGGACCAACTGCGGTTCTGGCGGTCTGTCCAGTTGACCACGTTGTAGCGCACGTCCTGCGGATCGACGCCGGGGGGCAGGATTTCCACCTTGAAGGCGTCGATGAAGCCCGCCGCGTCGAATGCGTCCGCCCACCAGCGCACGCCATCGGCCAGCGCGGTGCGGATCGGGTCGGGTGCGGCGCTGTCGATGTAGAAGACGATCGGCTTCTTGACCGGGGAACGGGCGGCGGCGGGATCGGTCTTTTCCAGTCGGAA
Source organism: Novosphingobium sp. P6W (assembly GCF_000876675.2). Taxonomy (GTDB): domain Bacteria; phylum Pseudomonadota; class Alphaproteobacteria; order Sphingomonadales; family Sphingomonadaceae; genus Novosphingobium. The sequence goes on from NZ_CP030353.1 coordinate 2,005,768, forward strand.
ACGGTTGGCGTATTCGACCAGCATCGGCGTGCCCAACGGGGTACCGAAGTCATAAGCCTGCGTCGCGTGGCTGCCCGAGCGGATGTCGAACTTGCGGGGCATGAACCCCGGTTCGGGAAGAGCGACCAAGGATGAATGCACGGTCACGCTGAGCGCCCGGCCGTCCGGAGCGAGGATATCGAGTTCGGTGCCGGCGCTGTCTGCGGTGAAGGTCTGCACTGTCTCCAACTCGACGTTCCGGGGGAACACCTTCACCGAGGCGGGATCGAGTGCGCTCAGCTTGTCGGATAGCTTGTAGCCCTTGGCGCTTTCCCCGATAGCGCCGGCGAGGTCCATCGCGTCGGTCATCAGCAGCGGCGTCAGATCGACGGTGAGGGGGCCGCCGGCGCCGGGCGCGCCCACAATTTCAAGCATCGCCACGGTGCTGAACGGGAAGCTGGCGCGCGCGCCCTTGGCGACGCCTGCATCGCCGGTGGCGCGGTAGCGCGGGTTTTCGAACACGGCCGCCACCTTGCCGCCCATACGTCGGAATGCGAGCATCCGGGTCTCGCCCTGCATGCCCCGGTCGATGCGGATTGCCGCAGATCCCAGGCCGGTCTTGATCGACTGCGTGAAGAGGTAGCGCCCGGATACCCCGTCGGCGTCGGCGGCGGGCAGCGTGAAGAGCACCTTGCCCTTGGCGGCATCGACCTGCACCGGCAGCAGCGCTCCGTCCGGCGAGGAGGTGACCGCAGTCGGTGCGGCCCATGCGGACACGGGGCCGATATAGGCGGCCAAGGCGCAGCCGATGGCAAGGAAAGGCTTTATGCGGGCGACGATCGACATCGTGATAATTCCCCTTTGGAGCAGCGGGCGAGAACGTAGGCCCCTTCATCTCGCCGATGCAGCAAAGCCTAGCGCAAACCCGGCGCAGCTTCCTCGAACTTATCGGGGCAGAAACGCACGGCGTTGATGGATTCCTGCGCAGACGGGCAAATAGGCGAGAAATTCATGCGCAGGGAAAGGATGTATTGCACGAGTCGAATACGGTGACGGCGATGCTGCGCTGCATTTCGCGAATCACGGCGCGCTTCGGTTCGGGAAAGTGCGTGCCAGGCAAACGCGGTGTCCTTTTCGTGCGCCGATATTCGTTATGGCGATGAAATCCATCGCTTAGGAGTGAAATTTCCTCGAACTTTGTTGGGATCATTCGGCCCCTTCCAGATACTATCGATGGCATCAGGCAGCAGTCCGGATCGGGGGCAAAACCGAAATCCAAGCGGACACTGCTGGATGATGAGCTTTCGCAAGGTATGCGAGGGCGGGGAATACCGGGTCTTCACAAGCGCTTTGCAAGCGGCACCGCGAGGGCGGTGAGCACATTCGTGTGCCTGGAGAACCGCGATTTTCCCGGTTCATCAGGGATGAGGGCGCCTGTGGCGAAGGGTTTCAGTCACAGGGAGTTTTCGCGATGCGCAATGCAGTCCAGACCTCGACGGTCCGAGGCAGAATGGAAACGATTTCGGCGCGCTCTATCCGTGCCCTGCTGCTGGCAGGCGCGGCGGCGCCGCTGATGATCGCGGCTCCGGCCTTGGCGCAGGGAGCGCCGGCTGCCGAAGAGCCGGTCAACGACATCGTCGTCACCGGCTCGCGCATCGTTGGCGACGGCTACAGCGCGCCTACGCCGGTCGCGGTTCTGGGCGAGGCGGACATCGCTGCGCAAGCCCCGGCGAACATCTCCGACTTCGTGAACCAGCTTCCCGCCATCGCCGGCAGCGGCACTTCGGGCGGTGCTTCGGGAGGCCTGTCGAACGCGGGCGCGGGCATCAATTCGATCGGCCTGCGCGGGCTTGGTGTCGGCCGGACGCTGGTGCTGGTCGACGGCCAGCGCTCGGTCGCCTCCACCGTGGGCGGCACGGTCGACATCAATACCATCCCGCAGGATCTGGTGAAGCGCGTCGAGGTCATCACCGGCGGCGCCTCGGCGGCTTACGGTTCGGACGCGGTGGGCGGCGTCGTCAACTTCATCCTCGATACTGGCTACAAGGGCGTCAAGCTGGGCGCGGACACCGGTATCTCGACCTATGGCGACGCGTTCAACTACCGCTTCACCGGGACGGCGGGCCTCTCGCTTCTGGACGACCGGCTGCACCTGCTCACCAACGTTTCCTACTTCAAGCAGAAGCGCGAGGAAGGCATCGACCGGGACTGGAACGACAGCGGTTACTTCCAGATCAACAACCCGGCCTACACTTCCGCCAACGGCGCGCCGCAGCGGCTGGTCGGCAGCGGCATCGGCCCTGCGGGCTATACGGCGGGCGGCCTGATCACCAGCGGCCCGCTGCGGGGCACGTATTTCCTGGGAGATGGGCAGACCGCGCAGCTCAATTACGGCACCGTCTCCAGTCCGTGGATGATCGGCGGCGACTGGCAGACTACACTGGACGGGCACGTCGGCACCAACACCATGGTCCCGCTAGACGAGCGGCTCAGCGCCTTCCAGCGCATCGGCTTCGACCTGACGCCCGATATCGAGATATTCGGCCAATTCTCCTACAACCGCTCGGTCAGCGCCAGTTCGTACCAGCAGACGCCCAGCACCGGCGTCTCCATCGCGGCAGACAACGCTTACCTGCTCAGCCAGTACCCCGCCGTGGCGGCGGCGATGGCGGCGCGAGGACTGTCTTCGATCACGGTGGGAACCTCGAACGCGGGCTTCCCGATCCCGGGCAGCAACATCAAGCGCGAGGTCTATCGCGGCGTGATCGGGGCCAAGGGCAACCTGAACCTCTTCGACAAGCCGATGGCCTGGGATGTTTACTACCAGAAGGGCGTCACCAAGGCGCGCGAGGAACTGACCAACACCTGGCAGAATTCGCGCATGGCGCTGGCGCAAGATGCGGTGTTCGACGGTTCGGGCAACATCGTGTGTCGTTCGACGCTGAGCGCGCCGGGCAACGGCTGCGTCCCGATCGACCGGCTCGGCACCAACGGGCCTTCGCAGGAGGCGCTCGACTACATTTACCTCGATGGCTTCCAGCCGATGCGCCACCAAACCATCAAGCAGGACGTGGCCGCCGCGACGATTTCGGGCAGGGCCTTTGCTCTTCCCGCAGGCGACCTCGCCTTCGCCACCGGCGTGGAATGGCGGCGAGAGCAGATCAACGGCGAGGTGGACCCGGTCCATAACACCGGCTGGCTTTACGGCAACTTCCGCGTCAACCAGGGCAAGTACGACGTCTACGAAGGCTTCCTCGAAGTCGATGTGCCGATTTTCGACGGCATGAACGTCAACGCCGCCGCGCGCGGTACGCATTATTCGACGTCGGGCTGGGTGGGCACATGGAAGGTGGGCGCCAGCTGGCAGGCGATCGACGGTCTGCGCCTGCGCGGTAACCTCAGCCACGATATCCGAGCGCCCAACCTCGAAGAACTGTTCGCGGCCGGGACCGCGCGCACCAATTCGGTCATCATCCCGGCAGGCTCGGATGCGCCGCAGACAGGATCGCTGCAATTCGTGCAGAACGCTTTCGGAAACCGCGCTCTGAAGCCCGAAGTGGCCGATAGCTGGACTTTGGGTGCGGTATTCGAACCCACGTTCGTGCCGGGCTTTTCGCTCTCGTTCGATTACTACCAAATCAAGATAAAGGACGCGATCGGATCGATCACAGCGCAGCAGACGGTGGACCTCTGCTACGAACAGGGCGTCTCTTCCTACTGCCCGAACATCAAGTTCGTGGGCGGGCAGCTCAGCACGATCGACCTCACCCCGATCAACTTCGCCCGCCAGAACACCAAGGGGTTCGACATTGAGGCCAGCTACACCCGGCAGGTCGGCCCCGGCACGCTTCGCCTGCACGCCCAGACCACGCACTACATCGAAAACGTCGTCGATGACGGCATCAGCTTCCCGATCGATTACGCGGGCACCCTGACCAACACCACTTATGCCTCGCCAGATTGGGTGTACCGCCTGAGCGCCTTCTACGACCTTGACCCGGTGACATTCAACCTGGTGGCGCGTGGCTTTACCAGCGGCGTCTATGGCAATGACTGGATCGAATGCACCAGCAACTGCCCGGTCAGCACCGCGCAGTACCGCACGATCAACAACAATTCTATCAAGGGCGCGACGTACTTCGACGCCTCGATCGACTTCAAGTTCCCCGCCATGAACGACGGCGTCGGGCACCTGACCTTCATCGTCAACAACCTGCTGAATAAGGACCCGGTGCTGGTCGGCAACGGTCCCGACGGCAACAACGTGCCCGCCTACGCCCAGACCAACCGTGGCCGCTACGATGTGATCGGCCGCACCTTCCGCGTCGCCGCCAAGGTCGAGTTCTAAGAGAGGATATCGTAATATGAAAACCTTCAAGCGCGCCGCCCTTGCCGCTGCTCTCACCACGGCCGCGCCGATCGGCGCCCTGCTGGCCACTCCGGCCCATGCCGAGGCGCCGCAGGCGCTCAAGGCCGAGGTCACCGCCGAAGTCGAAGCCCAGCGCAAGCAGATCCAGGTCATGGTCGATCAGATATTCAGCTACGCCGAACCCGGTTTCCAAGAGATCAGGACCAGCGAATACCTCACCGGCATTCTCGAAAAGAACGGCTTCAAGGTGGAGCGCGGCGTAGCGGGCATTCCCACCGCCTTTACCGCCACCTGGGGCAAGGGCGGCCCGAAGATTGCGCTGGGAAGCGATATCGACGATGTCCTCGGTGTCTCGCAAACGCCGGGCCTGCCTTACCTCAAGCCCATCGTCGAGGGCGCGCCGGGGCACGGCGAAGGTCATAACTCGGGCATGCCGCTGATGGTCGCGGCAGCGATCGCGGTGAAAAAGGTGATGACGAAGCACGGCCTCGAAGGCCGGCTGATGCTGTGGCCGGGCGTCGCCGAGGAACTTCTGGCGACGAAGGCGTACTTCGTGCGCTCAGGCATGTTCAAGGATGTCGACGCCTCGATCTTCACCCACGTCAGTTCCGATTTCTCAACCGGTTATGGCGAGATGGGCGGCAACGGCATGGTTTCAGTGGAATACACCTTCCACGGCAAGACCGCGCACTCGGCCGGATCGCCTTGGGAAGGCCGCAGCGCCCTTGACGCGGCGGAGATCATGGATGTGGCCTGGAACTTCCGGCGCGAGCACCTGCCGCTGACGCAGCGTTCGCACATGATCATCACCAACGGCGGTGGGCAGCCCAACGTGGTGCCTGACAAGGCCAGCATCTGGTATTTCTTCCGCGAACGCACCTTCACCGACATCCGCAAGCTCTATGAAACCGGCAACGACATCGCCAAGGCTGCCGCGCTCGCTACCGGCACGACGATGAGCCAGCAGACCTTGGGCTACGCCGCGCCCAACTTCGGCAACAAGCCGCTTGCCGAGGCCGCTTATGCCAACATCAAGGCGGTGGGCATGCCCAAGTGGAGCGCCGACGACCAGGCCTTCGCCAAGGCCGCGCAGACTTTCAACGATCGCAAGGTGGAGCCGCTCAAGGACGAGGTGACCGAACTCTCGACACCGGAAAACCGCAAGCCCTCCACCGGCGGCGGCTCGGATGACATCGGCGATATCATGTGGGCGGTGCCGACCATCACCATCCGCTTCCCCTCGAACATCCCAAACATGATCGGCCACAACTCGACCTCGGCCTTTGCGATGGCTACGCCCATCGCGCACAAGGGCGTGGAAGCCGGGGCCAAGGCGGTGGCGATGACCGTGCTCGATATCCTGACCACGCCCAAGCTCGTCACCGATGCCAAGGCGTACTTCACCGATGTGCAACTGAAGACCGACACATACGCCCCGGTGCTGACCGAAAAGGACGTGCCGGCGATCTGGCTCAACGAGCGTAATATGCAGCTTTACCGCCCGCTGATGGAAAAATATTACTACAACCCGGCGAAGTACCCCAGCTACCTCGACCAGCTTGGTGTGAAGTACCCCACGCTCACCAAACCGGCCGAAGCGGGGGCGGCGCAGTGAAGCGGGCGATGAACAGGCGAACCCTGATCGCGGTTGCGCTCGCGGCGACGGCGATGGTTCCGACCATGGCTCAGGCGGCTGCGGACCCGGCAATCAAGCAGGAAGCCGCCGCCGCCGTGGAGGCGCAGCGCAAGCAGATCCAGGTCATGGTGGACGAGATATACTCGTTCGCTGAACCAGGTTTTCAGGAAGTCAGGACCAGCGAATATCTTGCCGGAATACTCGAGAAGAACGGCTTCAAGGTGGTGCGGGGCGTGGCCGGAGTCCCGACCGCCTTCACCGCGACATGGGGCACCGGCGGTCCCAAGATCGCGCTCGGCAGCGATATCGACGGCCTGCTCGGCGTTTCGCAGGTGCCCGGCGTGGCGGATGTGAAGCCGCTTACCGAAGGCGCACCGGGGCACGGCGAGGGGCATAATTCCGGCATGCCGCTGATGGTCGCGGCAGCGCTGGCGGCCAAGCAGGTGATTACGAAGCACGGCATTCCGGGCCGCCTGATGCTGTGGCCCGGCGTGGCTGAGGAACTGCTCGCCACCAAGGCGTATTATGTGCGCGCTGGCATGTTCAAGGACGTCGACGCCTCGATCTTCGCCCACGTCAACACCGGCTTCGGCACCGGCTGGGGCGATCTTGGCCTGACCGGCATGATCTCGGTCGAGTACGAGTACAAGGGCAAGACCGCGCACTCCGCCGGCATGCCGTGGGAAGGGCGCAGCGCCCTCGACGGGGTCGAGCTGATGGACGTGATGTGGAACTTCCGCCGTGAACACCTGCCGCTGACCCAGCGCTCGCACGATGTCATCACCAACGGCGGCGGCCAGCCCAATGTCGTCCCGGACAAGGCGAGCAGCTGGTACTATTTCCGCGAGAAGGACTTCTCCTCACTACGCGGCCTCTACGATACCGGCAATCAAGTGGCGGAGGCGGCGGCGCTGGCTTCTGGCACAACAGTCAGCCGCAAGGTGCTGGGCTTTGCCGCGCCCAACTACGGCAACAAGCCGCTGGCAGAGGCGCTCTACGCCAACATCGAGACGGTGGGCGTGCCGCAGTGGTCCGCCGCCGACCAGGCGTTCGCCAAGGCGGTGCAGACGAAAAACCACCTCAAGGTCGCGCCGCTGCCGGACAAGGTCACGCCGCTGTCCACCCCCGACACGCGCGGAGATGCCAGCTTCGGCGGCTCGGACGACATCGGCGACGTGATGTGGACGGTCCCCACCGTCACCATCGGTTACCCGGCGAACGTGCCCAACGTAATCTTTCACCACGCTACTGCCGCGATGGCGATGGCCACGCCTATCGCGCACAAGGGCACCGTAGTGGGCGCCAAGGCGGTGGCGATGACCATCCTGGATTTGGTGACCACGCCGCAGCTCGTCACCGAGGCGAAGACCTGGATGCGCGACGTCCAGCTCAAGGACCAGAAGTACGATCCCCTGATCGCCGCCACCGACATGCCAGCGATCGACCGCAATGCCCGCACCATGGAGCAGATGCGCCCCTCGATGCAGCCGCAATACTACGATGCCAAGAAGTACGACACGTACCTGCAACAGCTTGGCATAGACTACGAGGCTTCGGGTCGCGAAACCTCAGGCGCCGGGAGCTAGCCTCCGTAACAACGGCGCCGATCGGCCGGGGTGCGAACACACTGACGAGACCGAAACTACCCCGGCCGGTCTTTTTTCTCCCGACATTCTCCCTCAATCAAAGGGATACGCAGATGGCCCGCATCATCGTCATCGGCGCCGGTATCACCGGCGTCACCGCCGCCTATGCCCTGCTTGCGCATGGGCACGAGGTTAACGTGGTCGAGCGCCACCGCTATCCGGCGATGGAAACGTCCTTCGCCAACGGTGGCCAGCTTTCCGCCAGCAATGCCGAAGTGTGGAACTCCATGGCGACGATCGCCAAGGGCCTGCGCTGGATGCTGCGCGCCGACGCGCCGCTCTTGTTCAATCCGCGCCCTTCGATGCACAAGTATGCGTGGATGGCCGAATTCGTTGCCGGGATCGGCAACCACCGCGCCAACACAGTTGAGACCACCCGCCTCGCCATCGCCGCGCGCAGCCACCTGTTCGATATTGCCGAGCGCGAGGGCATCGACTTTGACCTTTCACGCTGCGGCATCCTCCACTTCTATCGCACTCCCGAAACGTTCGATGCGGCCCGCCAGGGCAATGTCCTCCTGCGCGAAGGCGGCCTCGAACGCGAGGAAGTCGGGCCGGCCGATATCGCCCGGATCGAGCCCACGCTGACCGGCGATTTCTGCGGCGGTTTTTTCACCCCGTCGGATTCGACGGGCGATATTCATAAGTTCACCACCGGTCTGGCGCGGGCCTGCGAACGCCTCGGCGCGCGTTTCGTGCTGGGCGGCGAGGTGGATGCGGTAGCGCTTCGGACCGACGGTGTGTCGGTACGGCTGCAGGCGGCAGGCGGCCTTGGGGAAGGATCCGATACCGGCCGCCTGCAGGATCTTTCAGGCGGCGATCTCGGCACCGAAATGCTGGTTGAGGCAGACATGGTGATCGTCTGCGCGGGCGTCGCCAGTCGCGCGCTGGCGGCCAAACTGGGCGACCGGGTGAACATCTATCCGGTGAAGGGCTATTCGATCACCGTGATGCTGAACGATGAGGGCAGCCGCGCTGCGGCCCCGCGCGTCAGCCTGCTGGACGAAGACGCCAAGATCGTCACCAGCCGGCTCGGCGACGAGCGCTTCCGCGTGGCAGGCACCGCCGAGTTCAACGGCTTCAATCGCGATATTCGCGCTGACCGCATCCGTCCGCTGGTGGAATGGAGCGAGCGGCATTTTCCCGACATGTGCACCCGGCAGGTTGTGCCTTGGGCGGGCCTGCGCCCGATGACGCCCTCGATGATGCCTTTCGTCGGCCCCGGACGCCATCCACGCGTTTTCTATAATACCGGGCACGGCCATCTAGGATGGACACTGTCGGCGATCACCGCACAGATGACGGCCCTAGCCGTCGAACAGGCAAGCGCGCCGGCATGAAACACTTGCACAGGAGACAACATCATGAAAACCAAACACATTCTCGAACTTGCTGATGTAAAGGCAATCCTGGCGGCGGCCGAGGCCGAAGCCAACACGCACAAGTGGGCTGTGAGCATCGCGGTAGTCGATGGCGGTGGGCACTTGCTGGGCTTTGTGCGCCTGGACGGGGCGCCGGCTAGTTCAGCCCAACTGGCACCTGCGAAGGCAGTGACGTCGATCATGGGACGGCGCGAATCGAAGGCGTACGAGGACATGATATTCAACGGCCGCACCGCGATGCTCTCAGCCCCGGGACTACCGGCCATGCTGGAAGGCGGCGTTCCGATCGTCGTCAATGGAGATTTTGTCGGCGCCGTAGGCGTGTCGGGGGTTAAGTCTGACGAGGACGCGCAAATAGCCAGAGCAGGAATAGCAGTCTTGTCCAGCAGGCAGTAATCGCGAAATCGAACTGCGCTTACGGCGAAATTGGCCGTTCAGCAGGGCCGCCGTGCCACTACCGCTTTGTTGAGCGCCGGCGGCAGTGCGCCCTTCTCAGTCATTCTTTGCCAGGATCCCGGTGCCCGAAAGCGGTCACTCGCTGACGGTTAGTGTTGCAGAGGCACGGGTAGCTGAGGGATCGACTTTGATGCCTGCCGCCTTACGCTCAGAATAGCGGTCGACCAGCTGGATCGCGTGTGGGCGCATCAGCACCGTGATCCGCACCAGTTCCTCCATAACATCGACGATCCGATCATAATAGCTGGACGGCTTCATACGGCCTGCCTCGTCAAACTCGTTGTAGGCCATGGCGACAGACGATTGGTTGGGGATGGTGAACATTCGCATCCATCGCCCAAGGAGGCGCATTGTGTTGACCGCGTTGAAGGATTGGGAGCCCCCCGACACCTGCATCACGGCGAGGGTGCGGCCGGAGGCCCTTCATCTCCAACGGGAGGTGGTCGATCTGCGCCTTCATAATGCCGCTGATCTGACCATGTCGCTCGGGGCTGCACCAGACCTGCCCCTCTGACCACATCGACAGTTTACGCAGTTGATGGACCGCAGGATGGTCGTCCCCCGCCACTTGGTCGGGCAGAGGCAGGTCGGACGGATCGAAGATGCGCGTCTCCGCACCGAGATGTCGGAGCAGGCGCGCCGCCTCCTCGACCGCCAGTCGCGAGAAGGACCGTTCCCGCAGCGAGCCATAGAGCAGCAGGATACGTGGCGGGGGTTGGTCTTCACCAACACCGAGTGCTGGACGCGCGATGGCATAGGCGGGATCGAGTGCCGGAAGATGGTCGGGGTCAGACAGGGCGCGGATGCGGCTCATGCAGGTTCCTCTTGTTGTGCTGTCGGGAAGATGACCTCGCCAACGAGATGGGCGGCGAGCGCGCCGATAATTTGCGCTGTGACGAACGCGGGCACGCATGAAGGCTCGATTCCGGCGAAGCTGTCGCTTAACGATCGGGCAATGGTGATGGCGGGATTCGCGAAGCTGGTGGACGAGGTGAACCAGTATGCGGCAACGATGTAGAGGGCGACGCTGGTCGGCACGGTGTCCGGGCGCATCCGCGCGGCCCCTATGATCGTCAGGACGAGACCGAAGGTGGCAACTGCTTCGCCTGCCCATTGACCGGGTCCTTGGCGCAGCTTGGTGGAGAGCTGGAGGATGGGTTCGTCGAACATGATGTGCGTTAGCCAGACGCCTAGTGTGCCCCCGGCGAGCTGGGCTGCGACATATGCCAACGCCGTATCTGTGCGGACGTGACCAAGCAGGCGCATGACCAGCGTAACGGCGGGGTTCATATGGGCGCCAGACAACGGGCTCAGCATTGTGATTAGCACGAACAAGATGGCGCCAGTCGCCAGCGTGTTGCCCAAGAGCGCGATGGCGACGTTCCCCTCAGCGAAACGCTGCGCCATGATCCCCGAGCCGATGACGGTCGCAGACAGAAGCAGGCTTCCAAGCGCCTCAGCCAGAACAGCGCGGCGGTTCACGCGGAATAAATGCGATTACCGGCGACGTCGATGACCTGCTTGTCGTCCTCTTTGGAGAAGGCACCGCACTGCTGCTCGGGCAGGAGGTCCAGCACCGCCTCGGACGGGCGGCAGAGCCTTACGCCCAGTGGCGTCACGACGAGCGGCCGGTTGATGAGGATCGGGTGCGCCATCATCGTATCAATCAGAGCATCGTCGGTCAGCGCCTGATCATCGAGGCCGAGTTCGGCATAGGGCGTTCCTTTCTCGCGCAGCAAGTCGCGTGGGGAAATGCTGGCACGACGCAGCATCTCGGAGAGGAGCGCGCGCGCCGGTGGGGTCTTGAGATATTCGATTACGTGAGGCTCGATGCCGGCGTTACGGATCATGGCGAGTGTGTTGCGGGACGTCCCGCAATCGGGATTATGGTAGATCACGATGTCGATCACGGCGCCGATCCTTTAACAGCAGGCAAGTTCGGCAAGTAGCGGCTCGCATAAATCGGCGCGCCCGCCACAGCAGTCCTTGGCAAGAAACAGCATGAGACTGCGCAGGGCATCGATGCTGACCCGTTGGATTTGCTGACGTCCGCGTTTTTCGGGGACGACCAGTCCTGCTTTCACGAGAACTGCCAAATGCGTGGAGAATGTGCTCTGGCTCAGCCCGCTAGCTTCAACCAACTGCCCGGTCGAAAGGCCCTCGGGCTCATGCTGAACCAGCAACCGGAAGGTCGACAGACGGGTTGGATGAGCGAGAGCCGTGAGAATTGATAGGGCCGCGTCAGTTTCCATTCATCGGAATTACCCGATGGAATTCAGGCGGTCAATAACCTATCGGATAATGCCGATGGATATGTGGAAGCTGTGGGCGCCTGCCGCTCGTTGACCCAACATTCCGCAATGAGTCATCGTCCGCAAAGTAGCTCGCTAGCTTGCGCCCCTTGTCGCCATCCGGCACCGCATTTCTGTTTCTCGAAAGCGGCCATTCATTCAGGCTTGAGTAGTCTTTCTGACAACGAAAAAGCAGCCGGTCGGCCATCGCCCCAGAGCAGCCACTTATGGCAAGCGTCCGACCTTTATCGTAAGCAGCAACGAAGGTCTTTCCGCAGAAGTAGGCCATTGAGAACAAGGACACCATGGGCGGCGGGCAGGGCGAAGCGCACGCGTGCCGCCGTGACAAGATGCGCCCGCTGCTCACTAAAGACGGTAAACGCCGGCCATACCTGCTGCGGCAGTTTAGGATCGACAGCCCGCTGCCCTGACCCCTCCGTCATCGCGGGCGCGGCGAAGCGCGCGCAATGACGCAGGCGTTGGCGGTACGAAACCGACTCAAGGCAGCGAGCGGTAGAATTCCAGCTTCATGTCTTCGGCCACGCATTCGAGGATGCCGGGCACCAGCCGGTCGTGGAAGTCGATATGCATGTGCTTTTCGTAAGCCGCATCGTCGCGGAACGTAGCGATGACCTGGAACAGGTCGGGGTCGCTTTCCGACTGGAACAGTTCGTAGACCAGAGCGTCCGGTTCACGCTCGAACACCAGGCTTTTCAGTTCCGACTGCAGCGCGATCATGTCGCCGCGCTTTTCCGGACGGGTGCGCAGCTGCGCGATGAAGCTCTTGGCGCTCATCGGGCCTGCCCTTCCAGCTGTGCGTCGAGGTCGTACAGCAGTTCGCGTTCGTAGCTGCCGTCCATGCAGCCGACGATCTTCTCGATCAGCGCCTTGTTGTGGTCGTAGGCCATGTGCGCTTCGTCGGCCGCTTCGTCGACGAAGCTTTCGTGGACGGCGAACATCCCCGGTTCGGACAGGCGGAAGAACTTGTAGTGCAGGGTGCCTGGCTCCTGCTTGGAAAGCACCTCCATCTCGAGCGCCAGGGCAATGAATTCCTGCTGCAGGTCGTCTTTGATGCGGAAGCGGGACAGGAAGCTGAAAGCCATTGTCGTTTTCTCCTCAGGCGGGGCTGGGCGACAGCAGCGATTCGCCTGCAGCTGCGCGTTTGCCCGGTTCTCTCCAATGCGGTGACTATGTCGCCACCAGCTTGCCATTCAGCATATGCGATCACGATATAAAAACAATCATGAATGCATGTGATCGTGCTCTGCGGGGTGCTTTGGCGGGTCGGCGCATGGCCCTGTCGCCCGCCCGATGTCGCACTTTGGACACGCTTCAAAAAAACATACATGAATGATTGCTTATCGCTCCGGTCGTGATATCCATCAGGGCAACCCGCAAGGAATGGCGGGGTACAAGGAGAGAGGTTATGTTCACCATGAGGCTTCATGGCTCGACGTGCGCATTCGCTATTGTTGCGGCGCTCGCCAGCGCTTCTTCCCGCGCGCAGGATACCGCTGCCGCAGACACCGCTACCCCGCAGGCGAGCACGACATCGGCCGGTTCGGGGCTGGCTGAAATCGTCGTTACCGCCACCCGCCGGGCCACCGATCTGCAGTCTACTCCGGTCTCGGTTTCGGCGGTGGACTCTACCTTGATCGCACAGGCATCGCCGCGCGATCTTGGTGATATCGCTGCCTTCGTGCCGAACTTCTCGGCTGCGACGATCGCCAATTTCAACGCCGCCAGCTTCGCCATGCGCGGCGTCGGCCAGACCTCGATCATCGTCTACTTCGAGCCGCCAGTCGCAGTTCTTGTCGACGACTTCGTGGTGCCTTCGGTGCAGACCCAGCTCCTCGATACCTTCGACGTGGCGCAAGTCGAAGTGTTGCGCGGCCCGCAAGGCACGCTGTTCGGCAAGAACACCACCGGCGGCGTCGTCACCGTGCGCACCAAGCGGCCGCAGATGGAGTATGTCGGCGTCGATGCGCGCGCCGAATTTGGCGACTTCGGACAGAAGAAAGTCCAGGCCGCGATGAACGTTCCGATCGGTGACATCGCCGCGCTGCGTCTGGTTGGTGGGTACGAAAAGTCTGACGGGTTCTACCATAACGGCGCCTGCTACGGCCCGGTCACCGGCTTTGTGCCGAACAAGTTCGAAGGCTCTACCGGGTGTCTGGGAGGCGAGCGGCTTGGCGGTAAGGACGTGTGGCAGGCCCGTGCCAAGCTGCTGATCGAACCTTCGCCCGATTTCAGCGCACTGCTGCAGTACGAGTGGATTCGCGACCGTTCGGATTCGGTCCCTTCGGTAAACGAGAATTACCTCTATACCGGCACCAACCCTTTCGTGACCGACCTTCTGGGGCTGACCGATCCCAATGCGCAGAACGTCGATCCGCTGAAGCGCGCGGGCTACACCGGGCGACATGACGGCCTGCTTTACATGGATCAAGGCCAGCGTATCTCGGTAGACGGACTTTACGCCAATCTGGAATACGATACCGGCATCGGCACTATCAGTTCCGTCACTGGCTACCGCAAGCAGAAGTCGCGTATCCCCAACTCCTATGCAGGCGCGACCGCACTGGGCAGCGACGGCCAGCTGCTTTCGTTCTTCGATGCCACCCGCGATGACGATCGCAAGACCTTCCAGCAGGAACTGCGCTTCTCGTCCGACTTCAAGGGTCCGTTCAACTTCGTTGCGGGCGGGTTCTTCCAGCGCGACAAGATCGACTTCTGCGTCTCCCAGATCCTCGGCTTCCTTGACCTTACTTCGGGACCGCTGCCGTTTGGAGAGTGGAACAACACGCCTTACATCCTGTGCAATGCCCAGAAGGCGAAGTCCCGCGCGCTGTTCTTCGAAGGCACGCTCAAGCTGGGCGAAAAGCTGACGATCGCGGCGGGCGGGCGCTATACCTGGGACGACAAGACCTGGATGGGCCGCCAGCAGACCTTCATCCCGGCGCTGAACGGCGGTTTCGATCCGACGATTTCCATCGACCACGCGCTGGATGCCAGCGTCTACAAGTACCCCGCCGGTGTGGTGACGGTGAAGGACAAGTGGCGCGAGCCGACCTACCGCGCCAGCATCAGCTATCAGGCGACCGACGACGTGTTCGTCTTCGGCGGCTATTCGCACGGTTACAAGGGCGGCGGTTTCAACGACCAGATCGGCGGCTTCGCAGCCTTCGGTGACGATCTCGACGCCTTCCGCGCCGCCGCGCGCGCCACCAACCCGGAAACGGCCGACAGCTTCGAGGTGGGCTTCAAGTCGCAGTTCCTCGACAACCGCGTACGCTTCAACGTCACCAGTTTCTACGTGAAGTACAAGGATTTGCAAAAGCAGCTCAACGTGCCGATCGTAGTCAACGGTCAGCCCAATCAGGTGACGATCTTCGTCAACGCGGCCAGCGCCACCGTGAAGGGGCTTGAAGGTGAACTTTCGGCCACGCCGGTCGAGGGGCTGACCCTGCGCGGTGTGCTCGGTTACCAGGACGGCAAGTACAAGAGCTACACCGCCGAAAACGCCGGCTACGATCTGGCGAGCGCGCCGCTGGACCGTGCGCCCAAGTGGCAGTGGACTGCGGACGCGGTCTACTCGGTGCCGCTGGGGGATGATTACAAGCTCACGCTGAACGGCAACGTCGCCTACACCGGGCGCAACCTGAACACGCAGGCGATCGACGATCCGCGCGGCAATACGTTCCTCAACGCACGCACGCTGGTGAACGGATCGATCACTCTCGCCCAGACAGACGACAAGTATTACGTCCGCGTTATCGGCAGGAACCTGACCGACAAGCGCTATCGTATCGCTTCGCAGAACGTGGCGGGCCTGTGGCTCAACTCGCAGTTCGGTGCGCCGCGTTACTTTGGCGTCGAACTGGGCTTGTCCTTCGGCAATCACTTGTAAGGCTAACCCGGTCCTCCCCCTTGCACGGCAATGGGGAGGACCGGGCACCGCCCCCATCTGCGAACAAGAGGTGCTCTGCGTGTTGGTGAAAGGCGATTTGAAGATGCTGCGGCCCGTCATGCTCGGTGCGCTGGTGTGGAGCCTTGCGGCCTGCGGTTCGGCGGACCAGCAGGCGCTGGCCGGAAAGCAGGCGCCCGAGGCTTGGCTCCAGCAACTCGACGACGCCAGCAGCGGCGACGACTGGCCCGCGTTCGGGCGCACTTACGGCGAGCAGCATTACAGCCCGCTGGAGCAGATCAACGAAGGCAACGTCAAGGATCTGGGTCTCGTCTGGTCGGTGGACCTGCCAGCCGGCAACCCTGCCACCGGACCCATCGAGGTGGGCGGCAGCGTCTACCTGGCCACCGGTTATTCGGTGGTGCGAGCAATCGACGTCGCCACCGGCAAGGTCCGGTGGGAACACGATCCCAAGGCGCCCGAGGCTTCGGGCGTGCGTCTGCGGCAGGGCTGGGGTAGCCGGGGCGTGGCCTACTGGAACCACAAGGTGATCACCGCCACGCAGGACGGCCGCCTGGTCGCGCTGGACGAGAAGACCGGCGCCCCCGTCTGGACCGTGCAGACGCTGGACGACGGCGCGCCGATGTTTATCTCCGGCCCGCCCCGCGTGTTTGATGGCAAGGTTATCATCGGCAATGCAGGGTCCGACGAAAGCGCGGTGCGCGGCTTTGTCACGGCTTTCGATGCGGATACCGGCAAGTTCCTCTGGAAATTCTACACCGTCCCGGGCGACCCTGCGAAGGGCTTCGAGGACGCGGCGCAGGAGATGGCCGCCAAAACCTGGCATGGCGAATGGTGGAAGTATGGCGGCGGCGGCTCCGCATGGAATTCGATCACGTATGACAAGGCCAACGACCAGATCCTGATCGGCACCGGCAACGGCGCGCCGTGGAACCACAAAATCCGCAGTCTCGGCAAAGGTGACAACCTGTTCGTCTGCTCGATCGTCGCGCTTGATGCGAAGACCGGCAAGTACAAATGGCACTACCAGATCAACCCCGGCGAAAGCTGGGACTTCAACGCCGCGATGGACATGCAGCTGGCCGACCTGACGATCGACGGCAAGCCGCGTCAGGTAGTGACGACGGCGCCCAAGAACGGCTTCTACTATGTGATCGACCGCAAGGACGGCAAGCTGATCTCCGCCGAACCTTTCGTGCAGGTGACCTGGGCCAAGAAGATCGACTTGGCCACAGGCCGTCCGGTCGAAAACCCGGGCGTGCGGTATGAAAGCGGCAAGACCACGTTCCGCCCCACTCCGCTGGGCGCGCATAGCTGGATGCCGATGGCTTTCAGCCCCAAGACCGGCCTGACCTATATCCCCGCCATCGATTTGCAGGTGCGCTTCGACGACACCGGCATCACGAGGGAGAACTTCAAGTTCGCGGGCGGAATGGGCCTGTCGCCCGGCGTTGGCTACGCCATCGACGCGGGCGGCAGCAAAGTCACTGGCTGGCTGATCGCCTGGGACCCGGTGACGCAGAAGGCGCGCTGGAAGCTGCCGATGCCCACCCACGGCAATGGGGGCATCATGGCGACGGGCGGCAATCTGGTATTTCAGGGACGGCCCGACGGCGGGTTCTCCGCCTACAACGCGCAGGACGGCAAGCGGTTGTGGAACTTCGACGCGCGTGCCGGCGTGGTGGCGCCGCCGATAACCTACCGGGTGAACGGCAAGCAATACGTCACGGTGATCGCCGGGATAGGTACCAGCGTGGGCCTGTTCGGTCCAATGTTCGAGAAGTACGGCATCGATTACCGCACCCAGGCGCGCCGGGTGCTCACGTTCGCGATCGGCGGCAAACAGACGCTGCCGGCCCGCATTCCGTATAAAGCAGTTGCCTTCGAGGATGCCGACTACAAGCCGAACGCTGCGCTCACCGCGCGCGGAGAGGGGATATTCGGCGGACGCTGCGCAGTATGCCATGGCACCGGGGTGGTCGCAGGCGGCACCGCGCCGGACCTGCGCGCTTCGCCGATCCCGCATGATTCCCAAGTGTTCGCGCAAGTCGTCAAGGACGGCGCACTGGTGCCGAACGGAATGCCCGCGTTCGGTGAGTTCACACCGGACCAGATCGAAGCACTGCGCCAGTATATCCGATCAAGGGCATATGTTCTGCGCAGTGGCAAACCGGAAACGCCTTTCGGTTCGGCACATAAAACCGGAGAGTGAGCTTGACGTCGTCCCGGACCAAGTCCGGGACGACTGTTCGCCGCCTCAATCCGAGCGCTTGGGCCACAACATGGTCAGCGCAATCCGTGCGAACTTCCACCGCCCATCCTGGCGGACGTAGACATCGTCGTAACGCCCGATCAGCAGCAGCGGATTGGCTTCGCCGCCTTGGGTAACGATGGCGGACCCTTCATGCTGGCGCGTGACCAGGTCCAGCAGCAGGCAGTGTCCGCGCGCGCTGTCAGGCCCAGTCAGTTCGATCGAGTGATTGGCGATGTAATGCAGCGTCTCCAGCGGCGCGCGGCAGTGGCGCCAGTTGTCGCGGAACAGGCCCAGCACCGCCTCCACGCCTTCGTAATCGCCGCCAAAGGCCATGGGGTATTCGCACACGATATCTTCCGTGCAAATTCGGCGCACGGCGGCTTCGTCCATCGTGTCGAAGGCGGTCGAATAGTCGATGCGCAGTTGGCGGATGGCTTCGCGCGCGGTCAGGTCTTCAAGTGTCATTGCCGTTAACTCTCCCGTTATCCGCCCATTCTTCGGGCTATTTGCGCATTCGCCTGATCCGTTTCAGCAGCGCGACCAGCTTCGCCAGATAGACCTCGCGCAGCTCTCCCGTCAGCACCAGCGAAGCGCTCTGGAGAAAGCAGGCGTGCAGTTCCAGGCGGCACTGCTCCGACCCGCACTGCCCCAGCGACCAGCGTCGGTAGACCAGGAATTCGTGCATCACATGCGTGTCGACCAGCGCCTCGTTATCGAGATCGCCGCGCACGCTGCCTTTGCCGCGCTGGTGTTCCAGCCACCCGGCGAAACGGCTGCGCGCCACCGAGGTCAGTTCGTTCACTTCCAGCGTGCGGACTTCCGGCGCGAAGACGAAATCGATCACCACCCGCGCGTAGAGGCTGTCGCGGTCGAGTTCGCTGACCATCCAGTCGAGTTCGCGAAACACCATCGGCAGCGTATAGGTATGGTCGCGCCGCGCAATGTGTTCGCGCACTTCCACCATGCGGTCCACCACCGTCGCGCTGATGACGCCGTCCTTGTCGCCGAACAGGCGGTAGAGCGTGCGTTGGGCTACCCCGGCCTCGTCCGACAGCCTGCGGATGGTCAGCGCGGCAACCCCGCCTTCGCCCAGGATGCGGTGGGCAGCGTCGACGATTCGTGCGCGGCGCTCCGTCATCGCCGGACTGGTGTAGCGGCGCCGACTCGGAGGCGTTTTTTCTGCTGTCGTCTCCTGCACTGCAGCAAGTCCCCCGCGCATCTCGTTTCCCTCGTTATTCTCTCGAAATTCTAGAAGCGTGCAGTTGTCCAAAGCAATCTCTTCACCCTGCCGTCGCTGCATTGCGATAAAACAAATCATACATGATTGTATTTTTTGTCTTCACAAAAATGAACATCTGCACTCATTTATAGAAGCCGGACGAAAACGTCGGCAGTGATTCGAACTGCCCCATCAGAAAAAGGCAGTCGGTTCGGAGGGGAAGACCATGATCGGCAAGTCACACCTGAATTGCGTCTGCAAACTGCTCGTCACGGGGCTGCTGACGAGCGCAAGCACCACTGTCCTGGCCCAGACGGCGCCCGGGCCGCAGCCGCAAGGCACTAGCCAGTCCGGCCAGTCGACCGGCCTTGAGGACATCGTCGTCACCGCGCGGCGTATTTCGGAATCCATTCAGGACACGCCGGTCGCAGTGTCGGCCTTCACCGAGGCGGCGATCGAGAACAAGTTCGCCAACGATATCCGCGCTTTGGCCGGCGATGTTCCCAACGTGGTCATCACCAACGTACCGGGGTTCAACGCTGCCTCGATCGGCATTCGCGGCCAGTCCACCGGCGACATCATCCTGACCTTCGAGCCGGCTGTCGGCGTCGTCGTCGACGACTTCGTGCTGGCGCACGTCCAGACCCAGTTGTTCGACCTGTTCGACGTCGAGCGCATCGAAGTCCTGCGCGGCCCGCAAGGCACCCTGTTCGGCAAGAACACCGTGGGCGGCGTCGTCAACGTCATCACCAAGAAGCCGGAGCCTGGCTTCAGCGGCGAAGTGCGCCTCGGCTATTCCAGCTTCAACACCAAGGACGTAAAGGCTTCGATCAACATTCCCTTGTCGGAAAACCTCTACTTCCGCGCCGCCGGTTCGTTCCAGGAAAGCGACGGCTATTATCGCCTGACCAAGAACAATTCCGTCGACGGTTTCGAAGGTGTTCCCGGCCGCGGCCAGCGCTGGGGCGGCAGCCGGTACTTCAGCGGCCGCGCCAAGCTGCTCTGGGAGCCGACCGACGACACCAACCTGATGCTGACCTACGAATTGCTGCGCGACCGGGGTGACAGCCCGCCGTCCGTCAACGAAACGCCGCCGGGTTTCCTGATCGACGTGGTCGGCTTCCCCGGCATCCAGACCACCGGGCAGAGCCCGTTCAAGACCGGCACGACCCTGTGCGAAGGCTCCGCCACCGCGCCGACCTGCGTGGGTACGCTGGACGGCCACCGCGTCGACGTGGACGGCATATTCCTGCGGGGCGAGCATACCATGGACGGCACCGGCACGATCACCGTGGTCGGCGGCTGGCGCCGGGTGCGTTCGGAGCTGCCTTCGGACTACACCGGCGAGAACGCGTACCTGTTCGTCTCCACCCGCGAGGACACGCGCAAGCAGTACAGCGCCGAAGCCCGGTTCAGCTCCGACTTCTCTGACAGCATCAAGTTCACCGCCGGCGCCATGTACTGGGGCCAGACGCTGGATGCCAACGCGACCAGCTTCCTCGGTTTCCTGCGCTTCCTGGGCGATCCCACCGCGCTGACGGACCCGAACCAGTCCACCGCGAACTACAAGGTCGACAGCTACGCGGTGTTCGGAGAGGCGGAGTACAAAGTCGCCGATCCGTTCTCGGTGTTCCTGGGCGCGCGCTATACCAAGGAAAGCAAGGACTTTTCGGTCCGCCCGCAAGTTCGCCGCTCTATCATCGCGACCGGGTTCTGGCCCGAGTACAGCGATAGCGCCAAGTTCAGCAAGCCCACGATCCGCGCCGGCTACCGCTGGGAAATCGCGTCGGGCATCAACAACTACTTCACCTATAGCCAAGGCTACAAGTCAGGCGGCTACAACGAACAGGCGATGTCGGCCACATCGGCGCTGCCGTTTCGAGAGGAGACGGCCGACAGCTTCGAACTGGGCTTCAAAACCGAAACCGCCGACCGCAAGCTGCGGGTCAATGTGGCGGCGTTCTACGTAAAGTACAACGATCTCCAGCGCGACGCTGTGGTGCCTTTCGTTGACCCGATTACGGGCTTGCCGGGTCAGGAGACGCGCACGACCAACGCCGGCAAGGCGGAGGTGAAAGGTGTGGAACTAGAAATCTCCTCTGCTCCGATCCCCGGCCTGACGCTGGGCGCTTCGGTGGGATACCAGAAGGCCAAGTACATCAACTTCAGCACGGATGTGAACGGCGACGGCGTCAACGAGGATGCGTCCTACCTGAAACTGCGCGGCGCGCCCAAGTGGACAGCCGGGGCCAATGCGCATTACGAATTCCCACCTGCGGACTTCGGTACGGTCTCGCTCAATGCGGACATCAACTACCAGGCGCAGTTCGAATCCACGACGCTCAACGCCGATTATTCGCAGGGGCAGGCGCGTACTCTGATGGGCGCGAGCATCGGCTGGACCGATCCCGACGAACGCTACCGGGTCGCCATTTTCGGGCGGAACCTGCTGGACAAGGTATACCGCGTTTCGGCCAACTCGGTGGCGGGACTGTTCAACTTCACCAATTACGCCCCGCCGCGCAGCTTCGGCATCGAAGGCTCGGCGAAATTCTGAGTGATGGTGGCGGCGGTTTCCCCTTCCGTGCCTTGTGGGCCTTCAGCGCAGCTTGTGCGGCTGGCCCACGCCTGCGGGCACGAGGTCGAAGGCGAAGCTGATGCGTTCCTTCTCGCCCCCGAAAGGCAGCGTTCCATGCCAGAGGTAGGAGGGAAACAGGATCATGCGCCCGGCGCGCGGGGCCTTGACGACGGGACTGCCGCCGCTGCCCAGTTCGCCGGGAAGCACGCCGATCGCGAAAGCGCCGTCATCGCCCCCTTCGGCGCTGTCGAACTCGGGATAATAGACGCCCGAGAGCCAGTTGGGCGCATGGATATGGGCACTTACTTCGCCGCCGGGCTGGAGGATCGTGCCCCACAGGGTCAGGCTCCAGTTCGCGGGCAGGGCGCGCAGGAACGGGTGATCGGCGGTCTGGGCGGCGAACCCGGTGAGGGCCGCTGCGAGGTGTTCTCTGGCGATGATGGCCAGTCCGCGCAGCGCCGGGGTTCCGGCATCGGCGAGGTCGCCGCTCTGGCGGCCCTGCCGGGTGACGAGGCCCTCCGGCTCGAAGGTCAGCGAGGGATGGGCGCGCAGTTCTGCCACCAGCGCCGCGTTGAACTGCGCCATGTCGGCGAAACCGGGCGGGACGGTGATATCATGCACCGACACAAAGCGATCCAAGGCCATCAACCCGTCGCGTTCACGTGTCTGGCCGAGATGTTCGTAAGCCGCCAGTGCCAGCGCGAGCGGCGTGGTGACGCTTGGCTGCGTCTTGACGAGCGCGCCGCTGACCCGAAGCGCGTCCTCGGGGCTACCGGCCCGGATCAGGTTGCGGGCGAGATTGACGCCAAGCGCATGGTTGGGCGCGGCAGGGTCGAAGACGCTGCGCAGCGCGGCGGAGGCACCGGCAAAATCCCCGGCACTTTCCAGCATCAGCCCAAGCTGGTTCGCGGCGCGCATATTGCGCGGCTGTGCCTTCAGCACCTGACGCACGAGATTTTCCGCCTCGTCCCTGCTGCCGCTGGCCGTCAGCGCATCAATCAGGTTGAGCGCGGTTTCGAGATGGCCGGGACGCAAGGCCAGCGAGCGGTTGTAGTGCGCGGCCGCCTCATCGTGACGGCCCAGGCGCGCCAGCGCCACGCCCATGTTGTTCAGCGCGTCGGGCTTGTCGCCCGCAGCGGCCAGCACCTTGATGGCCTGATCGCAGCGCCCGGCCGCGATCAGGCACGAGCCGAGGTTCGCCAGCGTGGCATCGTGGCCGGGACGCAGGTCGAGCGCGGCGGTGAAAGCGGCGAGGGCCTCGTCATAGGCGCCGTCGTTCTTCAGCGCCACGCCCAGGTTCTGGTGGCGCCCCGCATCGAGCGGGTCGGCATCACGCGCGGCGCGAAAGGCGCCCAGTGCATCTTCCATGCGCCCGGTACGCTGGGCCACGATCCCCGCCAGGGTCAGCGCATCGGCATCGCCGGGTTTCGCGGTGAGCAGGCGTTCGACCAGCGGCTGCGCGGATGCAGGGTTCGGTCCCTGCGCGGCCTGCGCCGCTTCGGCCAGCATTTCCCCCCACATGACGAAAGGTCCTTCAAGTGATTGCAGTCATTATGCATGTCCGCACAAAACCGGACAAGACGCAGCGTTTCATCGAACTGACGACGCAGCTCCAGAAGGATGTGCGGGCGAACGAGCCGGATACCCTGCTGTTCCAGGTCCTGCAATCGCAGGACGATCCGAACGCCTTCGTGTTCACCGAATTCTTCACCACGATGCAGGCGAAGGAGGAGCACGCGCTGCGCCCCTACCACGTCGCCATGTCCGCCGATGGATATGCCTGCCTTGATGGTGATCCCGACATCCGCTGTTTCGACCATCTTGGCGAAGCGGCTATCACAGGAGTGCCCGCATGATCGGTTCGCTTGAAGGACGCATAGCGCTTGTCACCGGCTGCACCGGCGGCATCGGCAGTGAAATCGCCCGCTCGCTGGCCGAGGCCGGGGCGGTAGTCGTCGGCGCCGATCTGCCGGCAGAATGGAGCGCGGCCCAGCCCGACTGGGGCTACCTTCAGCTCGACGTCACCGATGAGGCATCCTGGCAAGCGGCGATCTCGGCTATCGAGGCACGCTATGGCCGGCTCGATACGCTGATCCACGTTGCTGGCATCGTCGTGGTCGAGAAGATGGAGAACACCACGCTTGAGCAATGGCGTAAACAGATGGCTGTCAACGTCGACGGCGTGTTCCTGGGCACCAAGTCGGCGATCGACCTGATGAAGCGTTCGGGCGAGGATCTTCCGCACGGCGCGTCCATCGTCGTGATCTCGTCGGTCGCGGGCAAGATCGGCTCGCCGCTGCACACCGGGTACTGCGCGTCGAAGGGCGCGGTGGCGCTGTTCGTGAAGGCCTGCGCGATGGAATTCTCGGCGTTGAACTACAAGGTGCGGGTCAATTCCGTGCATCCTAGCGGCGTGAAGACCGGCATGGTCGATCACATCCTCCAGCGCATCGTCGACAGCGGTTTTGCTGCCTCGGTCGAGGAAGCTGCCGCCGGTCTCGCTCCGGCCCACCCGATCGGGCGGATGGCCGATCCCATCGACATCGCCAAGACCGTGCGCTTCCTGGCCTCGGACGAGGCGGGTTACATGCATGGGTCGGAATTGATCGTGGACGGAGGTTTCACCGCGCAATGAGCAATCTTGCAGGAAAAGTCGCGCTCGTCACCGGCGGCACCAGCGGCATCGGCGCTGCCGTTTCAAAGCTGCTGCACGAGGCGGGGGCCAAGGTCGCGGTGCTCTCCGACGCCCCCCAAGCCGACCTCGACAAGGAAGTCACCAGCGGCGCGCTCGACCACGCCGTCCATGTCGACATTTCGGATGCCGAGGCCGTGGCGCAGGCCGTGCGCGGGATCGAGGCTGCGCTTGGACCGGTCACGCTGCTGGTTAACAACGCGGCCATCTGGGCGCCCAACCCGGTGCCCGAAAGCCCGCTTTCGCTGTTCGACCGGCATATAGACGTGAACCTCAAGGGCACCTTCTACGTCACGCAGGCGGTGCTGCCGGCGATGATCGAGACGGGCAGCGGCGCAATCGTGTTCATCGGCTCGGTCAGCGGCGTGGCGGGGCGCGCGGGCGACAGTGCCTACAGCGCCTCTAAAGCGGCGGTGGCGATGCTTTCGCGCACGCTGGCGGCGGAACTTGGCCCCAAGGGCATCCGCATCAACTGCGTGTGCCCAGGCGCGGTGGCGACGCCGCTCACCGCGAACCTGCGCACGCCCGAGGGAGAGCAGGCCATCGCCGCGCTGATGGACGGCCACCCCAGCCCGCGCCGCAAGTTCTTCATGGAGCCGGTGCAGATCGCGCAGCTGGTCTGCTTCCTGCTCGATGACAAGTCGAGCTGCGTGCACGGCGCCGTCATCCCGGCGGATGAAGGGCTTACCGCCACGATGTGATTGTCCAAGGAAACATTCAATTTGGGAAGAGGAGACAACCATGACTGTTCTGCACGAACCCGGAAAACTCGGCGATCTCATCGTCAACATCAATGACTGCCACGAAGTGGCGCTGGGCGTCGGCACCACGATCCGCCTGCTGCGCTACAGCGAGGAAACCGGCGATTGGGTGCTGTGGGTGCACATGGAGCCGGGCGCCACCTTCGCCCCCCACTGGCACCTCGGCCACGGGCAGTACTTCGTCACCAAGGGCGAGTTGATCTACGATGTCGGCTCGGCGCCCGCAGGGACCTATGGTTACGAGCCGATCGGATCGCGCCACAGCGAGGCGCGCTGCGAGGAAGTGACCGAATATCTGTTCATGGGCCACGGCGCCGTCGCCTTCACCGACGATGCGGGCGACGTGCGATTCATCCTCAACCATGAATTCCTGCGCGATGTGGCGAAGGGCGAAGTCGTCTCCAACGTCGCCAACGAGGGGCTGGAGGAGGCGGCATGACCGCACCTTCGAACCCGCGGGCCGACCGGCTGCGATCGATGATGGCGCCGCAGGGGCTGGACGCGGTGGTCCTTAGCCACCCGCATGACGTGCGCTATGCGGTTGGCTATCACTCGATCCTCGAACGTTGGGGGCAAATGGAGCCGATGGCGGCGGCCATCGTCTATGCCGATCCGGCCAAACCTCTGACGCTGGTGATCCCGGAGGCGAACCTGGGCCTCGTCGCCGTCCTCAACAAGGACGGGGACGCCTGCACCTTTGGCGAACTGCGCACGTTCGACATGCTCAACTTCTGCGAAGTCAGCCGCTATATCGACCCGGATCGCAACGGCGGCCAACTGGCCGAGGATGCGGGCGGCATGGTGGGTGCCATCGCCGGAACCTGTCAGCCTGACATAGCCGCCGCAATCGCCTCGGCGCTGGCGGATCACGGCCTGGCGGGAGGGCGTGTCGGCTTCGACGAACACCGCGTCTCGGCGCGGATCGCGGGCACCGTTCCTCACGAATACAGCGACGTGCTGGACTTCATGATGCGCGTGCGCGTGGTCAAGACGCCCGGCGAACTGGCGCGCTACCGCAAGCTGGGCAAGCTGGCAGACCGGATCATCGCCCATGCCGGATCGCTGCTCCACGAAGGCGCCGACTGGAACGACGTGCAGGCGCGCATCTGCGACTTCATGGTCCGCAACGAAGTGATCCCGGTGGACGAAGGCGCTATGCTGTTCGGCGGCGCTTACGAGGCGGACGAGTTCATCCCCGACCTGTTCCGCACCCGTGGCAACCGCCGTTTACGCAGCGGTGACATCGTTATCCTCGAAACGCAGGGCATCCACGATGGCTTCTGGGTCGACATCAACCGCACCGCCGTGGTCGGCAAGGCCAGCCCGGAATACCGCCGCCAGCACGACATCCTGCGCGATGCGTTTCTCAAGATGGTTGACGCACTGCGCCCCGGTGTCTCCACCGCCAGCCTGCCCGCGATCGGGTACGAGCACCTGAAAGCCCACGGCGTCGCCACGCCTGAGAAGCTGCTGGTGGTCGCCCACGGCATCGGCCTGATGCCGCTCGAAATTCCGCTGGCTTTCCCTGCCGCCGGGCTCGCCGGGGTCAAGGAGGGCTTCGTGATGGAGGAGAACATGCTGATCTCGCTCGACAGTCTCTACTTCGGCGCGATGCTTGGCCCCTGCCATATGGAGAACGTCTACGCGATCACCGCCGGCGCTCCCGAACCGATGTACGCGGCCCCGCTCGAACTGTTCGAGGCCGTCGACGCTCCCCAGCCCGCACCCGTCCATTGAGAGAGGATCTGTCATGAGCGCTAGTCGCGACAACGACCGCAGGATTGAGAAGTACCGGCGCATGCAACGCATCCGCCAGTTCGAAACCCGCGCGGAAACCATCCATGCGGCGGGCGAAATCCCCGGCGCGCTGCATACCTACGCCGGCATGGAAGCCTCGGGCGTGGGCGCCTGCATGGCCCTGCGCGACGACGATTACATGGTCGGCACCCACCGCAGTCACGGCCACCCGATTG
This sequence comes from Novosphingobium sp. P6W, assembly GCF_000876675.2. Taxonomy (GTDB): domain Bacteria; phylum Pseudomonadota; class Alphaproteobacteria; order Sphingomonadales; family Sphingomonadaceae; genus Novosphingobium. The sequence continues at coordinate 2,032,932 of NZ_CP030353.1, forward strand.
CCAAGGGCGCGAAGCTGCGCCCGCTGATGGCGGAACTGCTCGGCAAGGTGACCGGCATCTGCAAGGGGAAGGGCGGGTCGATGCACCTGTCGGACTTCTCGATGGGCAGCCTGGGGGAAACCAGCATTGTCGGTTCGGGCGGCCCGGTCACCGCAGGGGCAGCGCTTGGCGCCAAGCTGCAGGGATTGGACCGCGTGGCGCTGTGCTTCTTCGGAGACGGTGCTTCCAGCGAAGGCGCGATCCATGAAGGCATGAACCTTGCCGCCGTGTGGAAACTGCCCGCGATCTTCGTGTGCGAAAACAACCGCTTCGGCATGTCGACACCGACCGCAGCGGGCGTCGCGGGCGCTCATGTCGCCGACCGCGCACACGGATACGGCATCCCCGGCGTCATCGTCGACGGGCAGGACGTGGACGCGGTGGAAGCCGCCGTGCGTGAGGCCGTCGACCGCGCCCGCGCCGGCAAAGGCCCCACGCTGATCGAGACAAAGACCTATCGCTACGCCGACCACGCCGTGAACATGGGCCGCGATCTCACCCCGCGCGGGCCGGAGCATGACGAGTGGCTGGCGCGCGACCCCATCGTCCTCTATCGTGCCCGGCTGGTCGAGGACGGCATTTCCGGTGCCGATCTCGATGCGATCGACGTTCAGGTGGCTGAGGAAGTCGCCGATGCCCTGAACTTCGCCCGCGAAAGCGCATACCCGGCCTTCGAAGAGGCCTTCGACCACGTCTTCGTCGATCGCCTGCCGATCCCCGACGATGTACGTGCACACGCCTGAAGAAGGAGCCGGAAAAATGGCCAAGATCACCTACCTGGAAGCCATCTATCAGGCGCAGGCCGAGGAAATGGATCGCGATTCCAAGGTCTTCATCATGGGCGAGGACATTCGCTGCAACGTCTTTGGCACCACCACCGGGTTCGTCGAACGTTTCGGCGAGGAGCGCGTGCGTGACACGCCGATCTCGGAAAACGGCTTCATCGGCGCAGCGGGCGGTGCGGCGATGGTGGGGATGCGGCCCATCGTGGACGCGACGATTTCCTCGTTCCTGTTCCCGGCGATGGACCAGATCTGCTCGATCATCGCCAAGTCGCGCTATATCTATGGCGGCCAGGCGCAGCTGCCGCTCGTGATCCGGTCGTGTCTGTTCTACGGCAATTCCAATGCCGCGCAGCACTCCGACCGGCCCTATTCCATGTTCATGAACATGCCGGGGCTGAAGATCATCGCGCCGTCGAATGCGCATGACATGAAGGGCCTGCTGAAAGCCGCGATCCGCGACGATGACCCGGTGATGTCGTTCGAGGATTCGACCTGCTGGATGGTCAAGTCCGAAGTCCCCGACGACCTCGACTTCGTGATCCCGCTCGGCAAGGGCGAGGTCAAGCGTGAGGGCACCGACGTGACCGTGGTGGCCATCGCGGGCGCAGTGAACATCGCGCTGAAAGCAGCGGAAAAGCTGAAGGCGGAAGGCATCTCGGTGGAAGTGGTCGACCCGCGCACCTTGGTGCCGCTCGACCGCGACATCATCCTGCGCTCGGTGCGCAAGACCGGCCGCGCGATCTGCGTCGACCCCGCGCACAAGACCTGCTCCGCCGCCAGCGAGATCGCCGCCACCATTGCCGAAGAGGCCTTTGAAGCCCTGCGCGCGCCGGTGGTCCGGGTGACCACGCCTGACACCCATCTGCCGTTCAGCCCGCACATCGAAAAACCGCTCTACCCCTCGGTCGAACGGATCATCGATGTGGCCCGCCGTCTGGTCGGTGCGCCAGCGCCGCAACCCCAGCCCGCTTGAGGAGAACGGACCATGGCTGAATTCACGATGGTCCTGCCGCAATACGGCATGGGCATGCAGGACGGCGAGATTGTGCGCTGGCTCAAGGAAGTTGGTGAGCGTGTTGAAGAGGGCGAAAACCTCGTCGAGGTGGAAGCCGCCAAGACTACGGTGGAAGTTCCCGCGCCGGTCTCGGGCACCCTGCTGCGCATCCTCGTCGATAGCGGCGATACGGTGGACGTGCGCACCGCGATCGCGGTGATCGAGACATAGCGGCAACGCTGGCACCAACAACTCCGTCATCCCCGTAAAAGCGGGGATGACGAAAACGAAAACAATGTGCCGAATGGCACGGCCCCGTTCCGGGAGAGGACGCGAGGATGAACGACAAGAAGGTTGCCTCCGGCTGGCCGCGCTGGCTGGCGGGAGCGGTGCTGCTCGCCATCGGCGCGGTGCTGGCTCTGGGCGGGGCGAAGCTGCTGATGCTCGGCGGCTCGGCCTATTATCTGATTGCGGGACTCGCGTGCCTCGCATCGGGCGTGCTGCTCTGGCGCGGCGACAGGCGAGGATTGTGGCTTTATGCGGCCTTGCTGGCGGGGACCGTGGCATGGTCATTTTGGGAAGTAGGCGGCCAATTCTGGCAACTCCTCCCGCGCATCGCGGGACCCGCCGTAATCGGCGCTGTTCTGGCGCTCCCGCCGGTTCGCCGCCGGATGATCCGGGCTGGCGACGCCCTGACACGCTTCGGGCTTGGCACGGCGGTCGCGGTGGCGGCGGTGCTGCTGGGCGCGACATTCGCCATGAACCCGACCTTCGATGTTCTGCCCTCACGCGGTCCCGTCGCCGCGGTGGCAGCCAACCCCGCCAGCGCCGAGTGGACGGCCTACGGCGCCAACTCCGCCGGCACCCGCCACTCTCCCGCTGCACAGATCACTCCGGCCAATGCCGCGAAGCTGGCGCAGGTCTGGTCCTTCGAAACCGGCGACACCCGCGCCAAGCGCCCCGAAATCAAGTCGATCTCGTTCATGGCGACTCCGCTGATGGTCGATGACAAGGTCTACTTCTGCTCCCCCACCGGCAAAGTCTTCGCCCTTGATGCCGACAGTGGCAGGCAGGTGTGGCTACGCGATCCGCACACGAAAATCGGCAATGCCCAGATGCTCAATTGCCGGGGCGTGTCCTACCACGCAGACCCCGCCGCGTCTGGCCTGTGCGCCAAACGCATCATCAGCATGACCGTCGATGGCCGGATGCTGGCGAGCGATGCCGCCACCGGCGCACCCTGCACCGACTTCGGCGAGAAGGGCACCGTCAACCTCGATGCCGGGCTGGGCGATGTCGACCCGCTGCGATCCTACACGTCCTCCCCGCCCGTAATCGTCGGCAACACCGCGATCCTCGGCTCCTACGTGCGCGACAACTTCACCAAGGACGATCCCTCAGGCGTCGTGCGCGCCTATGACGTGAAAAGTGGCCGCCTGCTCTGGGCCTGGGACAGCGGCCGCCCGGATGATGCCCCGATGCCCGGCCCCGGCGAGGGCTGGACGCGCGGCTCGGTCAACGCCTGGAGTGTGTTCAGCGCCGACCCTGCGCTAGGCCTCGTCTACCTGCCCACCGGCAACGCCACGCCCGACCACGTCGGCACCCACCGCAATCCCATGCTGGAACGCTATGCCAGTTCCATCGTCGCGCTGGACGTGAAGACGGGCCGGGTGCGCTGGCACTTCCAGACCGTGCATCACGACATCTGGGACTACGACATGCCCGCCCAGCCGGTGCTGTTCGACTATAGCGTGAATGGCCGCAAGGTGCCGGCCCTGGCTGCTCCAACCAAGCGCGGCGAAATATTCATCCTCGACCGCCGCACCGGCAAGTCGCTCACCGGCGTCGAGGAACGCGCCGTGCCGCGTGGCAAAATTCCGGGCGAGCGCTACTCTCCCACGCAGCCTTACGTGAAGGGCTTCCCCTCCTTCGCGCCGCCGCTGCTGACCGAGGCATCGATGTGGGGCGCGACCCCGCTTGACCAGATGTGGTGCCGAATCCGCTTCCGCTCGCTCGATTACGCGGGCAACTTCACACCGCCGTCGGAGCGCGGCATGATCCAGTGGCCGGGCACGTTCGGCGTGCTCAACTGGGGCAGCGTCAGCATCGATCCGGCGCGAAACCTGATGATCGTGAACTCTGCCGCGATCCCGCAGGAGGTACGCCTGTTCCGCCACGGCTCGGACACTGAAAAGCCGGCACTTGCGAAGGACTCCCACGCGCCTGGTTACCTGCCGCAGATGGGAACCAATTACGGCGTCAGCCTGCTGCCGATGCTTTCGCCTCTGGGCATCCCTTGTGAAGCGCCGCCATGGGGCCACATCGCCGCCGTGGACCTGACCACTGGCAAGATCGCCTGGAGCCGCACCTTCGGTACCACCGCTGACACCGCGCCGCTGGGCATTGCGATGCCGGGCGCGTTCAATCTAGGCGGTTCGGCCAACACCGCAGGCGGCGTGACTTTCATCGGTGCGGCGCTCGACAACTACCTGCGCGCCATCGACACTACCAATGGCCGCGAACTATGGCGCGGCCGCCTGCCTGCGGGCGGACAGGCGACACCGATCACCTACATATCGCGAAGGACCGGGCGCCAGTACGTTGTGATCGCGGCGGGTGGGCACATGTACATGGGTACGACGCCGGGCGATTACGTAGTCGCTTTCGCATTGCCGAAGACGAAGTAAAGGCGGCGCTCGACCATTTCCAGGCTGCGATATCTCAGCAGCCTGGAATTAATTGCCGGAGATTTCACAGCAGGGGGCTTACCAGCCGGGCGATGTTCTCGGCGATCTTGCGGGTCAAGGGGCGCCGGTGCCAGCTCTCCAGCGAGAGGCGATCGGCGTGGGCGATATAATCTGCCTGGATTGCCTCGAGCGCGCCCACGCTGGCGCGGTCGTGCAGAAGCAGGCTCACCTCTTCGTTGAGTTGGAACGAGCGCAAGTCGACGTTGCTCGATCCGACGATGCCCAGTTTGCCGTCGATGCTCACGTTCTTGGCATGGAGCAGGTACTGGCGAAACAGATGGACGTTTATCCCGGACCGCAAAAGGTCGTCGTAATAAGATCGCTGGGCAAGGCTCACCAGCGGTTGGTCTACCACGGCCGAGACGATAAGATTGACTTCCACTCCGCGCATCACCGCAGTGCGCATCGCGCACAGCAGGGGTTCGTCGGGGATGAAATAAGGCGAAGTGATAATCACCCGCTGGACGGCGCGTTGCAGTTGCCAGGTCAGCAGGGTCTGGAAACCCTCAAGCGGATAGTTCGCCCCGCTGGGGAGAAGCTGCGCTTCAGCCGTGCCTGCGGAATGCGAGACAGCAATGTCGCTTTCGGGCATCGTTTCGGTTTCCAGAAACCAGTCGGTGAGGAACGTGGCCGTCATTTCCGCCACCACGGGGCCGGTTACGCGGGCGACCAGTTCGCGGTTCTCGACGCCGTGCCTGAAATCCTTGTCGACGATATTCTGCGAGCCGGCGTAACCGATCTCTCCGTCGATCAGGAACAGCTTGCGGTGATTGCGCATGTCGCGCCGGGTACGGCCGCGCAGCCAGTGGAAAGGCAGGGCTTCCCGGACATGCGCGCCGGCGCCGCGAAGAAGCGCAATGGAGCCCTTGAGCCAGCGATGCGACCCGACCGGGTCGACCAGAACATTGACGATGACACCGCGCTGCACAGCGCGGGCGAGGGCGGTTGCGACCCGCTGGCCGGTGGCGTCATCAGCGAATATGTAGACCAGGATGCGGACGTGTTTGCGAGCCTTGTCGATGTCCCGGACCACCCGGTCGATAGTGCGGTCATAGTCGGTCAGCAGTTCAACGCCGTTGCCGGATACTGAGGGTTGTCCGCCAAGTCTGGCTGCAAGAACTGCTGCATCGCAAGGCATGGGAACGGGTTGCAATCGTTCCGCCGCAGGTGCGAGGGCCGCTTTTGCTTGCTCGAACCGCTGCGCTCGCCATGCCGGGAAGCGGGGGCGACCAATGGCGAGGTAGAGCAGGACGCCGGGGATCGGCAGGAAGAATATCAGCAGCAGCCAGCTGCGCGTGGCTTCCGGTGTACGGCGCGAGGGCACAATGAGCAGCATGGCGATCCGCACCAGCCATTCGCAGACATAATATAACGCGCTGGATTGCGAGAAAAGGCTGATGATCATTGGGCGATCCTAGTCCCGAAATTCCTGCGTTCCAGCCCCTCTCGATGGCGCTTCATGACAGAGGTTTAATCCGGCCGTCAGCTGGCTGACAGGCATGCCAGCTCAAATTCGCCGCTTGGACGAACCGGCTACATCAGGACAGCAACCGGATGAAGGACACCGATAGCCGGACGCCTCAACGATCTGCGGCAGCGATCGACGAGCGGACCTGCCGAATGATCTGCCCGATCGCGGCAGGGATGTCGGGCGTGTGCCTTACCGCCATCGGCATCCTGCGACTGGTCATCGTCGTAGGACGGACCTCGACCATAGCGGACGATCTGCTGGCTCTGGACGCAACGCTGTTCCTCGTTGCGACGCTGACGTCCTATTTCGCATTGCGGGTGGGCACGGCCAGGCGGCTTCATGTGATGGAGCGGATCGCCGACATCACTTTCATCGCCGCGATGTCGCTGATGACAGTGGTCTCGCTGATGATCACATATGCAATGAACCGCTGATCGACAGGTCCACCCGCAGACCGGGGGCGTTGTCTCCCAGCCGGATATCCCCGCCGTGGAGACGCGCGGCGGCTTCAACCAGTGATAGCCCCAGGCCCGAGCCGGCCAGATGGCGGGACGGATCGAGCCTTCCGAAGCGCCGGAGCGCCTCGGCGCGGCGTTCGGGGGGAATGCCGGGGCCATCGTCGGCGACGGTCAGGATGATCTGGCCGTCTTCTTCCTGCGCGAAAAGTGCGATGCTGCCGCCGCCTTGAGCATATTTGAGCGCATTTTCGATCAGATTGCCCAGCGCCTGGCTTATGAATTCGCGGTGCAGGGTGGCGTGCAGGCCCGGCGGGGAACTGGCTTCGAGCACGAAGCCGCTGTCTTCGGCGAGTGGGCCGTAGATCTCTACGAGGTCTTCCAGCAGCGTGGCGACGTCGATCTCGCTGAAACGGTCGCGGCCGATGCCGGCTTCGGCGCGGCTGATCTGGAGCGCGGTGGAGAGCATCCTGAGCAGTGTGTCGGCTTCCTGCGCCACTCGTTCCAGCGCGGCGAGGGCGTTGTCGTCGCGTGTTTCGGCGGCGGCGCGTTCTATCAGCACTTTCATGCGCGTCACTGGCGAGCGCAGGTCATGCGCCAGCCCATCGGTTATCATGCGCAGTTGCGAGACCAGCCCCTCGATCCGCTCCAGCATCGCGTTGATGGAGAGGCCAAGCCGGTCGAAGGCATCGCCGCTGCCGCCCACGGGCACGCGCGCTGCCAGCGCGCCGTCGCCCACCGCGCCTGCGGTCTGGGTGATCGCCTCGATTCGGCTCGACAGTACGCGGCCGATGACCAGCGCCCCCAGCAGAGTCAGCGCCAGCCCGGCGACAAGCGCGCCCAGCACGGCCTCCTCGTTCACGCGGACCAGTCGCAGGCTCGATTCGATGACGTGGCCAGCCAGCAGGCGCTTGCCATCCGGCAAGCGCACGGCGGTGACGCCCATGCGCTCCGGCCGTTCGCTGCCGGCGCGGTAGAGGTCGATGGTGAGCCAGCGGGTGCCGGGCGGGATCACTGTGGGCCATGCATCGAGATTGCCGGCGATCGGCGTACCATCGGGCGCGGCGTAAAGAATTACCGCGACGGCGCCGTGGGTGATCTCCAGGCGCGCACGGATAAGCTGGCGCAGGCCTTGATCGCCCGATCCGCGCCAAGCAGCGGTCAACTCATCGCGCAGTTCGTCCACGGCTTCGCGCTGTTCGGCCGCGAGCGCGCGCTGGCTCGCCTCCTGGACGAACACCAGGACGCCGCCGGTCACAAGGAACTGCAGCACGAATGCCAGCAGGACGAAGCGCGCCGTCGTGGAGCGAAAAAGAGCCGAACCCCGCATCATCCCGCCTGCAAGGGGCTTAGGCCGAAATGCCCAGACGGTAACCGGCTCCGCGCACAGTGTGCAGCAGCGGCCGGTCGGCGCCGTCGTCGAGTTTACGGCGCAGGCGGCTGACGTGCACGTCGATGACATTGGTGCCGGGATCGAAATGATAGTCCCACACGCCTTCGAGCAGCATCGTGCGCGTCACCACCTGTTCGGCATGGCGCAGCAGATATTCGAGCAGGCGAAATTCGCGCGGCTGCAATTCGATCGACCGGCCGCCTCGGCGGACCTTGCGTGAAAGCAGGTCCATTTCAAGATCATCGCAGGCGAAGCTGGTTATTACCGGCGCACCGGCCCCGCGTTTGCGCAGCAGCAGGCGAACGCGGGCGAGCAGTTCGGCGAAGGCGAAAGGCTTGGTCAGGTAATCGTCGGAGCCGGCAGTAAGGCCTGCCACGCGGTCGTCGGGCGTGCTCAGGGCGCTCAGGATGATGACGGGCGTTTCGATGCCAGCAGCACGCAGTGCGGCCAGCACGGCCATGCCATCCATCTTGGGAAGCATGCGGTCCAGCACGATGGCGTCATAGGCGCCGTCGGTGGCCAGGAACAGGCCGTCGCGTCCGTTGTCGGCGCGGTCGACGGTGAAGCCTTCCTCGCCCATGCCCTTGGCGATGAAGGAGGCTGTGTCATCGTCATCCTCGATCACCAGCAGCTTGTGGCTCATCGTCATGCTCCTTCCCGGTCCAGCACTATGGTGCGCGGCCGGCCCTGATGCGACACTGACAGCCGCACAACGGTGCCTTGTTGCAGATAATGGTGCGCCTGATCCAGCGTGAAGATGGGCCTGCCGTTCAGATCCAGCACGCTGTCCCCGACGGTGATGCCTTGAAGCTGGGCTTCGCTGCCCGAACGGATGCTGGTAACGACCAGTTGGCCCGGCTCCCACGGGGCAGGCTCGATGGTCATGCCGGGCAGGAGCGAGCGCGCTTCGGGCCGGCCCGCAAGCGAGGCGAACCACATGCGTCCGGTGTGGGAAACCGAAAGCAGCATCGTTCCGGCGGGTACGAGCAGCAGCAGCAACGGCGCCAGCCGGACAAGCCGGCGCTGCATCGGGGAGGGGCCGGCATACTCGCGCATCGCTTCATCCATCGCGAGAGCGGCTGTGGAGGCCCCCTTCGGCGCCTCCACAGGCAGGGGCGGGATCAGCCTGGCTTGCTGGTCTTCTTGACGGCCATTTTCGTCGTAGGCTTTGCCGCATGGTGGGCCGCCTTTTTCGTGTGATGGCTTTGGGCGGACGGGGCCTTTGCGGGCGTTGCCGCATTGGCGGTGGTGGCACCGGCCAGTGCGAGGCCGGCGAGGAGCAGGAGCGACTTGCTATGCATGACTTCGGTTCCTTTTCGCTTGCGGGTCAGGGGATCGCCGAAGCTGGCACCCGCTGATCGCAGTTACGAAATTCGCCCGATTTGCGTGCCGATGCAATTTACGGTTTCGTCATGTTCCAGCCATCCGGCGTCTTGAGAGCTGTACTATCAAATTGAAATAACGATAAATTGTTCGGTACGATCTTGCCGCCCGGACATGAAGGATTGGTCATGGGAGGTGGATTTCAGAATATGGCGCGCAATTCATCCGGCCACACGCCGCTGGGAGATGGTGACCGCTATTGTCTGCGTCTTCGTCGTGAAGTCGGAAAGAAACGGCCACGCGGGCAACGTTGCTCGGTCAAGCGGCGGGCGCAATGGCGGCTTTGACCGGAACAGCGTCTA